>CALMZO010000392.1 GCA_937870825.1 uncultured Chloroflexota bacterium | reverse complement strand
TGGTTCATCGAACTCGCGCCCCTGTCCGACCCCGCGCTGGTGGCGGGAACGGTCGCGGCGACGTTAGGTGTGCGCGAACAGCCCGGGCAACCGATTCTCGATGCGCTCATCGAGTATTTGCGCGCGCAAGAAATGTTGTTGGTGTTGGATAACTGCGAGCATTTGATTGACGCGTGCGCGCGTCTCGCCGACGCGCTTCTGCGCGCATGCCCGCATGTACGCGTGCTGGCCACGAGTCGTGAAGCCCTCGGCATTGCGGGCGAAACGACTTGGATTGTGCCGCCGCTTTCACTGCCCGATGCGCAGCAGCCGCGCCCGACTTTTGCCGAGTTGACGCAATACGAAGCCGTGCAGTTGTTTGTGACGCGCGCGGTGGCTGTTCAGCCGAATTTCAAGTTGACCGAATTGAACGCAGCCGCCATCGCGCATATCTGTCAACGTCTGGATGGGATTCCGCTGGCAATCGAGTTGGCGGCGGCACGCGTCAAGGTATTACAGACTGCGGAAATCGCGGCGCGTTTGGACGACCGTTTTCGATTGCTTGCCACCGGAAATCGCATGGCGCTCCCGCGTCACCAGACCCTGCGCGGGGCGATTGATTGGAGTTACGAGTTACTCTCGGAAGAAGAACGCGTACTCTTGCGGCGTCTGTCTGTGTTTGCAGGCGGGGGTACGTTGGAAGCGGCAGAGTGGGTGATAGGTAGTAGGGAACAGGTAGCAGGTAGCAAGCAAGATTCGCTCCCTACTACTTACAACTTGCTACCTGCGACCTCCATCCTCGACCTCCTTTCGCATCTCGTGGACAAATCGCTCGTCATTGTTGACCAGCAAGGTGACGAGACGCGCTATGGGATGTTGGAGACGATTCGCGAATACGCATTCGAGAAATTACGTCAAGCAGACGAAATCAATTTGCTGCGCACGCGGCATTTGGAATTTTTTCTTCAATTCGCAGAGACCGCAGAACCGCATTTCTATCATGCCGGAGCGGTTGAATGGCTTGACCGCACCCAACGCGAACTCGACAATGTTCGAGCCGCTCTGGCTTGGTCATTCGAGAACCAAGATTGGGAGCGCGGGCTTGGCGTTGCCGCGTCCCTTTTTGAATTTTGGAGGCATCGGGCGTATTGGAGCGAGGGCAGAAGCTGGATGACCAAGTTTCTCGAACTCCCGGGGAAGGCGAGACCCAGCGCCCGCGCCGCACGCGCTTTTGCAGATGCATCATTCCTTGCCTTTATCGCCAATGATTACGTCGAAGCAGAGCGTTTAACGGATGCGAGTTTCGCAATCTTGCGTACGGTTCAAGACCGACCCGCCTATGCCCATGCGCTCTTGATGCGGGGGCGAATACGGGAGGTACAAGACGATTTGCCCGCTGCGATGGCGTGTTATCAAGAGAGTTTGCAAATTTCCACCGAACTAAAAGATGACCTTGAAGCGGCTTACGCATTGCATGGCATGGGAATCGTAGAGGCGGAGCTGGGTAATTTTGCGCGCGGTGAAGAGCTCTTGGCATCCAGTCTCGCGCTGTCGCGGCAGCAGCAAAACCATCTCTGGATGGTTTATACGCTTATGCAATTAGGAAACCTATCATTTGAGCAACAGAACTGGCAGCAGGCGTCAATTCGCTTTAACGAGACCCTGGAACTGGCACGGGCGGCAAAACTGAAACCCGGGATCGCGTGGATGCTCCAATGGCTGGGACGTCTCGCGGTCTATGCGGGGGACTATACCCGGGCAAGAGAAATGCTGACGGAAAGCATTCAGCTCTCAAACGCAATTGGCAGTCCCGCTAACATTTTTTGGTGTCTGAACAGCTTCGCCGCGCTCGCCGCGGCGCAAGGACAGTACAGGCGCGCGGCACGGCTTCTGGCGGCGAGCATTGCGTTGATGGAAACGATCACTATGCGTAGAAATGACCGGGAGCGTGAAACTCAAGAGCAAAGCATAGCGGACATTCGCCGCGCGATGGAACAAGCGGATTTTGACCGGGCATGGGCGGAAGGTCGCGCAATGACACAGGAGCAAGCCATTGCTTATGCTCTTGAAATGCCAAGCACGCCCGAAGACGCCACTCGCCCGCGCATGACCCGCCAAGCGGCGAAAAAGGAATTTAATGGCTTGACCGAACGCGAACGCGAAATCGCCGCGCGCATCGCGCAGGGCGAGTCGAACCGCGAAATTGCCGATGCATTCGTCGTCAGCGAGCGCACCGTCGAGACGCACGTGACGAACATTCTCAACAAGCTGGGATTCACCAGCCGCGCCGAAATTCGGAAATGGGCGGTGGAAAAGGGATTGGGCAAGCGAGAATAATCATCTTTACGAGTCGCAGCAAATCGGTGTTTGAACCGTCGGAATTTCCGACGGTTTTTTGTTTCTCCGAAACATCCGTACAAAAAATCTCCGTACTGGTTTTCAAGAGCTCCGTACATTTCTACGATGTTTGGAATGCCTCTTTCTGTTTTAATGGCGGCAATCAATCGGGACACACGAAAACAAGCACAAGCCCTACGCAATGTGTTCCATTGAAATTCTTCAAGAAAGGAGGATTCTATGAACGCCCGTCTTACATTCAAACTCATGGTCAGCGCATTGTTCGGTGTACTCCTGACCGCGTTCGTGTTGGCGGCAGTTCACTCGGCGAATGCGGCAGCGGAGTACCCGGCTAGCGATACGGTTTTGCGAGACAGCGCACAAAGCGGACCCTTTGATGCGGACCCGGTCCTTGCGCGCCAGAGAGCGACACCGACGCGCTGCCCACGTGGCAAAGCGTGTCCCGCGCCGAGAATTGGGCGAGGATATCCCGGACACCATCCCCCCCAATGTCCCAAGGCAAAGGGAAATTGCGCGATGCCGTAAAAGAAAGCAAGACCGCCAATCAAAACGCGAACATCGGCTGCTTTGCGGGACATTTACAAGAAGGTGGGTAGCACTGCAACAAATCGTGGAGCGAGCATTTTAAACTTCCGAAATGGGCTACGGGAATCTGTCGCAGCCAACAATCGAAAGTTTCACAAGACTCTGCTCTTTCAAAACAAACATACCGTGAGGTACCCTCACAAGTCGCCAAAAGGAGATGGCTCAGGCGACAGAAAGGAACAACTGCAATGTACAAAAGCAAATTGATTCCAATCGCGCTGGTTCTGGTCATCCTGTCCAGTCTCGCGCTCTGGGTTAACACATCGGAAGCCACCCCCGGATCTGGCGTGACCGCGCAACCAATCGCTTCAGGGAACTTGGGGGACGCGGTCCGGGCAAAATTCAAGCCCGAAACGGGAGTCGTTCGTGCGGACGTCTCAAACGTCACACTGGTCAAGTATACCGTTGCGCCGGGCGGAGTATTTGGTTGGCACCAGCACGGTGGTCCCCTCTGGGCAGTGGTCGCCGCCGGCACTCTGACTTTTTATGATACCACCTGCACAGGAGTGGCTTACTCGCAGGGCAGTACTTTTATGGATCCGGGCAACCATACGCACAACGCGCGAAATGAGTCCACGACCGAAGAGGTAGTGGTCTATGTGACCTTCATGTTGCCCAAAGATGGCGTGACACGCATTGACGTCAATCCGGCACCCTGTAACCTGCCTTGATGCTTCAAGATGAAAATCCCGCCTCGCCTTCTGGGAGAGAGGCGGGGGACACGCCATCACGCGTATCCAAGCAACACGCGTGATGGCGTGTCAGAGGGTGGGGCTATTTGCAAGCGAGTTCGCCATTCGCCTTGCATCGCACCCGCAGATGAATGAAAATCGGATGGCACGCATATTCGGCGTCAGAGATTGAATCATTATCTGGTGCTTCGAGTTCGAAAGAGAGTTTGGGTAACTCGTCGCGTTCGTGCGGAATGGCTTGCTTGACCCACGCGCACGATACAAACACTTGAGGCGCCTTATTCCATCCGCCGTGCCGAGTCGCAGACTCGTGTTGACGTTCGAGTCTCCGTAAAGACTCACAAAAGCCGGCACGAACCGGCGGACAAAAAGTACGCACTTTGGAAAAGAAAAACAGATGCCACTCTATTTGGACATTCATAAAAACGTGGACGGCGCGACGCCTGACGCCGTCGCCGCCGCGCACGCCAAAGACCTGGAAACGCAGGAACAGTACGGCGTCAAGTATTTGAGGTATTGGCTCGACGAAAGCACGAATACGCTCTTTTGCCTCGTCGAAGCGCCGAATCAACAAGCCGCCGAGCGCGTGCATCGAGAAGCGCACGGACTGACCGCCGACGAAATTCACGAGGTACGCGAAGGATACTCCTATGATGCCCAAATGGAGGATGCGCCATGAAAACATTTCCACTGCATTTTCTCTGCATGATTTTCATGCACAAAAGACGCTACTCCCTACCGTCCTTTTTTTTGTTGCATCACAACTTTCGTGATAATAATCGTCGCGTATGGCAGCTCCATCGCTCCGTCTCGAACTCCTCGGCGGCTTTCGGCTCGAGCGCGACGGCGCGCGCCTCCAACTCTATTCGCGCAAAGTCGAATCGCTGCTTGCCTATCTCGCACTCTTTCCCCAAGAACATTCACGCGAAAAACTCGCCGCGCTGTTGTGGGGCGATTCGACGGACGAACAGGCGCGCACGTCGCTGCGCCGCGCGTTGAATGACCTCCGCCAACAACTCGGCGCGGAGGCGTTGCTGACAGACCGCGACACCGTGCAATTGAATCCCGATTTTCCGTTGTGGGTGGACGCAAAGGAATTTTCAAATTTGAAATTGCGAATTGCGGAAGGGAACGCACAAGAAATTGGCAATTCGCCATCCGCGATTTCAAATTACCGGGAACTCCTTCCCGGTTTCTATGACGAATGGATTTTTCCGGTGCGCGAAGAATATCGCGCGCAGTCTCTCGACGCGCTGGTGCATTCCGTCGAACACGCGCGCGCGGCGAGTGAGTACACACAAGCCATCGCGTTGGCACAAAAAATTTTGGCGCTTGACCGCGCGCATGAAGAGGCGCATCAACATTTGATGTTTTGTTATGCCGCGTTGGGCAATCGCAGCGCGGCATTGGAACAATACGATGCGTGTCGGAACGCGCTGCGCCAAGAATTGGGTGTGGAACCCTCAAAGGAAACCCGCGCGTTGTATGCGAGCATTCGGGAAAAAGAGGAAACGGGTTCGCGCGCCGCGCGTCTCACGAACTTGCCGAAACCGTTGACGAGTTTCGTCGGACGTGAGAGACAAATTGCAGAACTCGCGCAACATGTTACGAGTTCAAGACTCGTCACGCTCACGGGTGCGGGCGGCAGTGGCAAAACGCGTTTGGCGATTCAAGTTGGAGAACAGTTGTATGAACAATATGCGGATGGGGTGTGGTTTGTGGATTTTGCGCCGCTGACCGATGCCGCGCTCGTTCCGCAGCAGGTTGCCAAGACCTTGGGCGTGCAAGAACAGCCGCAGCGCACGGTGACCGAAACGTTGATTCAATTCTTGGCAAACAAATCACTGCTTTTGATTTTGGATAACTGTGAACATCTCGTCAGTGCGTGCGCCGTTCTCGCGGAAACTCTGGTAACGCAATGCGCGAGTTTGCATGTGCTTGCAACCAGTCGCGAGCCGCTTGGCATTGGCGGCGAAATGGTGTGGCGCGTTCCGACGTTGGCGGTGCCGCCCGCGCCGGAATTTACAGAATGGCTGATGCAGTACGAAGCGGTGCGATTGTTTGTCGAACGCGCGCGTGCGGTGAATCCGCGCTTTGTGTTGGATGAACAAAATGCTTCTGCCGTCGCGCGCATTTGTCAACGCCTCGACGGGATTCCGCTTGCGATTGAACTCGCCGCCGCGCGCACGAATGTGTTGAGACCCGAACAAATCGCCGCGCGTTTGGATGACCGCTTTGGGCTGCTCACATCCGGGAGTCGAACTGCGCTGCCGCGCCAGCAAACGTTGCGCGCGCTGATTGATTGGAGTTACGGTTTGCTTTTGGACGATGAGCGCGCGCTGTTTCGACTACTTGCCGTGTTCACGGGCGGCTTTACGTCGGAGGCAGCGGAGTATGTCTGCAGTGAGATTGGCAAAGACAAGCGCCGTTCCATTGATTTAGTATCGCGCCTTGTGGAAAAGTCGTTGGTGTTTATACGCTCTCAAAATGAAACGACGCGTTATTTCATGCTCGAGACGATTCGCGAATTTGCGCGCGAAAAATTGATTGCGGCGGGCGAAGAGGAACGCGCGCGGCACGTGCACTTTGATTATTTTCGTCAATTGCTTAAACAAATCCACGAAACGTGGAAACGAGATTGGGGTCAGGTGCTCTTGAGCGAACGTGAAAATTTCCGCGCCGCGCTGGCATGGGCAATCCAATTTTCACTTGCGGCGAACCCGTCCAACGCAAGTATTGTACGCGCACTTGAATTTGCCTATGGGGGCACGCTAGTTTTCGAAGACGCAGTCGAATACCACACGATGATAGAATGGGTGAATGGATTGCCCGCGCTGGATGAAATTTCTACAGAAGCCGCAATCTTTAAACTCTTAATTTTGAGCGAATGGGAAAATTTTTGCGGACACATTTCTACTTCGCATGAACTCTCGCGCGAACTTTTGGCGCGCGCGCGAGCATGGGGTGACAAACAACTGCTCGCAAAAGCGTTACGGGTCTGCGCCTTTTCCGAAATTTTTCTCGAGAACAATAGCCAAGCATTGCAGTACCTGGAACAGGCACGCGCGCTTTTTATGGAATTGAACGCCCCGCGTCTAGCGCACCATATGACCTACTTTATGGCGGAAACCTATGCCGTGATGGGAGAATACACAACCAGCACGGCGTTGTGGGAAGAAGGTCTCGCGTGGATGCGAATGAACAGCGATAACAACGATGTCGCTTGGGGCTTGGAAGGGTTGGGCAATTTGGCGCACATTCGTGGCGACTTGGAGCAAGCCAGGATACTCTATCGCATGGGCATCCAGCTCAAGTTCGAAAGCCGGCAAACGTTTGGCCTTCTGTCTTCTTTAAGCGCGCTCGCACAGCTCGCCGCCGCCAAAGAGGAACCCGCGCGCGCCGCGCGGCTTTGGGGCGCGGCGGACCGCATTCGTGAACAATGGCGGCATGTGCCCACGCCTTATCATACACAGTTCTACTGGTCAGAACTGCCGCGCGCACAAGAGGTGTTGGGCAAAAGTGCGTTCGAGCAAGAATGGGCGCGCGGGCGCGCATGGACTTTGGAGAGAGCAGTCGAATATGCATTGAGCGATGAGACCTGACGAATTTCGTCAGGTCTTTTTTTTATCTCATGCGCCATATCACGCTTATATCACGCCGGGCGAGTAGGATTGTGAGCATAAAAATCCAGATTCAAACCGCGAGGAGGAAACATGAACGAATTGACACAAGCAGATTCAAAAATGAAACCAGTGCAACACTTGTTGGCAATTGTCTTGATTGCATTGCTCGCGGCATGCAGTGTACCGAAAGACGAATGGGTTACTTTTACATCGGCAGCCGGAAATTTCTCAGTACGTGTTCCCGGCGCCATGCAGGAATCTGTCAATGTCACCAGTACGCCGTTGGGTCCGATTGAGGCGCATGTCTTTACGCTCCAACACGGCGCGTATCACTACTCGATTACCTATACAGATTATCCGGTGCCCCATCTTGCTGAGGCAAATCCTGTCGGGGCGGTCGAAGGAGAGGTTTTGCAGACCCTTGAAGCGCTCGGCGCAACCATCAGCAACAAGAGAGACATTTTTCTTGACGACGCGTTCGGGATTCAGTTTCGCGGGACTTTTCCGAGCGTGGGAAACTCTGATGGCGCGGGTGTCGTCGCGGGGCGAGTTTATCTCAACAAGACGCGTCCGTATCAACTCGTAGTGGTGGCGCGCACTGCGCAGGTGGACACCGCAACCCCGCAAAAATTTTTCGACTCGTTTCAGTGGTTGAGTACGCCGGAATAGCGGTGCACGCATCCGTACAAAAATCTCCGTACCAATTTTTCGGACCTACCTATCTTTCCACGATGTCAAGGGCGTCTCTTTCGGATTTAATAGGCGCACGAAATCAATGCAAAGTGCGCGCGCCATATCACGTTTATTTCACACTTGGCAAGTAGCATGGTGACCCTAACAACCCAGATTCAAACCGCAAGGAGGAAACATGAACGAATTAACTCCCGAAATGCAAGTGCTCAAAGCCAAACTCAAAGCCACTTGGATGTCCGGCAACTATACCAAGTTCGCCACATACATGGAGCCAGGCGCGCTAGAGATTCTGCAAAACCTACAAATTCAACCCGACACGAATGTACTTGATGTGGCATGCGGCGCGGGGCAGCTCAGCATTCCTATGGCGCGTGCAGGCGTCCATGTCACGGGCATTGACATCGCAAGCAACCTTATCGCGGACGCGCGCGCCCGCGCCGCAGAAGAAGGATTGACCGTGCAATTTGATGAAGGCGATGCGGAAGACTTGCCTTATCCCGATGCTTCTTTCGATACGGTCATTAGTTTAGTCGGTGCCATGTTTGCGCCGCGCCCCGACCGCGTCGCCGCCGAGCTCAAGCGCGTCACGCGCCCGGGTGGACGCATCATCATGGTCAATTGGACGCCCACCGGATTCATCGGGCAAATGTTCAAGATCAATGGCAAGCATGTGCCGCCGTCGCCGTTGATGGCTTCACCTGTCCTGTGGGGCGATAGAGCAAAGGTCAGCGAGAGGTTCAGCGAGGGGATTGCAGACCTACGCATGACTGCGAAATACTATCCGGCTTGGGAATACCCGTTCGGTCCGTCAGAGGTTGTTGAGGTCTTTCGCCAATACTACGGTCCCACCAACCGCGCCTTTGCCGCGCTGGATGCCGACGGGCAATCAGCCCTTCGCCGCGATTTGGAACAGCACTGGTCCGCGCACAATCGCAGCGCAAATGGCACAACGTGTATTGAAGCCGAATATCTTGAAGTCATCGCCGTCCGCGCCTGACATTGTACTCTTCCGTACAAAATCTCCGTACTGATTTTCGAGACCTCCGTACATTTCCACGATGTCACGCCCGGGCTTTGATGGTTTAATGGCGGCATCGTAAGGAACAAAAACAGATTCGGAAACGAAAAGTTTCCAAACCAAAAGGAGAATCCAAAATGAAAACCCAAGTCATTCTCACCGAAATGCTCTCCGCCAACCACAACCAGGGCGGGCTGAAAGTGAAACCGCAGTTGACGGAAATGCTGGCCGCCAACCACAATCTCGGCGGGCTGAAGGTGAAACCGCAGTTGAACGAAATGCTCTCTGCCAACCACAACCTCGGCGGGCTGAAAGTCAAAGCGTAAAATTCCGCAGGTGTCCCGCTTTACCCCAATCTCGGCGGACTGCAAGCCCGGGCGCCGTTGACTGAATGACTCGGTGCCAGTCACAACTAAAGCGCGCAAGTCCGCCAAGTGGGAGCAGCGAACAATTGCAGAGCGACGGGAACGAAACAAAAAGACGTTGCTCAGCAGCGTCTTTTTTGTTACTATCGGCACACCCACGCGCGTAGGGGCGATTCAGCGAATCAAAGATTCGAAATCGCCCCTACAACAATTTGCAAATGATGCCCGCCCCCACCGACCACGCCGTTGAAGTGTTCAATCAAGCAATAGAGTCTCGCGCGCAAGGCGATTTGGAACGCGCGGAAAATCTTGGCGCGCAAGCGGTAGAGATTTTTCAAGATACCGAAGGTGTCAATTCTCCCGACGCGGCGAACTTGCTGAATGTTCTCGCATCTATCCGCGACGAACGCGGCGACTATGACAGCGCGCTCGAGGCGGCACAGCGCGCCGTTAATATCCTCGACGCGCTGGGCGAAAATTTTTCGGGTGACGATGCCGCGCACGTTCGGCTCGAAGCGTGGAGTCGGCTCGGCAATTTGCAGCGTCACCTCGCGCGCTATCCCGAAGCCGAAACCATTTTGAAACGCGCGCTGACGTTCGCCGTCGAAACGTTCGGCGAAGCGAGCGACGAAGCATCCAACGCGCGCAACAATCTCGGCATCCTTTACAAATACACCGGCAAGTTCGACGATGCGAAAATCTTGTACGAGACGGCGTTAGCAAACATCGAACGCGAATACGGACACGAACACATTTCCACCGCGTCGCTGTATCACAATCTCGGCGGTCTGGAACATGCGCGCGAAAATTTTGCGGCAGGCGAAAAACCCGCGCGCAAAGCGTGGGAAATTCGCGCCAAGCATTTGGGCGAAACGCATCCCTACGCGCTCGCGGATGCGGTCGCGTACGCGGGCGTTCTCGACGGGTTGGAACGGTACGACGATTCGGAAAAAATCTATCGCTATGTGTTGCGCGAGTACGAACAAATTTATCCTGCCGGACATTACGAAATCGCGGCGCTCGTGCACAATCTCGGCAATGTTCGTTTTATGCGCGGCGATTACGCGGAAGCAGAGACGTTGATGCGCCGCACGCTCGCCATCAAGCAAAAATTGTTCGGCGCCGAACATCCCGACACCGCGTTGAGCATGAACAATCTCGGCGTTCTCTTGCAAGCACAAGGCAAACATGACGACGCGCGCGCATTGTTTGAACGCGCGTTGGAAATTTTTCAAGCAGCACTCGGCGCCGAACATCCGCAAACACAAATGGCGCGGGAGAATCTGAAAGAGGTAGCAGGTAGCACGTAGCAAGTATCCCTACTACCTTTTGCTTGCTACCTACTACCATGTCTTTATTTCGTTCGCTCCACCATCGTCCCTTTCTCCTCCTCTGGCTCGGACAAACGATTTCGCGCGTCGGCGATTTCATGTACGAAATTGCGCTGGCGTGGTGGGTGTTGGAAAAAACGGGTGACGCGACGTTGATGGGCGGCGTTCTCGTGGCGGCGATTACGCCGTCCGTTATTTTTTATCTCATCGGCGGCGTGGCAGTGGACCGTTTTTCGCGCATCGGCTTGATGCTCGCGTCCGATGTTGCGCGCGGCGCGGTGGTGCTGCTGGTGAGTTTTCTCGCGTTCACGAATCAATTAGAGATCTGGGAAATTTTCGCGGCGAGTTTGTTTTTCGGATTCGTGGACGCATTTTTTCAACCCGCGTTCAGCGCGCTCGTGCCGCAAATTGTTCCCGAAGAGGATTTGCCCAGCGCGAACTCGCTTGCGAGTATGAGCATCCAACTTGGACGCGTCGTCGGACCGGCAGTCGGCGCGGGCATCGTCGCCGCGATTGGTTCGCCGCTCGCGTTTTTGATTAACGGCGTTTCGTTTTTTGTGTCCGCGTTGTTTTTGCTGCCGCTCCTGCGAATGAAAATTCCGCGCGCCGTTTCTGAAAAAGGCGCGTCCGTTTTGCGTGAGCTGCGCGAAGGATTTTCTGTTGTGTTCGCGGCGCCGTGGTTGTGGATTTCGATTCTCGTTTTTGCGCTCACGAACGTAACACTCTCGGGTCCGTACAGCGTTTCGATGCCGTTTTTGGTGAGTGAGAACATGGGCGCCAGTGTCGAAACCCTGGGCTTGCTTTATTCGGCATTCCCGATTGGCTTTATTCTGGGCGGACTTTATTTGGGACGCCGCCGCATCATTCGTAAACGCGGTTTATGGATGTACGGCGGAACGGCAGTCGCGGCGTTGGCGTTGGGCGTGTTTGGCTGGCTGCCGCCGCTTTGGGTCTTGCTGGCTGCCGCGCTCGTCAACGGCGCAATGTTGGAGTTTGGACATTTGGCGTGGACAAATTTGCTGCAAGAAAAAATCCCGAACGAAAAATTGGGGCGTGTGGTCAGTATTGACAGCATGGGTTCGTTCGCCTTGCTGCCCGTTGGCTTTTTGTTTGCGGGCTGGGCAACGGAACAATTTGGCGCGCCGTTTGTGTTTCTCGTCGGTGGCTTGTTCACTGCTGTCGTGTGCGCGGCGGGGCTGCTGATTCCCACCATACGGCATTTGGATTGACGCGAAAGATTTTTCGTACACGGTCCCATTTGAACCGCTTCAAGAAAAGAAAAAAACGACAGGTCACGTTGACCTGTCGTTTTTTTTGAATTTTTGGTAAAATACGGAAAATTATTGACGAATGGAGGTCTCGCGTGATAAAATTTTCGGGCAATTCGGTGCTGGACGAATCCGACAAAGCCATTTTGAACGAACTGCAAACGGAAGGCAATCTCAGCACCGTCGAACTCGCCAGACGCATCAACCTGTCAACGCCCGCGACGCACACGCGTTTGAAACGGCTGGAAAACGACGGATACATACAACGCTATGCGGCGATGTTGAATTATGAAAAACTCGGTTTCGATTTGCTCTGTTTCATTCACATCGCGCTGCAACTCCATCAAACGGAACAGGTGGAAAAAATGCACAAGGCGCTCCGCAAGTTGGACAAAGTGTTGGAATGCCACCACGTCACGGGCGAGTACGATTTGATCTTGAAAGTCGCGGTGAAAAATCGCCAGGACCTTGAACATTTTCTCATGCGCGAACTCACCCCGCTCGGCGGCATGTCAAAAATTCACACCAGTCTCGTGCTGAATCAAGTCAAGACGGCGAATGTGCTGCCGTTGGCATAGCAATCGGTAATCAGTGGTCAGTATTCAGTCATCTGTTCGTTATAGTACTCGACGAACGACGAATGACGAACGACGAATGACGAATGACGAATGACGAATGACGAATGACGAACGCTCATTGCTCAATGCTTTATGAATTATCAACTTGCAAAAACAGTTTCAACTCTTGAACGCAGTGTCATGCGCGATTTGCTCGCGTTGGTGGCGAAACCAAATGTGTTGAATCTCGCGGGCGGTCTGCCGGCGGATGAAAATTTGCCGCGCGCGCAACTGCAAGAATGTTTTGACGCGGTGTTGACGCGCGATGGCGCACGCACCTTGCAGTATGGTCCACCGTACGCGCCCTTGAAAGAACTCATCGCGCAGCACATGCACACGCGCGGCGTGGAATGCACGGCGGACGATATTTTTATCACGAACGGGAATCAACAAGGACTCCAAATGTGCGCGCGTATGTTTCTAGACGGCGGCGAATCCGTTGCCGTCGAAGAATTTACGTTCACCGGAGTCTTGCAAGCGATTCAAGGACACGGCGCGAAAGCATTGGCGATTCCCGTAAATTTGGAACAGGGTATAGACGTTGATGAATTGGAATACGCGCTCGAAAAAAATCGTCCGCGTCTCATCATCACCATTCCCGATTTTCACAATCCGCTCGGCGTTTCGATGCGCGCGCGCCAACGCGAACAACTGGCGGAACTCGCGGCGCGTTACGCCATTCCCGTGATTGAAGATTCGCCGTACTCGCCGCTGCGTTTTTGCGGCGATGCCATTCCCGCATTGAAAGCGTATGACGAAAACGACGCGGTAATTTATCTCGGTTCGTTTTCCAAAATGATTTCGCCTGCGCTGCGATTGGGCTGGCTCGTCGCGCCGCGTGAACTGATGCCGCGTTTCACCGTGCTGCGCGAGTCGCTCGACTTGGAATCGTCGCAACTCGTTCAGCGCGTCGTCGCGGAATTTTTGACGCGCGGTTA
The DNA here is from genome assembly GCA_937870825.1 of uncultured Chloroflexota bacterium. Lineage (GTDB taxonomy): Bacteria > Chloroflexota > Anaerolineae > UBA4142 > SHND01 > SHND01. The sequence goes on along the minus strand of CALMZO010000392.1, from coordinate 24,528 downwards.
TTTGGAACCGCATCTGGAACAATTGTGCGCGGCAAATCACGCGCGGCGGGACCTGATGTTGAATGCGTTGGAACGCGAACTCGGCGGTCTCGCGCAGTGGACGATTCCCGATGGCGGATTGTTTGTTTGGGTGACGCTGCCTGAAGGAATGGACACGGAAAAATTATTGCACGACGCGTTGGCGCAAAACGTCGCGTTCGTGCCGGGATTCGCGTTCGCGGCGGACGGACGCGGCGGGCGCAATTCCACGCGCGGCGCGAACAGTATGCGCGGCGCGAACAGTATGCGCGGCGCGAACAGTATGCGCGGCGCGAACAGTATGCGCTTGAATTTTTCCAACGCGCCCCGCGAAAAAATCGCGGACGGCATTGCGCGGTTGGCGAATGTGATTCGAGAAGCAAGCGCAATTCACGCATGATTTTACGTTTGACGTTTTACGCTTCATTCGTCAAACGTCAAACGTAAAACGTCATTTGAAGGAACCGAGATGCTCAAAGAAATGACACAACCCGTCGCGCAAGAACGCGCGATGGACCAAGAGGGCGATTTTCTCAAAATCAACGCGATGGACCATGTGGAACTGTGGGTGGGCAACGCGCGCCAGGCGGTCTATTATTGGAAAGTGTGGGGCTTTAAACCCGTCGCGTATTCGGGACTCGAAACCAAAAATCGCCGTTATGCCTCGTACGTGCTCGAGCAAGGCAAAATTCGTCTTGTGCTTTCCACGCCGTACTCGCCGCACGATGAAATGGCGGCGCATCACCTCTTGCACGGCGACGGCGTCAAAGTGATTGCGATGCAAGTGGACAGCGTGGAAGACGCGTATCGTGAAACGACAACGCGCGGCGCGAAGGGTGTGCAGTCGCCAACGGAAATGCGCGACGACAACGGCATTGTGCGTACTGCGAGCATTCAAGGGTACGGACAAACGCTGTTCAAATTTGTCGAACGCGCGGATTACGCGGGAAAATTTTTGCCCGGCTACAAATCCCTTGCGGAAGACAAAACGGTGAAACCTGTCGGACTCGCGGCGATTGACCACATCGTCGGCAATGTCGAACTCGGCAAGATGAACTATTGGGTCAACTGGTTTCATCAAGTTCTCGGCTTTCGCCAGATTGTCCATTACGACGACAAGGTGATTCATACTGAGTATTCCGCGCTCATGTCCAAAGTGATGGGCGACGGCAGCGGACGCATCAAGTTTCCCATCAACGAACCCGCCGAAGGACGCAAGAAAAGTCAGATTGAAGAATATCTGGATTACAATGTCGGACCCGGCGTGCAGCATCTTGCGCTCATCACGGGCGACATCATCGGCACCGTGCGCGAATTGAAACAGCGCGGTCTGGAATTTTTGCGCGTGCCGGATGCGTACTATCAATCGCTTCCCGCGCGCGTTGGAAAAATTCAAGAGAGTTACGACGACATTGCCGAATTGGGAATTCTCGCCGACCGCGACGACGAAGGTTATTTGCTGCAAATTTTTTCGCGCCCGATTCAAGACCGCCCCACCATGTTTCTCGAAATTATTCAACGTCACGGCGCGCGCGGTTTCGGTGTTGGAAATTTCAAAGCGCTGTTCGAGAGTATCGAAATCGAACAAGCGAAACGCGGGAATCTATAGTTCGCTGACAGGATGACAAGGTGACAGGGTGACTGTCACCTTGTCACCTTGTCACCTCGTCATGAATATGCCTTTTTACCATCAACTCGGCACCATTCCTCACAAACGTCACACACAATTTCGCCAACCCGACGGCACCCTGTATCGTGAACAAGTGATTGGCACGAAAGGATTTTCGGGCATCCAATCCATTTTGTATCACGTCCATCAGCCGACGGAAATTTTGCGCGCGGAAAGTCTGGGCGACGCGAATGTTTCGTACGTCGAGGACGGCGCGCTCCGGCATCGTTTGTTTCGCACTCAAGCTGTCGCGCAGGGCGGCGACGCGGTGAGCGGACGCACCGTTTTGATGGGCAACGCGAACGTGACGATGGCAATCGCGCGTCCGAATCAAAATATGACGTACCATTATCGCAACGGACAGGCGCACGAATTGTTTTGGATTCACACGGGCGAAGGGACGCTGTATTCGCAATACGGCGCGCTCGATTTCGGTCCCGGCGATTACATCAACATTCCAATCAGTACGACATGGCGCATGGAATTCAAGAAGGGCGAGAATCGAATGTTGGTCTTTGAATCCGCGCACGATTTTGAATTTCCAAAACGCTATCGCAACGAGTACGGACAACTTTTGGAAAACAGTCCGTTTTGCGAACGCGACCTCCGCGTGCCGAATCGTTTGGAAACGCATGAGGAGCGCGGCGAGTTTCAAGTGCTGGTCAAAGCGCGCGGCGAATTTCACCGTCACATTCTCGCGCATCATCCGCTCGATGTCGTCGGCTGGGACGGTTACTTGTATCCGTACGCGTTCAACATTTACGATTTTGAACCCATCACGGGGCGCGTGCATCAACCGCCGCCCACACATCAAACATGGGAAGGATGGAACTTTGTCATTTGTTCGTTCATGCCGCGCCTCTTTGATTATCACCCGCTCGCGATTCCCGCGCCGTACAATCACGCGAACGTCAATTCCGACGAAGTGTTGTATTACGCCGAAGGAAATTTCATGAGCCGCAAGGGCGTCGAGCAGATGGACATCAGTTTGCATCCCGGCGGTCTGCCGCACGGTCCGCATCCCGGAACTGTCGAAGCCAGCATCGGCAAAAAAAGTACGGAAGAAGTCGCGGTGATGATGGATACGTTTCATCCGCTACACATCACGCACGCCGCGTTGGAAATAGAAGATGAGAAATACGCGTACAGTTGGGTGGAGCGTGCCGACGAATGACGAATGACGAATGACGAAAAACAAACGTGTGAAACTGCCAGTCCCGAATGAAATGAGGGATGAAACGTCAAACGTCCATCGCGCGTTTTTCTCCCATCTCATTGATTACGCGGGGATGTTTCCGCCTGCGTCATTGTCGCTTGATGAAGCGGTGCGGAATTACGCGGCGTATTTGAAAAGCGATGACGCGTGGATGCTGGGACGATTCGTTTGTTTCGCGTCGCAGCTGGCGGAACTCGACGCGTATGCGGAACTGTTTGACGAACGCGTCCCGTTGAAAATCTCTGCGCTCGGCGTGAAGAATCCGACGCGCCAAGAATTCGTGCGCGAATTTGAAACGACGCGCACACAAATTGAAACGTTCAATGCGCGATGGGCTGGGCAGGGTTGCGTCGACGCGGCAGAAATTATGATTCCTACAAATTTTGACGAAATCTATTTTCTCGGCGGCGCGTGGGCGAAAGAGGGCAAGACACAAAATGTAAAACTCTTTGTCGAAATTCCATTCGACGGCGAGTGGGCTGACAGTTTGCCGCGCGTCCTCGACGCGCTCGCAATACAAAACATTGGGTTCAAACTTCGCACCGGCGGCATCGTCGCGTCCGCGTTTCCCACAACGGAACAAATCGCGCGCGCCATCATCGCTTGCCGTGAGCGGGGCGTGCTGCTGAAATGCACGGCGGGGCTGCATCATCCGTTGCGCAAGTTTGATGCGAGTGTGCCAACGACGATGCACGGTTTTGTGAATGTGTTCGGCGCGGGGATTTTGGCTCTTGCGCGCGGGCTTCCAGAAAAGGTTATGCGCGAAATTTTGGCAGAGACGGACGCGAACAATTTTTGTTTCGACGAAAATGCTTTCGCGTGGCGCGATGTGCGCGCGACGGACGCGGAAATTGCGAATGCGCGGCGCGCGTTGATGCTTTCCTTTGGCAGTTGCAGTTTCGACGAACCGCGCGACGAGTTGCGCGCCTTGCGATGGTTATAAATTCTTTTTTACATGACTCTAAATTCATTTCTCCCTATTCAATCGGACTCGGATTTTTCCATTCATAACTTGCCGTACGGTGTTTTCAAGCCGCGCGCGGGCGGCGCACCGCGCGTCGGTGTGGCGATTGGCGAGTACGTTCTCGATGTATCCCTTCTCCATGACGCGGGATTTTTCAACCAAACCAACTTGGCATCACAAAACGTTTTCAAAGAATCCGCGCTGAACGCGTTCATGAAATTGGGACGCGCCGCGTGGCGCGAGACGCGAAACATTTTGCAAAGTCTGTTGCGCGCGGATTCCGCAATGCGAGACAACGAGAAATTGCGCGATGCCGCGTTAATTCCGCAATCTCAAATTGAGATGCTTTTGCCCGTCGAGATTGGCGATTACACGGATTTTTATTCGTCGGAACATCACGCGCGCAATGTCGGCACGATGCTGCGCGGGGCAGAGAACGCGTTGATGCCCAACTGGAAACATTTGCCTGTCGCCTATCACGGACGCGCGAGCTCGATTGTCGTGAGCGGCACAAATTTTTTTCGCCCGCGCGGACAAATCAAACCCGCCGATGCGAACGAACCCTTGTTTTCGGCGACGCGGAGTTTGGATTTTGAATTAGAGATGGGATTTTTGATTGGCGCGGAAAACGCGTTGGGCGAGCCGATTCCGATTGAACGCGCGGACGAGTTCCTGTTCGGGATGGTGTTGGTGAACGATTGGAGCGCGCGCGATATTCAAGCGTGGGAGTATCAGCCGCTCGGTCCGTTTCTCGCGAAAAATTTTTGCACGAGCATTTCGCCGTGGGTGGTGACAATGGACGCGTTAGCGCCATTCAAAAAAAGTTTGTCCGCGCAAGAACCAAAACCTTTGGCGTATCTCGCGCGCGCGGATGATTGGACGTACGATATTGAATTGCAAGTCAGTTTGCAGAGTGAAAAAATGGACGCGCCGCACATTATCACGCGCAGCAATTTTCAAAATTTGTATTGGAGCATGAATCAACAGCTCGCGCATCACACGAGCAACGGCTGCAACGCGCGCGTGGGCGATTTGCTCGCGTCGGGAACGATTAGCGGGGCGGAAAAAATCTCGCGCGGCTGCATGTTGGAATTGACATGGCGGGGAACAGAGCCGCTGCTATTGCCGAACGGGGAAACGCGTAGATTTTTGGAGGATGGCGATGTGGTGACGATGCGCGCGTGGTGTGAAAAAAATGAAAGGCGCGTGGGCTTTGGTGAGGTGACAGGCGAAATTTTACCCGCGCGCGAACCTTAAAAATTTGCGCGAAATCTGTCACCCTGTTATAATCCCGCCCGTTCGAAAACAATCAAATACACTCAAATCAAACCTTTTCGCTCTGCGCCTCGCTCAAGAACGCGGGCGCGTTTTTGTGCAACGCAGGTGAATCGCCGGGCGATTCTTTTCCAGAAAAGAATCGCTGCACGATTCGAGCATTCCCAAGGGAAGGAGCTATTTTGTCGAATTACGAATTGACCTACATTTTGCGCCCGCTCGAAGAAGCCAACCTCACTGCTACGAACGAACGCATCAATACCATCGTCAAAAATGCCGGTGGTGAAATTGTCGCCCGCAACGATTGGGGCAGACGACGCCTCGCGTATCCGATTCAAAAAATCAACGACGGTTACTATTCAACCTTATACTTGAATTTGCCCGGCGCGGCGGTGCGCGGCGTGGAGCGTTCGCTGCGCCTGAACGACGATGTACTGCGCTTTCTCGTCGTGCGCGTAGATGCCCTCACCCCACCCAGCGCGCCCGCGCCGCAAGCGGCAGCCCCGGCGGAAGCCGCACCCGCGGCAGAAGCGCCAACTCCGCCACAAGCGGAAGCGCCCGCCGCAGCGACGGAAACGCCCGAAGCAACGAACAGCGCGGAAACAACGCCTGCTACGACGGAAGGGTGATAACTGTCCACGCGCTCCGTTCGATGTACGTGAAGCGTGGACACTTGTCAGAGCGAAACATGGCACGCGGTCTAAACAAAGTCATGATTATTGGCAATCTCGGACGCGACCCCGAAATGCGGTACACGCCGAGCGGCAAACCGGTAACCTCGTTTAGTGTTGCCGTTTCACGTTCCTTCACCAAAGCCGAAGGCGAACGCACCGAAGTGACCGATTGGTTCAACGTCGTCGCGTGGGGGCGGCTCGCAGAAATTTGCAGCCAATATCTCGCCAAAGGTTCGATGGTGTACGTCGAAGGACGCTTGGAAACGCGCAGTTGGGAAGGCGAGAATGGACAGAAACATTATCGCACCGAACTCGTGGCGAACGATGTCAACATTCTCGAACGCAAAGGACGCCAAGGGGACGACACCACCGCGATGGATTCTGCCATCGGCGATTTTGGCGCACCGGGCGATGAACCTTCGATTTAACGCGCAAATGATTTATCGCGTATTGTGTAAAGATTAAGGAGCAATTCAACAAAGTATGGAAAATCAATCACGAGGCGGCTCGGGCGGTCCACGCGGTCCGCGCGGCAATGACCGCGGTGGGCGCGATGGCGGACGCGACGGCCAACAACGTCGTTTCGGTCCGCCGGTGCGCCGAGTCTGTATTTACTGCAAAGACAAAAACAAAGTCATTGACTACAAAAATGGCGAACAGCTGCGCCGTTACTTGACCGACCGCGGCAAGATTCGCCCGCGTCGCAAAATTGGAACGTGCGCGCGGCATCAACGCGAACTCGCGGTGGCAATCAAGCGCGCGCGCCAATTGGCGCTCTTGCCGTACGCGCCGGAACATGTGCGCGGGATGAACGCTTGACAAACGTGACACGTTCGCGATGTCGGGTGGAGTACACTCGCCTCATCGCAATCCATCGTGTCACAGGGCATGGGCGGCAAACGCCTATGCCCTTTTTTCTACAACCACCATGGCAAAAAAGAAACGCTCTGACTCGATCGAAACGCGTAAACAATCGCGCATGCGCGAACGCGAACAAGAACAGCAACGCCTCATCTTTATCGCGCTGGGCATTGTCGCCGCGCTCATCGTCATCATTCTCGCCTTTGGCTATTGGCGCACCACGATTGCAATTCTCGACGATACGATTGCGATTGTGAACAATGTGCCGCTCAAAGTGCGCGACTATCAAGCGCGCGCACGGTATGACTCGCAAGTGATTCTCTCGCGCATGGCGCAGATTCAAGAACAGGTCCAGCAGTTTGACGAGAACGACCCCTCAATGCAGCAGATTCTGCAATTTTACCAACAGCAGTTCGCGCAAGAACAAACGCAATTGCTCCAGGTGCCGGGGCAGGCGCTTGAAAACCTGATTGACGACGAATTGGTTCGCCAAGAGGCAGCCAAGCGCGGTATCAAAATCACGCCGGAAGAAATTGACCGCGAAATCGAACTCGGTATCAAAGAGAATCTCGGCTATCCGCGTCCGACGCGCACGCCCACCGAAGGTCCTTCGCCGACACCAACGCACACGCACACGCCCACGTTGACGCCGACAAATACCGCGACGCCTTCCGTTTCGCCCACTGCCACGGCAACGCTTTCCGCGACGCTCACGGCAACCGCGCAAGCGACCGCGACGATGGTGAATACCCCAACCCCCTTGCCGACACAAACCCCGTTAGGGCCTGAGGCATACGCGACCGAAGTCGGCAAACTCAAAGAAAATATCGGCAAAGGGCGTTACTCGTTCGATGATTATCGCAAGATTGTGGAAATCAATCTGCTGCGCGCCAGGTTGAACGATGCACTTGCGAATGACGTAGATACCACCGCCGAACAAATTCACCTGCGCCACATTCTCGTCAAGACATTTGAAGAAGCGCAAAAAATCGAGGAACGTTTGAAAGCGGGCGAAGATTTTGAAAAACTCGCGCAAGAACTCTCCACCGACCCCAGCGCGAAAACCAACAAAGGCGATTTGGGTTGGGCGACGCGCGGAAATTATGTGACGGAATTTGAAGATGCCGCGTGGGCGCTCACGAATCCCCTCCAAATCAGCGCGCCCGTCACGACGACGTTTGGCATCCATATCATCCAACTGGTCGAAAAGGACGCGAACCGCGCGCTGGATGCAGAACAGGTCGCCGGCAAAAAGTTACGCGCGCTCGACGATTGGCTCAAACAAATTCGCGTGGCAGCGACGACGACGATTCAACGCTTTTTCAGCACCGATTACGTGCCAAGCGAAATCAAACGGCTGCAGACCCCGAGCGCACAATAGAATTCGTGCCAAACAAGTTTTCGTAAAAAAAAATTCGACGCACACGCGTCGAATTTTTTTTACTTGTTTACAACATCGCCGCCGCCAATTCCGCGAGCGTTTGCTCGTTATGAAAATAATCGTGCGAGCGAATCGGGTCGGTTTCCACATCCACAAACACATCGCGCAAACGAAACGAACGCGAAGGAAACATCGGACCCAGCGCGTTCGCAATCGGGTCAGTGGTGTCGTACAGATTCAACCATTCGCCGAGATTGCCCGGAATCGCGCCGAGGTCGTTGGTACGGATATTCAAGCGGCGCAATTTGGACAGTGGTGAGCCGAGCGTGAAAAAGGTAGAGATATTGCAATTGCCCGCCGTCTCGCGCAGACAATCGAACGCAACCACCGAACCGAGCGAATGCCCCGCAATCACAAGTTCATCGCCCATTGCAATCGCTTTGTTCAGCCCGTCGCGCATCCGTGTCTGGATTGCATTGTACGTTTTCGACGCAAACAAATAATCGGCAAATTGCTGCAAATCCATCGCAATCATTTCTGCGAGAAATTGCGCGGGCATGATAAACGCGGCGTTATGGCGTTCGTGATGCGGCAGCGAATTGAAATCGCCATGCACCAGCATCGAAAACGCAGCTTTGAAATTTTCCACCTCGCTGCCGTCGAGACTCGCGCCCTTTTTCCCTTTTGTCTCACCATCGTTCAAAAGGTCGGCATACCACACGCCGACGGCGTTGGGCTTGGCACCGAGCAATTCGGTCAATCCCGCGAGCGTTTCCTTGTAAAACTCTTTTTTCGCGCTTCCCGCGCCGTGTACGAATACGATAACTTTGGACATGAATACGAATTCAAAATTCAAAATTAGAAATTTCAACGCGGGATTTCACCCGACGAACTTGTAATTTTGAATTTGCAATTTTGATTTCACTTTTTCGGTTCCGCAAAAAAGAAACGATGCGCCGCGCGCATACAGCGGTCCTGAATCACTCGCAGACCCGCTTCTTCCGCGCGCACGGCGGCTTGCTCATTCCGCACGCCTTCTTGCATCCAAATCACTTTCGCGCCAATCGCGATGGCATCCTGTACCACCGGCGGCACATCTTCCGAGCGCAAAAAAATTTGCACCGTATCAATTTGAATTTCGCGCGGAATCGCCGCGAGATTCGGATATGCTTTCTCACCCAAAATTTCCTGCGCGTTCGGATTCACGGGAATAATTCGATAGCCGTGTTCCTTTAGATATTTTGGCACGTCGTGGCTCGGACGGTCGGCGCGCGTGGACATGCCGACGACGGCAATTGTTTTCGTATCGAGCAAAATTTGTTTTACTTGGTCAGGCGACATAGCGAGTGCCGAGCGTCGAGCATTGAGCCGAGTTGAATCCTTTGGAGCCCTCACTCAATGCTCATCGCTCATTGCTTTTGACTTTGATTAAAGGGCAGCGCAATCTTGAAACAGGTATAGCCGGGTTTCGATTCGACGGTGATTCTGCCATGATGCTTGAGTACGATAATGTTGTAGGAAATGTGCAAGCCCAAGCCCGTGCCTTTGCCGACGGGTTTTGTCGTAAAGAACGCTTCAAAAATACGCGATTGAATTTCGGGCGGAATGCCGGGACCGTTATCACAAATTTCGACGCACAAGTTGTCCGGTTCCGGATACGTGCAAAGCGTGAGTTCGCCTTCGCCCTTCATCGCATCCAGCGCGTTGTCAATGATGTTGGTCCACACTTGATTCAGTTCGCTTGCGTAGGCTTCAATCTTTGGCAGATTGCGCGTGTAATTGCGATTGATGGTGATGCCCTGTTTCCACTTGTTACGCAGAATCGTCAACGTATTTTCCAAACCATCGTGAATATCAATTTCCTGCAGCGGCGCCTGGTCAAGATACGAATATTCTTTGATGGCTTTAACGATGCCCGAAATCCGTTCTGCGCTGTCGGCAATTTCGTTCAAGAGGGAAATACTCGCGCCGCGCGCCGCCGCCCATTCGACCACACACGGCAGCGTGGTATCGTCAAACACCTTGTCCCATTGTTCCAATTTATCGCGTGTGAATCCCAACGCCACCAAACGCGGTGCGACTTCCCACGGCTCGGGAATGTAGTGCATATCGAGCCAATCTTGAATTTCGCTTTCCAAGTCCAAACGCGTAATCGCGTCGAGCGTCTGCGCATGCTGCGCGTTTTCGTCGATTTGCGCGCGCAGTTGATTGAGCGCCTCACGTTGTTCCGGCGAAACGTCCAGCCCATCCAATCGCACGGTCAATTGTTCGAGCCGCCGCAAATCATCACGCAGTTGCGACGCGCCGCGTTTCACCGCCGCCGCCGGATTGTTCAATTCGTGCGCGATGCCTGCGGCGAGCGTCCCAAGCGACGCCATCTTTTCGCGCTGCTGCAATGTCGCATTCGTAGAACGCAGCCGCGCGCCAAAGGTTTTCAAAATCGCGCGCGCGGAACTCGGACTCCAATCCAGGAGCGCCATGAACATTTCCTGGTCAATTTTCATGACGCGGATGGGAGTCAACGCCATCACCGACGCGAAACGCGGCGCTTGGTCCACGACCGACATTTCGCCAATCACTTCGCCCGCGCCGCGTTCTGCCAGCACTACTTCGCTGTCGCCTGTTTTTTTGCGGACCTGGACGTTGCCTTCGACGATAATGTACATGGCATCGCCCATTTCGCCTTCGCGGATGAGATACTCGCCCGGCTTTAACTCGACTTCTTCACTCATCGCCAAAAGGCGTTCGAGCGCGTAATCGTCGAGACCGGAAAAAAGAGGAATCGCGCGGAGAAAGTCGTTCATACTGTAGCGAGATATTCATGCACCATCGAAATCGCGGTACTGCCTTCGCCCACCGCCGCCGCGACGCGATTGCGCGCGCCGAAACGCACATCGCCAGCCGCGAACACGCCGGGTACGTTCGTTTCCAAAAGCATCGGCTCGCGCGACATCTTCCAATCGAGCGGCAATTTTCCATTTTCGTCTTTGAGTGCTTGCCCGGTCAACAGATGTCCCTTTGGCGACAAGCGCAATAAATCGCGCGCAAACTCCGTACGCGGGCGCTGCCCGATGAAAACAAATAACGCCGCGCCTTCGAGCGTTTCTTCCGTGCCCGTTTTGCGGTCGCGAATCGTCACCGCATCAAAATTTTCTTTGCCGTGCAAGGCAATCGGTTCGATGCCATAGCGCAATTCGATTTTGGGATGCGCTTCCAACGCGTCGGTCAGATACTGCGACGTGGACAATTCGCTGCGAACAATCATTGTCACCTTGCTGCAATAGCGCGCGAGGAACAATGCGTTTTGCGCGGCGGAATTCGCGCCGCCGACGACGAACACATGTTGGTCTTGAAAAAACATCGCTTCAGTGTACGCCGCGCCGTAATACACACCTTTGCCTGTCAGGTCCGCCGCGCCCGGAATATCCAATATGTGGAACGACGCGCCCGTCGTAATCAAAACGGCTTTGGAAACAATTTCCGTGCCGTCGTCCAAAACCAAAATGCGATAAGGGTCTCGCACGCGCAAATTCACCACACACTGCGTCGCCAGGATTTCTGTGCCAAAACGCTGCGCTTGCGTCAACGCGCGCCGCGTCAAATCCAATCCCGACAAGCCCGATGGGAATCCCAAATAATTTTCAATCTTGGGACTGCTGCCCGCTTGCCCGCCCGGCGCTTCGCGTTCAATGACTACTGTTTTCAAACCTTCCGATGACGCATACACCGCCGCCGCAAGGCCCGCCGGTCCGCTCCCCACAATCGCCAAATCGTACACCTCGCGCGCGGGACGCGTTTGCAAACCGATTTTTTCCGCGAGTTGTCGCGTGGTGGGTTCGACCAAAAACGAACCATCGGGAAAAAATACCGTCGGAATTTTTACTTGGCCATTCAACGCGCCTTCGACAAGCAATTTCGCTTTCGCGTCTTTTTCGACATCGAGAAACTGGTACGGCACTTGATACCGCGCAAAAAATTCTTTTGCCTCGTGACACGCCTGCGACCACAATGTTCCCGCGACGCGAATGCCTTCGTACGGAATATGCGCTTCCGAATTCCATTCCGCGAGCAAATCATCCAATATCGGATACAAGCGGTCTTCGGGCGGGTCCCACGGTTTCAACAAATAATAATCGAGCCCGACTTGATTGATACTGCTGATGGCGGCTTCGGTGTCTGCATACGCGGTGAGCAACACTTTTTTCGCTTCGGGAAAAATTTCGCGCGCTTCTTTTAAGAATTCCGTGCCGGTCATGCGCGGCATGCGTTGGTCCACCAAAAAGAGCGCGACGATTTCGCCGCGCTGCTGCAAGGTGCGCGCCGCGTCCAACGCGGTTGCACCCGAATCGGCGCGTACAATTTTGTAATCCTTGGCGTAACGCGGATTCAAATCACGATACACCGCGTTCAATACAGCAGGTTCGTCGTCGGCGATGAGTATGTTGGGCTTTGCCATAATTTGAGTAGCACGTAACAGGTAGTAGGTAGCAAGGATAGTTTTCCATACGACTTGCTACCTGTTATCTATTCTACCATCTTTTCCATCATCAACAGCTCCTCGCGTCCTTTGCGCGGTGTAATAGAGTCGGGCGGAATTTCGCGATGCAGCAATTTCAAGCCGCGCTGTTCCATCAACGCAACCAAGTCATCCGCGTTCACAGCAAAGGGCGGACCTCCAACATGTTCGTCGAGTGGAAGCGCGAGCGCGATATACCTGCCGCAGCGTTTCAATACCCGCGCAATCACATCCGCATATTCCCCGCGCCGCGTCGGGTCAATCGCGCAAAAGCACGTGTATTCCAGCACATAGTCGAAAGAGGCATCCAATTCTTTTGGCAACTGGAAAAGATCGTGATGCAAAATTTCATGACGCGATGCGTCATCCATCAACGCGCGCATTGCATCCACCGCGTCGCGCGCAAAATCCACCGCGACGACCTCAAAGCCATGCCGCGCAAATTCGCGCGCATCGTGTCCGCGTCCCGCACCGGGCACCAACATTCTCCCGGGCGGAAATGTTTTTTCGCGCAGGAAACGTTGAAACACCGGCGTCGGCGTTCCGATATCCCAGCCCGCCGTGCCGTGTTGATAATCGAGTTCCCATTTGGAGGGATGGTTGACGTCGTTGGAATTTTGTTGTGTCATCTTGGCTTCTTGCGTGGTGTAAGCAGTTGCCGGCGGAAAAAAACGGATAAGCGAATGACCGCGCGCTTTGTGTCCGCTTGTCCCCTTCAAATCCGCTGGCAACGTCTCATGCTAAAACAACGTTCCTTGTTGCGGTGACACGTCGTTTTCTTTTCTCATATCTTGCGTGTAAATCTCATCGGCTAATTTATCAAAATCAATCGCGTCCGGCTCCAATCGCCGCGCGCGGCCTTTCAACAAACCTTCCGTGCCTTCACTGCCGGGAATCGCATACACCAAGCGTCCTTGTTTGCGCGCGCGTTCGGCGGTATCCATACTGCCGCTGTTCGCGCCCGCTTCCACCACAATCACCGCGCGACTCAAACCACTTATCAATCTATCGCGCGCCATCAATTGCGGACCGCGCGGCGGCGCGTTCGGCATCCATTCCGAAATCAACGCGCCGCGCGACGCGATGCGCGTGGCGAGTTCCGCATTCTCGCGCGGATGCATCATACGAATGCCCGAACCCAACACCGCAATCGTTCTACCCTCTTCCGCGTCCAACGCGCCGACATGCGCTGCCGTATCAATGCCGATCGCCAACCCGCTCACCACACACAACCCGCGCAGTGCCAATTCATATGCGAACGTAGTTGCGACTTGAGTCGCCTCCTCCGACGCCGCGCGCGTTCCCACAATCGCCACTGCGTTTTCATCGCCCTTCTTCATCGCGCCGCGTACAAACAAAATCACCGGCGCATCTTTTAACTCGCGCAAGCGTTTTGGAAACCGCGCGTCATCCCACGTCAACAAATCAATTTCATCCCCCGCGAGCGCGTAAATTTCCTCCCCGAATTTTTCGGGACGCAGCGCGCGCAAATTGTCGAGCATCGTCTCCGTCACGCGCGGAATTTCTAGCAATTGTTCATCCGTCGCGTCAAACACGGATTCGACATCGCCGAATTGTTCGAGCAATTTTTTCGCCGTCGCGCCGCCGAGCCCGGACAGAGACGCGAGCGCGAGCCAATGTGCTTTTGACATGGGAACTAAATTCATTGAAAAAATTTTCGCAGAAAATTTTTTCAATGAATTCTATCTGTCTGTATGAATCGTCTTGGTCAATGTGAGAACAACAATACTCGCCACCCCTCCGCGTTGCAACACGCGCGCGGCTTCTTGCAACGTCGCGCCCGAATCGTACAAATCATCCACGAGCAAAATGTGTTTGCCGCGCACATCGCCTTTTAGCGCGAATGCGCCGCGCACGTTCGCTTGTTTTTGCGCGAGCGCAATCATTTCTTTTTGTTGTTTCGTCGCGCGCGTTTTGACGAGTACGCCAAACAACACATTGAGTTTCAATTCTTCTGCTAACGCCCGCGCCAAATTTCCAACGGGGTCAAATTCGCGCGGCGTTGATGGCGGCACGAGAATGACCGCATCGAATTTTGGCAAACTGTTTTGCGCGCGCAACAATTCCGCCCAACGTGTCGCAAGTTCGCGCGCGAGCTCGCGTTCGTCGCGATACTTGTACCGAAAAACCAAATCGCCAATGACTCCGCGATTCGCCACATCGCCGTCAAAGCGCGTGTGAAAGTCTAACGCGAATCCTGCGCGCCACGGTCCATACAACGCGCGGGTATGCGGCTGCGCGAGAAATTCGTCTATGGCGTCGTCGGGGGGCGGGGGTGGTGTAATGGCAACGGCTGCCGCGCTCTCTTTTTGCGCCCTATACCCTGACGGTGATCGGGTGATTGGGTAATTGGCTGATTGCGCGATGATTTGCAAAACTTGTGCGCCGTATTTTTGGGCCTTGTTTTCTCCAATGCCTTTGACATTCAGCAACTCTTGACGCGATAGCGGTTTGTAACTGGCGAGTTCATGGAGAACCGCGTCGGAAAAAATCATAAACGGCGCGATTTGTTCCTTGCGCGCTTGTTCCATTCTCCACGCGCGCAATTTTCCAAAGAGGGCATCATCCCTCGACGGGGCTTGGGCCAAGTCTTCGGGCGGGCGCGCGGTGATGGGTTTGGGCGCAGGTGTTGGCAAAGATGGCGGGGCTTGCCCATGTTCACGCAGCCACGCGTTCGCCACACAGCGAATCACCCCATAATCAATTTCCTCAGGCAAACGCGCTTTGATGGGCGCGAGATATTGCGCGGAACCGACGGTATCAATCGCCGCGCGAATTTGTTTTTGCAATTCTTGCGGCACGACGCGATGGATGTCCACTTGTCCTTGCGAAATCAATTGCGCGAGATGCGAATAAATTGTGCCAATCGTCAACCCGCGCTGCGCGGCGATTTGTTCGGGCGATAATCCTTGCGCCAAAAGTTGTCCGCTCAACGCAACGGTGCCGCCTGCTTCGCGTTCCGCGTACGCGCGCGCGAGTGTGCTTGGTTGTGGGGGGCGGATGTTTGTTTTGATTGCCGCGCGCGTTTTTAACGCGTGTTCACCGCGCGGCGTCAATTGAAGCGTAGGATATTCACCGCCGACTTGTTTCAAATAGCCGTCGTCAAACAATTGTTGAATCAAATTTTCCAAATCCGATTTTCGCAGCGCGAGCAATTTTCCGTAATGCGGCGATTTCACAAAAAACTGTACGTCTTTGGCTTTTGAACCTTTCAAAATATCCGCGAGTTTGCCCTTGCCGATTTTGCGTTGAAATGTTTGCGCGGCTTCCAGAACGGTCAATGGAATTTGTTCCGCGTCCGTTGTCGCCGCCCTGTCATTGCGAGGCGAGGTGCGATGAGCTTCCATCGCCGCAATCTCCGCGCGCGCCACATCGTTATCACAGCACAACGGCGCGCCGGCATCGCCCGTATCGCCGAAATAATCGAGAATGACGCGACGGCGGCACGCGTTCGTTTCCGCGTACGAAACAATTTTTCCCAACAAACGCCGTTTGTGATTTTTGCGCGCCTCTACTTGATTCGCAATCTCGCGCAAGATTTTTTCATCAAGCGCTTTGACCTGCACGCGCATCACGCCAAATTCATCGTACGGCTCGCGTTGAATCAAACCGCCCGCCTCCAATTGCTCCAGCGCGACTTTGACCGTTGTCTCGCGCATGCCCAAAATTTGTTCCACGTTCACCAAACTGATTTGGCGATGTTTGGCGAGATGTTGATGCACCGCGCGTAAATTGTCTTCGGTGGGCGAATCATTGGCGATAAACGATTCGTGCAGCGCGCTATCCTTCGGGGAATACATCAACGTCGCGCGCGCAGGCAAGCCATCGCGTCCCGCGCGTCCCGCTTCTTGATAATACGCTTCGAGCGTACCGGGCATCGTGTAATGCAAAACGAAACGCACGTCGGGGCGGTCAATGCCCATGCCGAACGCGTTCGTGGCAACGACAAGCGGCAAATCGCCTGCCATGAATGTATCTTGAATCGCCGCGCGCGTGTCATTTTCCAAACCCGCGTGATAATGGCGCGCAGGCAATTTACAAACTTGCTGAACGAAATCCGAAACTTGTTCCGCATCGCGCCGCGTGCCCGCGTAAATAATTCCCGCGCCCTCGCTGTTGGATAAAAATTCGCGCGTGCGCGCGAGTTTCGCTTTCACATCGGGCGCGTACAACACCTCCAAGTACAAATTTTCGCGATTGAAACCGGTGACCAATTTTTCCGCGCGTTCGAGCCCGAGCATTTTGATAATATCATCTTGGACACGCGTCGTCGCCGTCGCGGTGAGCGCGAGCGTGACAGGCGGATTGAACTCGCGGCGCGCGTCGGCGATGCGTAAATAGTCCGGGCGAAAATCGTGACCCCACTGCGAGAGACAATGGGCTTCGTCAATCGCGAGCAAACTCAACTGCGCGCGTTTCAGTGCGCCGCGAAAAGTTCCACTCTGCAAACGTTCGGGCGCGACGAGAACGATTTTGTATTGTCCGCGCGCGAGCGCGTCGAGACGTTTGTCCTGTTCGGAAACGGTGAGCGTGGAATTGATGAAGGTGGCGGAAATGCCGCGTCGCGTCAACGAATCGGTTTGGTCTTTCATCAACGCGACGAGTGGGGAAATCACCAGCGCAGTGCCGTCTTGGACGAGCGCGGCGATTTGATAAATCAGCGATTTGCCCGAGCCCGTCGGCATGACGACGAGCGTATCGCGTTTGTTCAAAACATGACGCAGTGCGTCAATTTGCCCGGGGCGAAACGCGGGGTAGTGAAAAAAGTTTTTCAGCGCGGCATAAAGCGCGGCGTCGTCAAGCGGAGTAGACACGCGTGGTATTTTCTATCCGATTGAAAATGTTTTCAAGCGGGCAGCTGCGCGCGTTTCAACGCGGCGAAATCTATTTTCGCGGAAGCCAGCACGGTTGCTTTGAGTGTCTTGCTCATTTCCGCGATGGCGTGTTGATTTTCGCGGAGCGTGTTGGATGCGATGCAATCGGACGGGATGATGATGTTGTAATCGCGCATGTAGGCGTCCATCGCAGAATGGAGAATGCACATGTTGCCCGCGACACCCGTGAGGATGAGCGTTTTCACGTCAAGGTACGTGAGCAAAAGTTCGAGCGGCGTTGAAAAAAAGGCGGACAGTTTTGGCTTGAGGACAAAATAATCATCGCCTTCGGGTTTCAGCAGGCGAATGACCGGCGCGCCGCGCGTTTTGCCGCGCAGCGATTCGCGAATCAATTTCCGAAAATCGGAACGCCATTTGCCGAAATTGTCGTTGACGTAAATGATGGGAATTTTTTCTTGCCG
Source organism: uncultured Chloroflexota bacterium (assembly GCA_937870825.1). Taxonomy (GTDB): domain Bacteria; phylum Chloroflexota; class Anaerolineae; order UBA4142; family SHND01; genus SHND01. The sequence goes on along the minus strand of CALMZO010000392.1, from coordinate 6,637 downwards.
CGCGCGTTTTTTCAGCGCCGCAATTTTTTTCGCCATCGGCAGCGCGTGTTTCAATAACTTGTCGCCGTCCTCCCATTCCATATCGTTGATGACGTCAATCAACAAGAGCGCGACAGGCGACTTGTCGGGAACATTGCCGTGAAGGTCAGGGTTACGCGCAGGCATATTACGCGCGCACTTTCACCGCATCCAACAACTCTGCCACCCATTCATAGCGATTGAACGGCGGCATGATGTAGACGCCTTGCGCGAATTCGAGCAGCTCGCTCCACAACTCTTGCGCGATGTTCAATCCCTCCGCGCGTCCGTTGTCGCCGGCAAGTCTCATGCGTTCACGAATTTCGTCGGTGAGCGTGATGCCCGGCACTTCGTTGTGTAAAAATTCCGCGTGACGCGAACTGGCGAGCGGTAACACGCCCGCGAGAATGGGCAATTCCATTTTGCCGTACTCGTCCGCGTAGCGTTTCAAAAATTCGCGCGCGACGCGCGGTTCGTATATCGGCTGCGTGAGACAAAAATCCGCGCCCGCTTCGATTTTTTTGCGGAGCGTTTTCACTTCGCGCGCCACATCCCGCGCGCCCAAGTCGCACGCGACGCCCGCCGTGAACGAACAGGGCGCGCCAATCGAAGTCCCCGCATGGTCAAGTCCCGCGTTGAAATGCTGCTTGATGAGTTTTACGAGTCCCGACGGGACAATATCGTACGCGTCGGTCGCTTGCGGATAATCGCCGGTTGCCGCGGGGTCGCCCATCACCGCGAAAATGTTGCGGACGCGCAAGGCGTGGGCTGCCATCAAATCGCCATGCACGCGCAAAAGATTTCTGCCGCGCACGGGAAAATGCAAAACGCTTTCCGCGCCGATTTCGGTTTGAATGAGATGCGCGACTGCCCACGCGCTCATACGCATTTGTGCGCGCGGCGAATCGGCGACGTTTATCACGTCCGCGCCCGCTTGTTTCAAAATGAGCGCGCCCGCGAGGACCGCGTCGGGATTGAAACCGCGCGGCGGGTCCATTTCCACGCTGACGACGAAATGTCCCGCGTCGAGTTTTTGCTGCAGCTGTGTTGGGGGTTCGTGGGCGACGGGTTTCGATTCTTTTTCGTTCGACGCGATGGAAGTGATGCGTGTGCGTTTGCGCGCGGTGCGCGCGTACGCGTCGAGCGCAAGACGCATCAGGCGAATATGTTGCGGTGTGGTGCCACAGCAGCCGCCGATGAGATTCACGCCCGCCTCGACGAATCGGCGCGCGTAATCGCCAAAGTAATCGGGCGTCGCGGGATAAAAAATTCTGCCGCCGCTCGCTTCGGGAAAACCCGCGTTCGGCTGCGCGGAAAAATAAATCATGCCCGGACGACGTGGGTCGTCGCGAACCGTCTGAATAATTTGTTCGATGACGGGCAGCACGCGTGCAGGACCGACGGAACAGTTGACGCCGATGACATTTACTTTTAACGCGGCGAGCGCGTGCGCGACCTGTACGGGCGTGTAACCATACTGCGTCACACCGTCATTGGTGAAGGTCATTTGCGCGATGATTGGGAGGGCAGACACAAGGTCTGCCCCGACCTCCTGCGCCGCGCGAATGGCTTCGGTGATTTCTTGGAGATTGCCAAAGGTTTCAAAAATGAGCGCGTCGGGTTTTTCGGACGCGAGCGCGGCGATTTGTTCGCGGAACGCGTCGTGCGCCTCTTGCCGCGAAATGGAACCGACGGGCGCGAGCTGCACCCCAAGCGGTCCGACGGACGCGGCGACGAACGCGTTTTTGCCCGATGCGTTGACCGCCGCGCGCGCGAGTTTTACTCCCGCCGCGTTGATTTCCGCCGCGTGATTTTCCAAACCATGTTCCTGAAGTTTGAAACGATTCGCGCCGAACGTATTCGTCTCGACGACTTCAGCGCCTGCGCGCAAATACTCTTCATGCAATTCTTGAACGAGCGAGGGCTGTTCCAGATTCAACGCGTCGAAACATTGTTCGAACGCGATGCCGTGTGCGTACAGCAACGTACCGGTTGCGCCGTCGCAGAGTAGGGGTGATTGCGCGAGGCGGGTGAGAAAAGAGTCGGGCATTGTATCTCAAGCCAATTCGGGAACCTGCTCATCTTCATATTTTTCGATGAGAGTTCCAATAACATCCATCAGAGACGCGAGGGGATGCGTTTCATCTTCACCTACTTCGTCAATCAGTTCATCGAGGAATGTAACGAGTTGATCATATTCTTTTTCCGTATGCGGCACATAGACAAACGTGGAAACAGACGGCCAGACACCGAGGGCATTTTTGGCTTGTTGATTCAACATGCTTACTCCTTCCATGTACCGCGAGCGTATTCTTGATGCGTCAAGATCGCGCGAATGTAAACACGCTTGCGATTGTAATGAATAGCGCTCACAAGTCGAAATTTGTTACCGCCGATATTGAACACGGTCAAGTTATCCACCTGATCCGCAGATGGAAAGATGCGCCGCAACTCTTCCAAGTTGGAAAACTCACGTTTCTTGATTTCTCTATACCAATGCAGGAGTGATGAATGCGCATCTGAATGTCTCTTTGCAAATTCATTCAAACGCTTGCGCGTAATGACATGCATAAGTAGAATTTATTTCCAAATAAGCGTTCGCGTCGCACTCGGCGGACTCACCGCGCAGGGTTGGGTCGCGTCGGGTGATGCAGGACCGCAGCCGATGCTTCGTATGACGACGACGTACCACGTATATTCGGTGGTGGGAATTCCCGAAGGTGAGGTGTCGAGGCGTAGTGATGTTGCGCGTCCCGCGTCAAATGCGCGGACGATTTCGTTTTCGCCGTCGCCGTACCGCAATGAAATAATGTACGACGCGGAATCGGGAAGGACGCCGACGGCGGTCCATTGAAAAATAACGCTGCCTTCGACTTGAGCGTTCGCGCCGGGCGAAAGCAGCGCGGGCGCGGTGTACGAATACTGCGGCGTGGGCGTAATCGTACGTTCGACATTGCGTGTGGGCGTAAAGGTGGGCGTCCATGCGCCGACGGGAATGGTAATTGCTTGACCAACGCGAATCGTCGTGTTGGTCATTTTGTTAATCGTCATGATGGCTTCCACCGTCGTGCTGAAGGCTTTGGAAATGCTGCCTAAATTGTCGCCCGACTGGACGTAATAAACAACAACCCCCGCTGTCGGCGTGGGGGTTGTGGCTTGAGCGGTCGTCTGTGTTGTTTGAAACGCAATCAGCGTTGGTGTGTTGAACGCCGAACTCGTTTCCGTCGCCGTCGCACTCGGTGGCGCGCTCGTTGCCTGGGCAATCGCGCCGGGTTTTGGTGTTGGGGTCGGCTGGGGAATCAAGAGCTTGTCACCGACGCGAATCAAGTCGCTGCTCAAATTGTTTGCGTCGCGGATTTGGTCCACCGTCACATTGAATTTATCGGCAATCGTGAGCAAGACATCGCCACTTTGCACAATGTATTCGACCATGTACGGCGTGGGGCGACGTGTCGGTGTGGCGGTGTTGGCTTCGGGCGTGGCGGTGACGACGATGACGGTGGTCGGGCGCGGAGTGCGCGTGCGCGTGACGGTTGTGGGGACGGCGGAGGCGATGGGGCTGGGAATGCCCGAAAAAAAGAGCAAAAGTCCGGCGACAATGGCAACGACGGCGACTGCGCCGACGACGAGCCACGGTGAAAAACTGGTTTCTTCGCCGAGATGCGCCGGAACGCGCTGCACCATGCGTTCGATGCGCCAGGGTTCGGGCGGTTTGTTGCGCGGGCGAGAAGGACGGTTGCTGGACATTACCTTGAAAGATTGGACAGGTCTTGCAAAAAAGTTTTACGAATGCTTTGGACAAGTCGAGTGGATTTTTGGAATGCTGTCAAGAGACCTGTCGCGTTCTTATCCCGCAAAGCGATAACCTTGCCCGCGCACGGTGAGCAAATACACGGGATTGGATGGGTCGGCTTCAATTTTTTCACGCAGCCGTCGAATCGCCACATCCACCAAATTGGTCTTGCCAAAGTAATCATAGCCCCACACGTCGCGCAGCAGCGTTTCCCGTTCGAGCAAACGACCCGCGTGCAGCATCATGTAATGCAGCAGTTCCAATTCAATGGGCGTGAGGGAGACCTGTTTGTCGCGCAAGCGCGCGGTGCCGCGGTCCAAATCGAGCGAAACGTCGCCGTGTGTTTGCACGCGCGCGGCATTTTCCGGCGCTTTGAGCCGCTCGACGCGCGTCAGTGCCGCATTCACGCGCGCCAATACTTCTTTTAATTCAAAGGGCTTGGTAATGTAATCATCCGCGCCGAGTTCGAGACCTTTGACCACGTTTTCGGTGTCGGTGAGCGCAGAGAGCATGATAATCGGCACGGGCGAAATGGCGCGCACATCGCGCAGCATGTCGAAACCATCGCGCTGCGGCATCATCACATCGAGAATGATGAGGTCAACGGGATTGCTGCGGAAAACTTTTTCACCCTGCAAGCCGTTCGGCGCGGTGACCACAGAAAAATCCGCGCGTTCCAGCGCGGTGCGAATCAAATCCACCAGTTTGGGGTCGTCGTCGACGACGAGAATGCGTTTGCGTTGTTCCATAGAACGTCACTGCGCGAGGGAATTGGACATCGCGGCGCAATGATTCTAGCATAGGTTCAACAAATGACAAATGAGAAATGAACAATGGACAATGGACAATGCGCAATCAGGTTCTGCGCGTGCGCCAAATTAACGCAAAAAGGGACAACAGGGAAATCAGGGAAATGATTGCGCCGATGACGCGCGGCGTGGTTGTTCCCCAACGCGTCGTGACGAGGTGCGTGCCTGCTGGAACATTCAGTGTAATCAAACCTTGCTCTCCATACGGCTCAATCGGAACTGCGTTACCGTCAATCGTCGCTGTCCAGCCCGGAAAGTAGCGCGTGTAGAACTGAATCCGCGTAGGTGTGTTGGCAGTCACGCGTACGGTATCGCCCAACGCGCGGCGTTCGAGCAATTCAATCAACGCGTCACCTGACGCATCATCACGCACCCCGCTTGAATCAGGCATTCTGCGTGATGATGCGTCACCTTCCAAGACGATAGCTTTACGCGTGATGTTCCCCGCGCGATATTGTTCTACCAGCGGTGAATCTTCCGGACGTGTCTGCACCCAAACAGTGTCACCCAACAATTCGCGGTCCTTGACTTGAAAATCCATCATGGTGTTCCACGTGAATTGCGTCTCGGTGTACTGCGGACGCGCGTAGGGGAACATGGCAAACGCGACGATAAGCGAGAGAATGAGCGCAGCAATAAAAGATTCTTGTTGGGAGATGGCGCGAAGGGACGCGCCCGCGAGAAACGCCAACGCGAACGCGCTGACGAACAACACGCGCCAAGGAAATTGTGTGAACGCGACAATCGGCGCGGCGAGTTCCCACAACGGCGTCGAAGGCGCAAGCATCGCAAACACCGCGCCCGCTGTCACCAGCGCGAAATAAAAAATTTGCGCGCTGTTCTTTTCTCTGCGCGCGTGTGTGAACAACGCAATGATGCTCAGGAACAACGGCATCACGCCAAGCTGCAAAGAAAATTGGTCATTGCCGTTCGTCCCCGCGTAACCGTAACCCCAAAACGGCGAAAGCAGTTGTGACGGATTGACAAAGTGCAAACGAAAATTGAAAAAGCCGCCGATGAGCGGGTCATTCGTGAGATAACGCTGCTCTACAAGAATCGGCAAAAAGAAAACCGCCGCGAGCGCGACGCCCCAGAGGATTGCGAGGGCAGCGCGTAGGAGGGGGGATTCAGAGATGGAGAGATGGAGAGATGGAGAGATGGAGAGATTGGGTGATTGGGTGATTGGGTGATTGGGTGATTGGGTAATCTGTGCTCTGTTCTCTGTGTTCTGGTTTCTGCCAGAAAGCCACATCACCACCATATACCCGGCAATGACCGGCGAAAACAGTACTGTCATTTGCACGTGCGTCAAGAGCATTGCGCCGTACGCGAGCGCGGTGAGGGGAACGTACAACGTGCGGCGCGTGGAAAAAATTTGTTCGATGCCCCACAGAACGAACGGCGGAAAAACGAACGCGAGAAATTCCGCCATCGCGCCGCGCACGTACAAATCTACGATGTGATACGGGGCAAACAAATACGCGATTGCCGCAACGAGTCCGCCATCTTTGCCCAGCACACGCGACGCGAACAAGTACATCCCAAGTCCGCTCGCAAACCAGCCCACCGCCTCAATTGCTTTGATGCTTGACGGAAAATCAAGACCGAGCAGGTGAAAAAATTCCGCGCCATAGTACGGGAGCGGCGCGAGTATCAACCAGACAGGATAACCGTACCCGAACACCATGTCCGTCGCCCAACGCGGGAATAGCGCGCCATCGCGAAGCGCGGCATCGAACATTTGCATAAAGTACACCGTGTGGCGCGCGTCATGCGCGAACATGAAATAGCCGGGAGCAGAGAGGGGCGCGGCAAGAACTGTCGCGAATGCGAGGAGGACAAAGAGATGAGGCGAAAAAAGTTTTGCGCGCACGTAGTATAGCGTTGAGAAGCGAGAAACGAGAAGCGAGAATTGTCAAACGTCAAACGTCAAACGTCAGACGTCAAACGTCAAACGTCAAACGTCAAACGTCAAACGTCAAACGTCAAACGTCAAACGTCAAACGTCAAACGTCAA
>CALMZO010000391.1 GCA_937870825.1 uncultured Chloroflexota bacterium | reverse complement strand
TTGATGTGCGAGTCCACACTGCGGTCCATGTTGGAAGCGGCGCCATGCAGTTCCTCTAAAAGTTGTTCGCGCGTAAATGTCTGACCGGGGCGACCGGCGAAAAGATAAAGCAATTTGAATTCATTGGGTGTGAGTTTAATCTGTGCGCCATTAAAAGTGACCAGATGCTTGCCCGGATCAATTTCGAGTCCGCCCTCGCGAAGGATGTTCCGCACTTGGACGTGACCCCGCGCTCGACGCAGCAAGGCGCGCACGCGCGCGACGAGGGTTCGCCCCGAAAACGGTTTGGTGATGTAATCGTCCGCGCCGATTTCGAGACCGGTTACCTGGTCAATCTCTTCAGACAGCGCGGTGAGCATAATGATTGGCACGTCGCTTTCGCGGCGGAGAATTCGACAGACTTCGTGCCCGTCAATCGCGGGGAGCATGAGGTCAAGGAGGATGAGGTCAGGTTTTTCGCGTCGCGCAATCACCAGCGCGGATTGACCATCGGCGGCGGTCACGACGCGGAATCCGTTTTTTTCCAAATAATCGCGCGCAAGGCGGGCGACTTTGGGTTCGTCATCTACGACCAGAATGAGCTGCGACATGACGCGAGTATAAAGTAAAACATGGTGCGTGGAAAGTGACCAACGTTCGTCTGCATGCGCGAATGCCCCATCACGCAAATTCCACCACGCGCATTTTCCATGCCTCAACCCGAATGCCCTTAATGACAAGCCAAAGGGCAAGCGACAACTCGGCAACGAGAGCCGGCAGCAAGATGGCGGGGACGATGACCGCTGCCACAGTGGGTGCAAGCAGCAGCGCCAAGCTGTTCGTTAGATAACACAAGCCTGCTATTATCATCAAGATTCCCAAGATGCGAGGCAGGTAACCCGATTTGAAAATCAGATAGCCAACCACAAGACACGTCAAGCCAAAGAACACGAGCCCGACGCCAAAGCCGTACGAATGCAATCGCACAAAGAGCTGCGTCCACACGTGCAGTTGGTTCGGCGCGAATGCTTTCAGATACTCGGCGTTTCCCACCAAGAACAACGGCATGATGAGATTGAAACTGTTGGCGACGAGGACGGCGGTCTGAATCAAATTGAAAAGAATCGCGAGCCGCGCAAGATTCTTGTTTACCGGCTTGAGGATGAGATACAACGCCAGCATCACCGGAATATCGAAAACGTGTTGCAGAATGTCCCCCACAATGCCGACGCGCCAGAGCGATTCCGATGCCGCGATATTGGCTGCCGTAGATGACGGGTCTCCCGACACAAACAACGTTCCTCGCACAACGATTTCACCGAAAGCGCCGGTAGCGATGATGAGGAGATACATCACACCCGCGACGCGTGCCCACACCTGCGGCGGCTCAAGATTTTTCGATTTCATTGCTTTCCTCGATGTGAACGCGCAAAAGTGGAAAAATCTTTCTCTTCCTCGCGCACTCTGACAACGATTTTTCCTTGCGCGTGACCTTCGCCCAAATAGCGCATCGCTTCCGCCGTCTCATTGAACGGATAGACGCGCTCGACCAAAGGTTTCACCTTGCCGCTTTCAACAAGGTCTCGCAAGCAGCACATGTCCTCGCGCGTGAAATTCGCAATAAAAAAAACTGCCGGATGCTTTGAACCCAACGACGCAATTTTCAACTGAATGATGTGACTGAGCGGACCAATCAAAGGCGTGCGTGGTCCTCCGGCGACAACGACGCGCGCATTTGGCTTGAGCACGCGCTTGTATTCAAACCACCAATCTCTTCCATTCACGTCGAACAGCAGGTCATATTTGTTATGACTGCGCGTGAAATCTTGTTTGGTGTAATCAAACACATAGTCCGCGCCGAGCGCGCGGGCGCACGCGACATGCCGCGTACTGCACACGGCAGTCACTTGCGCGCCAAACGCTTTCGCGATTTGCACGGCGAATGAACCAACGCCGCCCGATGCGCCATTGATAACCACATTTTGCCCCGGTTGAATTTTTCCATAATCGCGCAGACCCTGTAACGCGGTGATGCCTGCAGTGGCGAGAGCAGCTGCTTCTTCGAACGTTGCATTGCTTGGCATGGGTGCGATGCCTTTGCTCACCGTAACATATTCGGCAAGTGCCCCGTGTCTTCCGCCAAACACTCTATCGCCCGGCGCGAAATCCCGAACCTCTGTTCCGACTCGCTCGACCACGCCGGCAAAATCCGAACCCAGTCTTGTATCTTGAGGTGTCAAGAGCCCATTGCCAACGCGCGCAATGAACAAACCGGTCATGCCGTACCACTGCGCAATGTTCACGGACGAAGCATGAACTTGCACCAACACTT
>CALMZO010000390.1 GCA_937870825.1 uncultured Chloroflexota bacterium | reverse complement strand
GGCGCAAGTCGTAGTGGTATGAAAATCCGTTGGAGCAGCCCTCCGTGAGGGTTCGAGTCCCCCCAGCCCCATTTCTCTCACAGATTGCGCCGTGTTGGTGATTGTTCCGCCCAAGTACTATCAGCAGCACGGCGCATCGCGCGCCGATGAAAAAACAAGTCGCCAAGGCAAACGGCAACCCGCCTCGAAAAAATCAAAAGAATCGGCGCGCCCCGGTTCGCACAATCACCGCGCCCGAAAGTGACACTGAACCCATGAGCAAAGATTTATCCCAATACGTGACGACGAAACAAGCCGCTGAAATGTTTGGCATGGACCCTGCCAGCTTGCGTGGACTTCTTATCGGTGGGCGAATTCAAGGGCGCAAGCTTGGGCATGATTGGCTTGTTTATCTTCCTTCACTTTACGCCTACAATGAAACTAAATCTCCTAAGGGCAGACCGCGGTCCGGCACTCCCACAAATTGAAGCAGAATAATAAAATGGACGAGAGCAAGTAAACTCTCGTCCGTTTCTTTTCAATGCGTGATCGCGTGTTAACCGCTGCTCGATGCGTTTGTAAAACTGAACATCTCTCAACAATCGCGACCCGTGAACATCGGCATTCTTCCCAAAACGATTGCCCAAACTCTCGTGTCGATTTGCAGAACATTGAATAGACTAGCTAACCAAGGACAAAACGCGCCTTTTCACGCCGAAGCATTTCAAAGGGACTCATGCATTTGATACCAAGTCCGAGACAAGCATCTGGAATCTTGATTTTTTTGGTCGAGGTCGAGGCGATTTCATGTGTAACAACTGTGTGGTCGTGAGCTAAAGCATGTGCCACGAGGTAGTAATCAGCAACCTGGAGGAAAGTATTTACTGCCGCGGGTTCATACCTCTGACCCGTTGCCCATGTGCTCACAGCAGCCAGCGCGGGTAGCATTGTTGCGTCTGGCTTTATAAAAAAACCGTCGCCTCTCGCCGCTGCCCATGTTGCGAGTTCGTCGGCGAGCGCCTGAAGTTCATCTCCCACCTTCTCCGTACTAATGACAAGCCCCGCTTCATTGCTCATGTTAAGCCACTCCCAAAACGCGGGGCAAAAATCGAACCCATAATAAAGGTTCTTTGCTTGAATAAAGACGTTAGCATCAAGCAGGTAAGCCATTAGATGGTGACTCCGAGGCTTCGCCCAAGTTCTTGAAAGGTCTCGAACTTCGACAGACCAAGCATCCGAAACGCATCACGATGAAGGGTCTGTCCTTCCAGCGTGCTCGTCACAAGCGCCCGAGCGAACCGCTTGCTGACCCTAACCGCCTCGGTCAAATAGAAATCGCCACCGGGAGGTCTAGGTCGATCCTGCAACCGCCGCGTCTCCACGTCATACGCTTCCCAAAACGCCTCACGCCCAAGCTTGCCGGCATCATGAAACCTGCGCAAGATGACCAGGGTGCTAACCTTGAAGAATCTCGCCAGGCGCTTCATCTCCACGTCCAAATCTACACTGTCATCAAACTCCGCCTTTAGAGTTGAAATAGGCACAAGGATCTCTGCGGCAACCCTATTGCACCATAGTTCAATGTCCGTATCTGGGGTGCTCCGTGCCTGAGCATCCGAGATGGCTGATTGCCCTAACCAAATGTGCGCTAATTCGTGTGCTAAGGTGAACATCTGTGCAGCCTTGGTGTCAGCGCCATTAATGAAAACCAAAGGGGCTAAATCATCAGCCATAGCGAAGCCGCGAAATTCATCCGGGTCAAGATGACGGCGGTTGTTGTTCAGTACGACGCCACTACACATGACAAGGATTCCGATTGATTCGGCTTGTTCTATGAATCGGCGAAGGGCTTCCGTCCAAGTCGGGAGATCGCGCCGCTCTTGAATGTCAAAACCAAGGGCGCGCCTGATTCTTGCTGCAGTTGCGGCAATGTCATCTCGAATAGTTGCTGACCCAACAAAATCTAATGGACGTTCGCCTTGTGAACGCGCATAGTCGTGATACCACTCCTGGCGTTGTTGGCAGACGTAAATTGTATCGAGAAGGTCAGGACTTAAGCGGTCTCGATGAGCATTTCCGATTGTTCGAAAATCGGGAATAGGTGGGCTCTCGACTGGTGGGGTTGGCAAGAATAGATAACCAATTGGTGCATGAACTGTCTTTGCAAATCGTTCAAGTTGTTTGAGCGTTGGAATAGACTCACCGCGTTCCCATTCATCGAGATTTGGGAATGCTGTGGCTAAGTCTCGCAGACTCCGACCGGCACGCTCACGCGCCCATCGCAACACATCCGGATTTAGAGGCACACGCATAGTCTGGTTAATCCCTTGGGTGGAAACACTTCTGAACACAGAACACGTGTTCAGTATAGTTGAATCTTACTAGAACACATGTTCTCTGTCAAGTATTTATAGGGAATTCCCCCAAATTAGCGGGATTTGGCGCTTATTGTAACATATGCGAAATCTTCAGGTCAATGGACTTTCCGTCTGCGCCATATTCGTCCTAGATTCTGCGAGCCCTTTCGCCAGTGACTTATTTCTTGCCTCTCCGCTTTCGATGTGTCGTCTTTAGGATTCTCTCAGTCTGCGTCATTATAGTGCATAAATCCAGTTCAACCAGAATAAAGACCAAAAACACAGAACAAACAGGCGCGAGCTGCAGCTCGTGCCTGTCTTTTTGTCTCCAAAACGGCTAAAACTCGTCAGAAATTAGAACATGCCTATCATTGACAATTTCCACGATAACGTATAAAATACATTTACTACGATATAGTAGAAATGACGTCGCCGCCAGATGCTAACGACATCCAGCGGCGACTAATCCCCAGACGTGATTCCGGCACGTTGGAGACTATCGGCGAGTATAGCAGATGCCTCCAACCGTGTCCATACAGGAGGCAAAATGCTTAGACAGTCCGCACGTTACCAACGTCCCGCACCGTTTTCAACGGGACACAGCCCGCGCACATGCCGCGCCTGCGGTGAATCGTTCACCGGTCTCGGAACGCTCTGCCCGATTCACTTGGCAGAACACGCACGCCACCGCGCGCAAGAACTCAAAGCGCAGCGCATCGAATCCGCGAACATCATCGCAGAACGCGAAGCGCAAGCCAACGCACAACGCCCAGCGCGCTTGGAATGGCAAGACGAACTCGACGCCTAACACAAGAAAGGGCAATGCTCACGCGATTCGAGCATTGCCCTTTCATCTTTACCATGTCGTGCTATCTCTTGCATTTCAGCAAACCCTACACCGGCAAACGGCGCAACCCCAACGCGAAGCGCGTGCAAATCGTCAGTCACTATCTCGGCTATGCGCGGCGCGACCCTTACGAACGCATTGCCGAACATCAAAGCGGACGCGGCGCGCGCTTAACGCAAGTCGCTGTGCAAAACGGTATTGAACTCATTCCCGCACAAATTTGGATGAGTGGCACGCGCAAGGACGAACGCAAACTCAAGAACCGCAAAAACGCCGCACAGCTCTGCCCGTTCTGCCAAGATGCAATCCGCAACGAACACAAAAAATAAAAATCTGGACAAGGTGCAATGAATTCTCAAGGTTTCATCTTGTCCGTTTTCATTGGTGGAGGACACACACCATGCTTACTCTTGAAACTATCGAACGATACGAAAATCAAGTACGCGACGAAGCCGTAGCAATCATGCGCGAAACGGCGGCTGAGGATGCCACAGGATGGTATTCCTTCTTTTCGGACTTGAAGGACCACCTTAAAGAACAAATGCAACACGCTCAGCGTGAAGAGCGCGCTCGCCTGCAAGCCCAGTTGGACATTGTAACCAGAGCATCAAATCTGTTCACCGCTGGACTTTCGCTGTATCTCAAAAAGACATTGCCGCAGTTCGTGGCGGCAATGCTCCACACCGAATTTTCGGATAATTTCGCCCAATATCTTGCCAACGAATTGACCGACACGGAACCCGAAAAGGCGTCAACGGTTCTCGCAGATTTCCAACGACTGCAAGATATGCGCGCCCGCCATGCCAAGGGCGATGTAAAGGGCAAACGCAAATGAAACAGCAAACCTATCGCATCCGTGTTGACATCGCATCCAGCATGTTACTCGGCGAAGTGCAGCCCGACATTCGCAGCGTGTTACAAGCATTGCGCGACGCGGGCGTTTTGAAAAGCAACAAAGATTTTCCGCAATACATCGAATACGACACTGCATACGAACCCAGCAAACATATTGCAATCTGGAAACGCAATGGATTCAGCGCCCAAGCTCAGCCCAACAGGAGCCGACAATGATTCACAAGTTTCGCACACCAAATCAAAAAAGACACGCGCCGCAACGCACCGAACAATTGCATATCGGCGCACTGCCAAAGGGACCGCAATGCTGTATCCAATGCCTCAAACCATTCAAACCCGGCGAAGCATGGCGCAAACTGACATCACCCACCGACCCCGAATTTGGAAGTTACAGCGTCGGCGTGCATGTGCAATGTCCAAAGTCGTAAGCGAACAGCAACGCAATCACGCAGCAAAACACATAGCGGAAGTCAGGAAATCCGACTTCCGCTAAAACATTCCTGCAGGTCAAAAACGTGGGTGGGTATAAAGATACCCAAACGGCATTACTCGCACATCTCAGACCGTTTCTGACTACATGCTGACTAGTCAGAAACAACTAGTCAGGAAAACGCCCGTGACAACTGCAACATTCACTCTACAACGCGTTCTAAGCGGCAAGACGTTAAAGCGTTGGCGCAAGCAACATAACCTTACCGCGCACGCGCTCGCTATCGAATTGGGCATCTCACGCCAATACGTCAAGAGCATCGAAGGTGGTTCGCTTGAAGCATCTCAAAAAGTAATTCAACGATTCGATGAACTACGCGCGCGTTGGGGCGAAGGTGATGCGCGTGAACCATCACCGCAAACAATTCATGTCGTTTGTCGCTTTGAATTGCCGAACACGATTGAGATTCTTGCTAAGCCGCAACGTTGCAAAGGATGCAAGAAATTTTTCATCCCTATCACGCCCAATCAAAAGATGCACAACTCGGAACAATGCCGGCGCACCGCGCGGCGCCGAAAGGACAACGCGAAAAGAAAATGAATACTCCACATCTCGGCGAATTACTCTTTGCACTCGCGTTCTTGCTTGCCTTTCTGTACGGTTTTCAATTCATGCGCGATTGGATAGACCGACGGTATCCACCGGCGCGCCGCTCGTCGATTGCGCGTCCAAAAGGAAAATCAACCATGATGACACTCGAAGATTTACTCTTTACGCTCGAAGTGTGCAAAAAACAATTGCCGTTTGACGCGCATCCCGTTCACTATCAACGGCTCGACACAATTGAGCGCATTGTCAGACGCGCGTACGAATCGATACGCACGGATCGCATGGAGCAAGAATCATTCAAACGCGAGGATACGCGCAAGTGAAATTCACGCATTCGATTTTATTTCTTTGTTTGCTCGTCGGGGCAATGGCGTGCGCGAACAATCGCGCACGCGATTCCTTTGCGGATGTGTCCGAAGTTCCGAGGGCGATACAGAACGACGAAGGCAATTCGCTTTTGCTCGAAGCCACACGCGCCGCACAGCGCGCAATATCAGAACGCAAGACCGCGACGATTCAAGCCGCGACGATTCAAGCAGGGGCGACGCGTGATTTTGTGGAACGTTCTACCACAGGCACCGCCCAAGCGTTACGCGTGCGTGAGCAAGAAATGAATTTGAATGCAACGGCGAACGCGGTAGGGATTCAAGCACAACAGACCCGGCAAGCCGCCACCGAAACGAGCGCAGCGCGCAGGAGTGAAGCAACGGCGACCGCAATCATTCAAGCGCAGCACCTTGCCGCGACACAAACCGCCGACGCCATGCACGCCACACAAACGACATTTGCGGCAACGTCCACACGTGGGGCGCAAGAGATTCAAGCCGCGTTAGAACGTGAGCAAGCCACTGCCACCGCGCAAGCCGTTCAACTCTCCATCGTGCAAGCGCAAGAGAATGCCGCACGGTCCCAAACGTGGAATGATTTTTTCGATTCACTGATGAAAATTGTTTTGGCAATCGGCACACTTGCCGCTCTCATCATGCTCATTATTCAAGTCGCGCGCTATCTCGACGTACTCGCCATGCGTCAACGTTTGGTAGAGACGCGCAGCGGAACAGTGATGATTGTTGCCATGAACGGACAGCCGCACGCGCAAATGGTTTCGCCAAACTACGGCTTGCAGCCCACACCGAACCTACTCGACGCCGGGACAGATGAATTTGACGTGTCCCAATTGCGCGCGACGACACAGCAAGCCGATGAACTTTTCAAACTCACCAACGCACGCGGCGAGACGTTCATCACCAAGACCGACCCCGAAGCCGAAGCAAGAGAGATGCAGCGTCAACTAGCCATGCGTCTTTTGCGTGCGAGCATCAGGCATTACGCCGCGCGCGGATTCGATGCGCGTGAAGTGAATCGCATTCCGTCGTTTCGAGAATTGAATTGGAGTAGTGAAACATGGGTGCGCGCCGTGCAATCTCTCAAGCCGCATGTTCTTGCCAAGCAGGGCAGAGGCGGAGGGACATATTGCGCGGTGGAGTATCCAACCTTGATGAGTTTGTATATCGCGGTGGGCGAGAGGCGCATTGTGTTAGGTCAACCGGTGCAGCCATCCCCCACTCTCGCGGACGTGGCAACATAAGCCGCAAACGTTCTGCCGAACGAAACAAAACGAATCGAAACATTGCGAACAGAACGAAAAACAATTCGCGAAAACGTTTCGATGAACGCGGGCGACCCATTATTCAGGGGCAGAAAATTACGCACGCCCTTAGGTTGTGACAATTCAAACCATTTTGCGGTGTCACCTTGAAATTTTTATGCACTTGGATTTGTTCTATTGCGCGGCGCGCTTTTTTCTCGTACAATGTAATCCGTAAGCACACGAGCGATGTTATTCAATGAAACCTGCTATGAGGTTTCGACGCTCGTGTAACGCAATGCCAATACGCTGACGCGTGCGGTAAACGCGGCATAGGGCGGCGCGACAAGCAATGACAAATCCACACGGAAGCGGATTTGCTATTTGTCAGTCTCGCCGCTTTCCCATTCCTGCGAGGTATGAAATGCAGAATCTTTCAATTATCAAAACCGTTCGGCTAAATCCCAGTCTCAACGAACGTTTGCAGCAACACGCAAACGAGTTGGGCATTGGTGACGGCGTTCTGATTCGCATCGCGGTTGCGAAATATCTCGGCGACCGCGCACCGCGCGCACCACGACGCGCCGGAACATCGGCGCGCATTCATACGCCGCATATCGCATCAGCGTTGGAGGGTTGAGCATGACACAAAAAAAACCGCTCAGGGCGAAACTGAGCGGCGGGAACGTAGAGACGGCGAAAGCGAACGGTCATTCGCGCGTCTCTGATTCCCAGTATACCACAATACCAAAACGCGCACACGAATTGCTATTTGATGAACGCGCTGAGCAATCCGTACTTGGTGCAATTCTCATTGACCCAACCGCGTTTCATCGCGTTGCCTTTCTTAATCCACACATGTTCGGTATCGAACGACACATGCTTATCTTCGCCGCAATGCAACGCCTTGCAGAGACTCAAACGGATATTACTGTTGACACGTTGGCATGGAGGTTGCGCGAAGACAATCACTTTGAAACCGTTGGTGGATTATCGTACATCGTTGCACTATTGCAGAGTATTCCAAGCCCGACATACATCCAAGCCAGTGCAGACCTTGTCTATCGTTTTCATTTGAAACGGTCCCTCGCGCACGTTTCAACTCAGATCGCCGAAATCGCATACGATTCAAAAAATCTTGAACCCCATCAAATTATTGATGCAGCCCGCGCAAAACTTGATTCAATCAATGTCGCTCCGATTGCGGCGCAAGACCCTTGGGACAAATTCAAACGCACGCTTGCGAATGCCTATGCCGAACGTCCGCCGCAAGAATTTATCGTTGACGGTGTTTTTGCATCCTCGTCCCTCAACATTATTTATGGCGCGCCCGGAACGCTGAAATCTATGCTGCTTGCTGATTTGTGCATTTGCGTTGCAGCAGGATTGCCTTGGCTCGCGCCCCTCCCTAATGCGAATGGATTACCATTTCAAACAAAGCAAGCGCCTGTCCTATGGCTCGATTTCGACAATGGGCAAAATCGCACCGATGAACGTTTCGATGCGTTTGGACGCACGCGCGCGATTGATGCAACTGCACCCCTGACCTATTACGCAATGCCTACGCCTTGGTTTGACGCCACTGATGATAAAGCGATTGAGATGCTTATTTGCCGCATCGAAAAAACAAATGCGCAGCTCGTAGTCATTGACAATCTCGGCGTTATCTCCGGTGGCGCAGACGAAAATAGCGCAGAAATGGCAAGCGTCATGGCAAATTTGCGCCGTGTCGCGGAGACGACACGCACCGCTTTGATAATCGTACATCATCAACGCAAAGGCACAAGCAACAACACGCGTGCCGGTGAATCCTTGCGCGGTCATTCGAGCATTGAAGCGGCATTGGACCTTGCTTTGCTTGTAGAACGCGATGAGCGCAGCGAAATTATCAACATCAAAGCGACCAAAGCGCGCGGTGTGGATGTGCCTCCGTTTGGCGCGCATTTTACCTACGATCACAAAATCGGAACGAAAGAGCTTGCCACTGCGCGTTTCTTTGGCGTGCAAGTAGAGGACTCGACCAGTGACCGAGCGATTGAATACGCGATTATTGAAGCCGTATCTGGAAACGCGGGCATCAATAAAGGCGAGTTAGTGAAATCAGTAAAAATGCAGTTGCCCAAGATTGGGGAGAAAAGAGTGCGCCAGATTATCGAACGGCTGGAAGTCTCAGGAAGTAAGTTGCAAGCAATAATGGGCAATCACGGCTCGCGCCGTTACCAGCTTTCAAATTGATTCAGTTTGGCAGTTTGGCAGTGGCTTTTATCTGTGTTGCCAAACTGCAAGACATCAGTTTGGCAGTTTGGCAGTGTATTTATACTGCCAAACTGCCAGACTACGACCTGCAAAAGATGTAGAGTTACAGATTTACAGGCAGTTCCATAACCCTTGTAAATCTGTAACGGTTAAAAATTTCAGATTTACAGATTTACACCCCTTTAAGGGTGTAAATCATAAATCTGAAAGACTGCAAACTGTAAGACTAAAAGCGATGAAAAATTCCACCTTACGCGACATTCGACCAATCGGGATAACGCCGAATCGCGTAACGACGCTCGATATCGAATCCAAAGAACCTGCGCCCGGAACGGTGAAATACGAAAAAGCGAAAACGCCGCGTCCAGGTCGCAATCAAGGAAAAAGTTTATGGCGCGTGCATTGAATCATTCACCGTTCGATGAATTTGTCAGCGATGACGAAGTCTTTGTACCGGTCGGACTACACCAAACAGCCACACGGAAAACCGTCAATGCGGAAACGCTCCTACGCTGGTTTGATGACCCGCATATCGCTATCGCAGCCGGCGTAGTTGTCGTTGCCTTTCAAGACGTGCAACGCTCCAAAGGCACACAAGACGCGCAAGATGCAAAGCACTTTTTACGATCGCCATGGTTTCGGCTCATTGCCGATGCGTTGCAATTGCACAGTGAGTATTGGCAGTCACAAATCAACTCAATTTAAGCGGAGGAAAAGAATGGACCTGCAAAACGAATTTCAATCTCTCAAAAATCTCGTCGGCGAACATGCTCGACGTGTTGACGAAATCAAACGCGATGAACGTTTCACAAGTAACGCGCGCGCCGCTGAAATTAAAAAGGCAGAAAACGAAGCGCGCGCCACATTCAAAGCGAGAATGCGCGCAGTGAATGAATACATAGCGCAAGAAATTCCGAAACTTGAACAGCGTGAAGAATCGTTACGCCGCGCCGCGATTGTTGAACCGACGACTGTTGAGGAATGGCAGGAAGCCGCTGCACGCGCGCAGTTTGTCAAAGAAGATGCCGCGCAATTTGCAAAAACAAATCCATCGGAAATTATCCGTCGCTATACCGATGCCGCGTCAATCAATCTGAATCACCTGCGCCAAGACCGCGTATCAATGTATTTATGGCGACGTGCAGGACTGGAGGCATTGCAAGGCAAGAGCGAACTGCGCGACTTGCAGCAAGCGATCGCAGAGCATGAATCATCCCCAGCACGGGAGTTAGAACCATTGACAAAACAGCGCGACGAATTGCAAAAGTGGCAAATCCGCTTTGTGACAGAACTGCATTTTATCAATGAGTATTCTGTTGCTTCGCGCTTTTAACAAAAGTTTGTGGTGCGTCCCTAATCCGTTACGGAATTGTTACGGTTTTGTTCGCGAATTCTCGATTCTCAATGCTTGCAACCACAACAGGCAGAACACTATGCGCCGCGATTGGGATACTTTGAAAGCCGAATATGCGCAAGGGAATTGCACACTGCGCGACCTTGCGGCAAAACATCATCTCACGCTCGGCTCCATTGGAAGGCACGCGGCGGCAGATGGATGGTTACAAGCGCGCGAACGGTATCGCGCAAAGAAATTACAGGAAGAGCTCGAAGCCATCATTGACCAGCGCGCAAGAGAACACGCGGAACAATTCTTAATGCAAAGGCGCACAACTGCACGCAATTCGCCGTGAATTTGCTCTAATCTTGTTCGCGTTCCGATACGCGAGAAGGAAATTGGCAATGTTGCAACACCCCAAAAGAAAACCAACGGTCACGGAAACACGCGTCATTAAAACGTTTTTCGAGAAAGACATCGAACACATCTTCGCCCTGTATGCGATGAAGATTGCAGGCGTTGTTTGGTTCGATGAGTTACCGTCATCGGGTGGAACGATAAAGACATTTGTGAATCCAGAATTCGTGGAACTCGCCAAACAATCAGACAAGGGTTTGATGGTGGGTGCGACCACGAAACTCAAACAATTGTGTTCTGCGGTTCAGCGTCCTGATTGGGCAAAATGACAGGCACTTGCGAATTGCAGTTTGGCATTTCACTGACAACGAAAGGTAGTCCGTATGAGTAGATATGGCGTTGAGTTGATTATCGAAGGCAAGGAAGAGGGCGCATTGTCCATACTGAGTTCGATGGAACAAGCCCTACATCGTCTGGAACGCACAGCGCAGCAAACATCCGCAAAAACCGCGAGTGCTATGAGCTCTTTGGGGTCTGGCATTGGCGGCGCGCTGCAAGTGGCGGCCGGTACCATGTTAGCCGGCGCGGCGACGCAAGTTCTCGACATCGGCAAAAACGCAATTCAAGCAGGCATCGGGTTCAACGCATTAAAAGAAAACGCGACAATTGCTTTTACCACGATGTTAGGAAGTGGCGAGAAAGCCAAAGGTTTGCTTGCGGATATTCAATCGTTTGCCTCAAGCACCCCCTTTGAAATGCCAGAACTTCTTAAGGCAGCGCAATCGCTCGCGGCGTTCGGTGTTTCGGCTGACCAAGTTGTTCCCAGTTTGCGGCGTCTCGGTGATATTTCGGCGGGCATCGGCGCGCCCATCGGTGAAATTGCTGAAATATATGGTAAGGCGAAAGTGCAAGGACGCTTGTTCATGGAGGACATCAATCAGCTGACCGGGCGCGGCATTCCAATCATTCAGGAACTCGCGAAACAATTCGGCGTCAGTGAAAGCGAAGTTCGCAAACTGGTAGAAACGGGCAAGGTAGGATTCCCAAATCTCGAACGCGCGTTTGTCTCGCTCACGTCGCAAGGCGGACAATTTGCGGGACTGACTGAAAAGATGTCCCATTCTTTTACAGGCATGGTCTCGACGCTCAAGGACAATCTCACGCAAGCTGCTGCGACATTTTTTGAACCTCTATTTAATCTTGCGACCGATGGACTGGAACAGTTGAATGGCGTGCTATCCAGCGCGACGTTCCAAGAAGGTTTGCAAAATCTCGCCGCGCAATTTGCGAACGGGCTACAGCAAATCATCAGTATTGTCAGTGATGCGATTCCGCGCATTCAAAAATTCTTTGGCGATTTCGTGAACAGTGATTTTGCGCGCGGACTCGCGGGCATGTGGCAAGAGATTGTCACTACTGCACAAACAACATTTGACGCGTTGGTCACGACTTTGAACCGTGATGTTATTCCTGCGATTCAAAAGATTTTTCCAGAACTGCAAAAATTAGGCGAGCTCGTCGGTCCTGTTCTGCGCGATGCGATTGTGGCATTTGCAAAGGTCATTGGCACTGGGCTTGTCCAGTCATTCCAACAATTTGCCGCACAGTTGAAAATTTTTGCGGACTCTATCGAACCTGCAAAAAAGGCGTTTGCGGGTTTGCTCATTGCGATTGAAGAGACCGGGAACAAAATCAAAACCGCACTCGCAAATATCATTTCGACGCTTGCGAATTTCGCGAACCAATTCGCAGCGTTCATTCGCGGAATTGCATCGGGTCTGGAACGTTTGCCCTTTGGAAAATTCGCGGACGGAGCATCGGCATTGCGTGGATTAGCCGACAATATCAGTCAAGTATCGGCAACCATGAATGACTGGGCGAGTACTCTCCGAACTACGAGCCTCGGACTGGCTGATGTACACGTTGGCGCGTCAAACGTTGCCAAAGGTGTAGGCATGGCAACGGATGGTATTAAAGAGGGTGAAGCCGCCGCGAGAGAAGGGGCAGACGCGAATAATCAACTTGCAGCAACATATCCGAATCTTGCAGATAAAGCATCACAAGCCGCTGAAACGCTCGCGAAAGTCGCGGACAAGGTGCGCGGCATGGTAGAGCAAGCATTGGCTCCGACAAGCGTTGACCAACGGCTACAAATGGTTGGCGATGCGTGGGACGAATTCCGTTTGCGTTTGGATGCCATTAACACTGGCACACCACTTGACGCATACGGTCAAAAATTTATTGACCAAGTGAAGGCAATGCAGGCGGCAACAAAACTTTCGCTCGGCGACATCGCGCAAAAGTTCAAAGATTTTAGCGGATTTGCGGACCCGAAATTTTTAGCCGCCGCGCTCGAATCGGGTGCAGTGAATTTGGAGGTTGTGAAGGAACGCATCAAGCAACAAATCAATGAAATCGTCGGACAAGCCGCGCTGATGAAAGCGGCGTTCAATGAGGTTTGGGCAAGTCTTTCGCAACAAACGAAACTGGACCTTGCCAATGCGTTAGGTTTGACGCCGCAAGCCGCTAATAACGCACAACAAGTTTTCGCGGCAATGAGTGGCACAACGGCAACGTCTGCCGCGACACAAACGGACGCCGCCGCCAAAGCAGTGCAAACATTGCAAACGGGCTTGGGGGGCGCGAGAACAAACGCGGGGGAACTCGCCACCGCGTTAGAAAAATTGCCAAAGCCACTCGGCGACGTGAAACCGAAATTTGAAGATGTCGCCAAAGTGCTGACGGATAAATTGAACAATGCTGTCGGCACGCTAAGCGGTCACTTCAAAACATCGGGCGACGGTGTTGCGAAAATGATTGCGGACTTGCCCAAGTTGAATACGCAATTCGATGCGTTCGTGACAAAAATTCAGGTCATCACGGACCCGCTGCGAACATTTTTGGACGATGTATTGCGCCCCGTTGCGGATACGTTAGCCGAGATGTTAGATACAACGCTCAAATTAGTTGACGCGCTCCAAGACTTGGCAGAGGCATTGAAAAAGACAAAGCCAAATGAACAGTTTGAAAGTCACTCGCCGTCGCCGTTCGAGCAAACGCTCAAAAATGTCTATGACACCATGGGGAATCTGATTACGATTTCACCGCGTTTACAACAACGGTTAAACGATTTTGGAATTACGACAATCCAACAAATGGAGGCAGCGTGGAAACGCTTTCAAGAAGAATGGACGCAGTATCGCGATATGACGCTGCCGCAAGCCATTCACATGGCGAATTCGATGCTGGGTGGAAATGAGGCGACGATGGTAGCCGCTCCAGCATTCGCGCACAGCACAAGCGCGCTGACGACGAACGGACAAGCGGAAAAGCGCGTCGTGTTTTCGGGACCGATTCATGTTCACAATCCCGCGAACTTTGAAGCGTTCATGGATGAAATCAATCGGCGCGTGGATACGATTGTGGTGAACGGAGACTAAGCACATTAAATGCCCTCGCGAATTACTTACGATAATGTCGGTTATAGAAAGCGACTTGAAATTCATTTGGGGAACAGGGATTCCAGGAAACGGGTGACGAAGAACTGACGAACATCATCCAAGACTCCACCGATAAAAAAAGAAAAAATGCTGAGCAAAATCACAACAATCACAATCCTACCCTGTGATGGGGGATATACACGGACGAGATAATCTCTAAGTGCGATCTGTTGGGCAGGGTGGGGGGCGAAGCGGTTCAAGTTGTAGACAAGCGCTTGGTTGTCAGGCGGCTCGGGACATAACACCGAGAAAAATGAGACTGAAAAGAAAAATCCTATGAAGCCTGAACGCAAGAGAAGATACGCAACAACTCCGTAGAAAACCAAAAGATAGGCGGGAAGAGTTAAATGTAGCAGCCAGACTGTTGATATTAGGATAATTCCCCAAAAAGCAAGCCCAATGTCAAACAGGCGGGCAAGGATAGGTCGACGCGAAATACCAATTGCCATTCGCGCAAGAACGATGGGTCCAAATACAACAAATAATGCAAAGGTCCATCCAGCCAAAAGGATCGCGAATGCTTGACCATTTGCTTCAGGTATCGTCAGCCTTTCTGCGAGGGCAAAGAGAACTGGCGCTCCAATAAGAAGAAATAGAACGAACCATTTGATCATCCAAAGCCCTCGGGCAACGAGCCATCTAATGAAATCAGAATCAAGGAGTTCTGCTAAATCGTAAAACAAAGCTCCAATCAGCATTATTAAGAAAAGGAGTAATGCACAACTATGTGCAGCAAGCCAAAGCGTGCCAAGATAGGCTCCTAAAGTGTAGGCATCGAGAGAGGCTGTCCAAGCTTGCCATTCCCAATATCCTGAATAGATCAAGAGGGCAAGCCAAAACAACCGACGCCACCAACTATTTGAGCGCGATGGTAAGAGGTTGGGTTGATTGGAATTCATGACTTGGCAGGAAGAGGATCTTTCTACTCGTATTGCGCTTTTCAGACGATTCTATCCAATTCCGAAGAGGATTTCAATGCCAAATTCATTTCTCATAGCAGCCGAAATTTCACAACGAGCAATTATGGGACTAGTTCAAGACTCTGTGCCTAGTCTCAACTCTAGGCGAGCATATGGCGGCGCCATAACTTCATTTCTAGAATGGTACAACCTAGTCGGTCGTCCCTCACTCAGTAAAGCGATGGTTCAGAATTACAAGGTGCATCTGCAAGCGCGCGGACTTGCGCCCTCAAGCATCAATCAACATCTCTCTGCGATTCGCAAACTCGCCGCCGAAGCCGCCGACAATGGCTATCTCGATTCCACCATCGCAAGCGGCATCTCCAAAATCAAAGGCGAGAAACAAGCCGGCGTGCGCGCGGGGAATTGGCTCTCGAAAGAGCAAGCGCAAGCCCTCTTGCACGCGCCGCACCTTTCTACCCTCAAGGGACTGCGTGACCGTGCCATTCTCGCCGTGATGCTCGGCGCGGGGTTGCGTCGTTCCGAAGTGGCAGCCCTCACCTTTGAGAACATCGCGCAGCGTGATGCCCGTTGGGTGATTGTTGACCTCGTGGGCAAAGGTAATCGCGTTCGCAGCGTTCCCATTCCCTCATGGACAAAACAAGCCATTGACGAATGGGCAGACAGGGCGCACCTTTCGAGCGCGCATGTTTTTCGTTCCATCCATAAGGGCAATTACATCACCGGCGACAGCATGACCGCACAGGCAATCCGTGACGTGGTGAAAGAATACGGCGACGCGTTGGGACTAGGCATTGCCGCCCATGACCTACGGCGCACATTTGCCAAACTCGCGCACAAAGGCGGCGCAGGTCTCGACCAAATTCAATTGTCACTCGGACACGCATCCATCAAAACGACAGAACGTTATCTCGGTGTGCAGCAAAATCTACACGATGCGCCGTGCGACCATCTCGGTTTGAACATGGGGTAATACGAAATGAAGCAGAAACAACGTTCCCAAAATTATTCGCTCAATCCACAATCTCATACAACTGCCGATGTGTTTCACCTGCTCGGCATCCTCGCCCGCGTCACCCGGCGCATTGTGGACAGTGACCGCACGCTCAAACAGGAACGCAAAACATGAACGGCGTTCGGCATACGAACGCATTACGCGTCGTTCTCTATGCGCGTGTCTCGACCGACGAACAAGCCGACGAAGGACACAGCATTGACGCCCAACTGCGCGTGCTGCGCGAATTTTGTGCGCGCAAAGGTTGGCGCATCGTAGGCGAATATGTGGACGCGGGGTATAGTGGCAAGACGCTAAACCGTCCCAAGATGCAAGCCCTCTTGCATGACGCCCACGCGCGCACGTTCGACGTTATCGCCGTTCACAAACTCGACAGATTCTCGCGCAGCATTTCCGACACCATCACCACCCTTACGGAACTCAAAGACATTGGCGTATTGCTTGCATCGGCGACGCAGCCGATTGATTTCACCACGCCCGAAGGCAAGCTAATGCTCATGATGCTTGCCGTGTTCGCGGAAATCTACATTGACAATTTGAGCGCGGAAACAAAAAAGGGCATGGAGCAGCGCGCGCGTAAGGGATTGTGGAATGGGCATGTCCCCTTTGGCTACACCAAAAGCGAAAACGGCAACGGTTTGACCTTTCACCCCGAAAACATTGACGGCTATCGCCTTGCAATTCAGATGTGCGCCGATGGCAAACGCATCAGCGAGATTATGGACACCTTGAACGCGCAAGGGTTTCGCTCGACGAGTTTTCGCGGCGCGCGCCCATTCAGCAAGGACATGCTGTTTCACATGCTCAAGAATCGGTTTTACTTGGGAGAGGTGCAGTACAAGGGCGAATACATGCGCGGCAAACACGAACCCGCGATTGACCTTGAGACGTGGCAGCGCGCACAGCTGCAAATGGAACGGCGCGCGATGTTTCGGAGTGACCATCATCCCCGCGCGTCGCGCGCGTACATTTTGCGCGGTCTCGGCTATTGCGCCGAGTGTGGCAATCGTTTAAGAGGACGCACAAGCGGCGACAAGATTCGTTATTACCGCTGCCCCGCGAGTGACAAGGGCGCAGCGTGCAGCCAAACGAAAAACATTCGCGCCGACCGCATCGAAAAACATATCGGCGAAATTCTCGCGCGTTTGCGTTTGCCCGATGATTGGCGCACACTTGCGCTTGAACTTTTGGGCGAAACGCCAACGGAAAACGCGCGGCAAGAAAAACAGCGCGCGAATCTTGAGGGACAATTGGAACGCGCCAAAGTGCTATTTCAATTGGGCGATTACGCCGAGCAGCACTATCGCGCCGAACGGGACCGCTTGCGCCGTGAACTTGCCGACTTGCGCCCGGTGCAAACGTTTGACCTCGAAGGCGCGGCAAAGGTGTTGCAGAACTTTGGCGAATTGTGGAGCAAGGCAAATCCGAAAGAACAGGAGGACATCACCCACGCCTTGATTGAACGTGTTTATACATTCGGTGGTAAAATCGTCACGATTGAACCGAAAGCAGATTTTTATCCGCTTATCACCATCGCGGCGCGCGCAGCAGGAATAAAGGTGACAGACAAGGCATTGACACCCCCCAGCCCCACACGTTAAAAACCTTCGAGGTTTCCAAAACCTCGAAGGTTTTTCATGCGCGCTCCGCAGGAAACGAGAAATTTTTTCATGTCCGAAGAATCAACAGCAACCTCTCTGCTTGAGGAAACCAACTCATCAAGCGCGAGTGAGCCCACAACCGAAACACCCCCCCCTCAACCTTTATCGCCCGCACAAAGCAATCTCGAAACGAAACCCGGTTGGCGCATCTTTATCGCGCCCGCGTGGTTTCTCTTGGGCATCCTTGTTGGGCTCGGCATTTTTGCCGCGTACGCGCAACTCACGGCGAGACCAACACCCCCCCCCGCACAAACATTAGATGCCGCGCAAGTGCGACAGGCGGCGAAAGAGGCATTGATTCAGGCAATTCAAGAATTGCAGGCGCAGAGTTCGGGCAACAATTCGTCTGGTCCCCAAGCGGTGGACAAGAACGCGTTTGCCATGAACAACGCGCATGTTCGAGGCAATCCCGACGCGCGCGTCTCTATTGTCGAGTTTGCCGATTTCCAATGTCCGTTCTGCGGACGCCATCACCAACTCGTCGCGCCGACGATTTTGCAAGAGTATGTTGACAAGGGCAAAGCGAATTACGTGTACAAACATCTCGCATTCCTCGGACCCGAATCTGTCTATGCAGCTGTCGCGTCCGAGTGCGCGGGCAATCAGGGAAAATTTTGGGAGTATCACGATTATTTGTTTGAACATCAGCAAGGTGAAAATGAAGGCGCGTTCACCAAAGACAAATTGCTCGCGTTTGGCGAAACCATGAATCTCGATATGACGCAATTTGCAAAGTGTTTAACGAACGATGAAACCGTAGCGCGCGTCCGAGCCGACACCGAAGAGGCGCAAAAATTTGGCGTCAGCAGCACCCCAACCTTTTTTGTAAATGGCAAACCGATGGTCGGTCTCAAATCACCTGACGAATTTCGCGCGGCAATCGAACAAGCGTTGAGTGAACAATAAAAAATCGCGGCAAGCGCCGCGATTTTTTATTGCAAATTTCCCAACGCGCGTTTGGCAATGTACTCTCCAATTGCCAACGAGGCGGTTGCCGCAGGTGAAGGCGCGTTGAGAACGTGCAGCGCGTTTGGCGATTCCACAAAACTAAAATCGTCGAGGAGTTCGCCGCGTTCATTCACCGCTTGCGCGCGCACGCCCGCACCGCCGCGTTCCAAATGTTCCGCGCGAATTTCGGGCACGAGTTTTTGCAACGAGGACACAAACGCGGATTTGGAAAACGAGCGATACATTTCATACGCGCCCGTTTTCCACCAACGCCGCGCCATCTTCCAAAATCCTTTAAAGGTCAATGTTTGAAATGTTTCGCGCGTATTGATGCGCGTCCAGCCGTACCCTTCGCGCGCAAGCGCAAACACCGCGTTGGGTCCCGCCTCTACGCCACCATTGATTCGCCGCGTGAAATGGACGCCGAGAAAGGGCAACTGCGGGTCCGTAACGGGATAAATCAAACCGCGCACGAGCGAATGCGCGTGCGGCTTTAAAAAATAATACTCGCCGCGAAAGGGAAGGATGCGGATGTGCGGTTCGCTGCCGCACACGCGCGCCACCGCGTCGGCATGCAAGCCCGCGCAATTGATAATAAAGCGCGCGTGAAATTCATTGTCGCGTGTTGAGACAATGGTTTCGTCGGCGCGGGCGTAAATTTGTGTGACGCGCGCGTTTGTTTGTACGATGCCGCCGTGTGCGAGAAATTCCGCGCAAATTTTTTCGGCTACGCGCGCATAATCCACAATCGCGGTGTTCGGCGAATGAATCGCGGCAATGCCCGCCGCGTGCGGTTCGATTGCGTTCAATTCCGCGCGCGTAATTTTTTCAACCTTCGGGACTCGATTCCCCAACGCGCGTTCGTACAACATTTCCAATCGCGGCAATTCATTTTCGTCTGTTGCAACAATCACTTTGCCGACGCGCTCGAAGGGAATCGCGTGCTGCGCGCAAAATTCCACCATACGCCGCGCGCCGTCCACGCACAGTTTGGCTTTGAGGGAATTCGGTTTGTAGTAAATGCCTTGATGAATGACGCCGCTGTTGTGTCCCGTTTGGTGCGATGCGATGCGCGGTTCTTTTTCCAACACAAGCACACGCGCGTCAGGCGTTCGCTGCAACAACGCGCGCGCCGTCGCAAGTCCGACAATTCCTCCGCCGATGATGCAAATATCGTGGGGCTTGCTCGGAGCGGAGTTCATCGTCGAACGCAAACAAAGAGTCATATGCTATAATACTGCGCCGTTGGGGGAAAAACTATGCGTGTGAAATTACATCAGGTTCGCCAAGAGACGCCGGACGTCAGTACGTTTGTTTTTTCGTTGGACGGACAGCGCTATCCGTACGTCGCGGGTCAGTTTGCTTTTTTTGAACTCGATGCGCTCCGGTACGACGACCCGCGCGGCAAACGCCGCCATTTTACACTTTCTTCGTCGCCGACGGAACAGGGCATTGTCCAATTTACGACAAAACTGCGCGGGTTTGGCTTGAAAGAAACGTTGCGCCAGGCGCCGAAAGGTTTTGAAGTCAATTTGGAAGAAGCCCGCGGGCGGTTCTGTTTGCCCGACGATGTGGCGCAGCCGGTTGTATTCTTGGGCGGTGGCGTTGGCATTACGCCGTTTCGCGCGATGCTGCGGTACGCGGCGGACGAAAATTTGGCGCATCCGATTACGCTGTTGTACTCGGCGCCAACACCGGAACATTTGGTCTTTCGCCGCGAATTTGAATCGCTGCCACAAGAAAATTCGAACGTCAAAATCGTCATGTCAGTTTCGGATGCGTCAAAGAGTGAAACTTGGCAAGGCGAAACGGGACGCATTGACGCGGCGAAAATTCAAAAATATGCTGACGACATTCCCAACTCGATTTTTTACACGTGCGGTCCGCCGCCGATGGTGCAGGCGATGGAAGAAGTCTTGAAAAGCATGGGCGTCGCCGAAGACAAAATTCGGGTGGAACGTTTTTCGGGCTATGTATGATAGAAAAATCGTGGCAGCGGCCACGATTTTTTTTTGATTACCCCTCAATCCACTGTTTGTACAACGGCGTTACGTCTTGGCCGCTCGCAACATTGAATGCGTTGATTAAATCGGGCGGGAACGCGATGCGAAATTTGAAATCGGTATAGTACGTTTGCAAGGCTTTGAAAAACGCGTCGTCGCCGATTTGGTCGCGCACGGCTTGAAAAAATTTTGGACCTTTGGCGTAGACGAACGCGCCGTATGCGTCTTCATCGTACGCGCTCACCGGTTTCCCCGCCGGTTGGTCGCCGTATCTTTGTTTTGCTTCTTCGTACAGGTTGTCGAAAAAATTTTGCTGTATGTTGCGCGCAACCTCTTTGCCGTAGCGGTCTTCAAAATACAGCAGGGTTGCATATTGCGCGAGCGCTTCGTCGAGCCACGGATGATTCACCTGGTCATTGCCGATGGTGGAATAAAACCATTGATGCGCGGTCTCGTGAACGGTCGCAAATTCAAAAAAGTTTAACTGCCCCGGGTCTGCATACAAATTGCTTGCGACGGTAATCAAGCCGGGATATTCAATGCCGCCCGCGCTTGTCGGCGTTTCGACCAAATCCAATTCTTTGAACGGATACGCGCCGAAACGTTTTTCAAAAATTTTGATTGCCTCCACCGTCCACTGCAGCGCGCGTTTTCCCGAATCGCCGTGTGCGGACAAAGACCACGAGTTGACCGTGATGTCGTCCACTTGCGCGGAGGTCCTGGTCAACGCGTTCGTGATGTTGACATCGAAATCGCGCATCGGCGCGCCGATAAAGCGCCACGAGGTACGCGCGCCTTGTGGGTTTTCCTGAACGAGTTGGCCCGAGGCAATGACGGTGTACTGCGCGGGCGCCGAAATGGTCACGTCGTACACACTGCTGTTCGCATACACGAGGTCGCCGTACGGCGGCGTGAGTTCAATGTGCCAACCCTTGTCGTCAAAGGCGGGCACAATGGGGTACACGGTTGGCAGTGTGGTAATCCACTCGCTGCGTGTGAAATCGGCATAGCGTACCTTGTTGTCGCGCGGAATGTTTATCGTATAGTCGAGCGTTATCACCAATGTTCGATTCGCCGTCAGGGGACGCGCGAGCGGAATTTTGAGCGCGGTATTGTCTTGTTCCAGTGCTGCGCGCGCCGGGTTGCCGCCCGCGCGCACGCTGTGAATTTCGATGCTGCCATCGCTGTTGGGATAATTTGCAAAGAGTCGAAAATAAATTTCGTTGAGCGGCGCTCCGGTGTGATTGGCAAAAATGACGCGCTGCGTGCCGCGGAGTGTGGAGAGGTCGTCGTTCAATTCCCAGTGGATGGTGTAGACAGTCTTGTTCGTTACGAGGTTCAGGTCACGCGCAAACTGCGGACGCAATGCAAATTCAAAACCAACAGCGGCAGGTGTGACCGCCGGGGCATTTGTGGGAACGCGTGTCGGCGCAGCCGCTTGTGCTGTCGCGTTGGAGGTCGGAATCGCTTTGCCCAAATCCGATGCGAGAATCGTCGGACCCACCGGCGCCATGGTGGGCAGCACAACGCTCGTTGGAGTGGCGGACGGCGTAATAGAGGGTGCGGCGGGCGCAGCACATGCCGCACAGGCAAGCAAGACGAGAACAGCAATCTGACGAAGCATAGTTCCTCCGAACACGAGTGCGGCTATTGTACGCGAAACGCGCCGCGATGACATGAATAGTTGGTTAGAAAATTGCCAACGCGTGAATTGCAAATCCACGCGTGCGCCGAACGTCAGTCCACCGCGCGCGGAACGCCATCGCACCGCGCGATTCGCGCATCAATCCACAGCGTCGGCATCACGAATGTCCAAATCGTTCAACCGGACGGCAAGGGATGTTGTAACGCGTATTTTCCACGCGCATTGTACCATCAAAATTTTCTCATACGATTCTCATGTCGTTTTAACGCCATTTGACACGCGCGCGATTTTCGAGTATTCTCCCCCCCGTTTGGTGGTACGTGTACGAATGCTTGTTGCGTTTTCGCTCTGCCGTTTTTTGCAAGACAGTTTTGTCAAGCGCCTGTGCGTCGCCTCGCAGTACTATGTGAGTGACGTGCGGCGTTTTCTTTTTTCCCCGTACCGCCGCCAACCTTCCTTTGCCTGTTCACGTTGACAAGACCTCGCTCCGGTCACCCAATCTGCAACGAAAGGAGGTGATTCGTTTTATGGACAATCGCATTACCGGCACTGTCAAGTGGTTCAATGCTGCCAAAGGTTACGGATTCATCGCGCACGGCAACGGCGACGAAAAGGATGTTTTCGTTCATTATTCCGCAATCTCGATGGACGGCTATCGTTCGTTGAACGAAGGCGACAGAGTGGAATTCACCATCGTCCCCGGCGCCAAAGGACCACAAGCAGAAAACGTCACCAAAGTGTCCTGATTCCATTCATCCGGAGGCAAGACCAATTATTGCAGGCGCGGTGTATACCGCGCCTGTTTTTTTTTCTACGTGTGAAAAAAGAGACTGCCGCGCGTGATGCGGCAGTCTCTTGGTCATTCCGGCGGATTGCTTTATTGCAATTGCATCAACAAGAATCCGGCGGCGGCGAGCAGGACCACCAACCCAATCAGCAAAACAAGAATGTTGCGCATGCGCGTGTCGTTCGGCGGTTGGATCGCGCGCAACTCATCTACAGGTGAGACCGGTATTCGCTCATTCGCTACGGATGGAACGTTCGCGCGCAGTTTGCGCAGCCGTTCCAATGTGGTGCTTTCACTCGCGGTCTCACTCGCTGCCGGTGGTGCCGCCGGAGGCGCGGGTTGAGACAGCGCGGCAAGGCGTTCGGTGCGCGAAGGTTGCGGTGGCGGTGGGGGCGGCGGCGGAAGTTTTACGGACAAGATTCCCGCACGCGCGCGCGGGTCGCGCGGATTTGCCGCCAACGCGCGGTTCAACAGGTCAAGCTGCGCTTGGTCATTGGACGCGACCCCGGCAAGCCACACCAACGCGTCAGCGGAGGACGCGTCCAATTCGGACGCGCGTTCCAGCACCGCGCGCGCGCGTTCCAACAAGCCCACTTCGGCAAATTCTTGACCAATTGCCACCAGCAGCGGCACATCGCTTTTGGTCGCATCCTGTACGCGTTTCGCCAACGCGGCGTCCAGTGTGCGCGCGAGCGATGAATTGTTTGAATCCAACGCGGCGGCATAGCCGTAACTGATGAGCGCTTCATCTGCCGAGTCTGCCGTTTCCGCGCGTCCTTGCCACGCCTTGGCTTCTTGCGGATTGATTTCACTCGCGCGTGCGTACATTTGGTACGCCAATGCCTGGTCGTCGAGCGTACGCGCTTGCTGCGCGCGTGAAAGCATTTCGTCAGGATTGTCCCAATTGCTGCTCACGTTCAAACTCCTTCGACGCGGTTGCGTCCCGCGCGTTTTGCGGCGCGCAAGGCTTGGTCGGCGATGCCGAACAAATCAAATACCGACGCGATGCTGTTGCGATATGCCGCGACGCCAAAACTTGCGGTCACTTGCCACGTATCCTCTTGCGTGGGCACTTGGATTTCGGCGACCAAGACGCGCAGTCGTTCCGCCACGGCAATGCCGTGTTCCTTTTGCGCCATCCACAATCCGAACCCAATCGTATGCGGACTGAGGCGTCCCACCAAATCCACTTTGCGGACATGTTCGCGCACGACATGCGCGACACGCCGCATAACCTGGTCGGATTCTTGCGGACCCAGTTCGAGGTGCATCGTCCCAAAATCATCCACATCCATCACCATCGCGCACATCGTTTGGTCAAAGCGCCAGGCGCGCCGAAAATCGCGGTCGGCGAGTTCAAAAAAATATTCGCGTGTGCAAAGCCCCGTGACCGCGTCGCGCGGCTCGAGACGTTTCACGCGCGCGGTGAGACGCGCGAGTTCAATTGCCACGGCGGCTTGCTGCGCCAAATCTTGAATGCCGGTGAGCATTGCATTGGAAAATGTTTCGGCGGGCGGCGTTTGATGCGCGATGGCGATGCCCATGACCTGGTCTTGGAACAACAATGGTACGCCCAAGGTATTCTCTGCCGTTTCGTTTGCACGCGTGTTCAACCACTTGAAATTTTTTGCAGTTGCCACGCGCACGGCAAATGTTTCGCCAACGCGATTCGTGTACGCGCGTCCTGCTTCGACGCGCGTTGTGAAACCGTGTGACGCGGTGAGATGCAGTTGTCCGTCATTGTGCGGCAAGAGAATGAAGGTGTGCGCGGCGCGCGTGAGGCGTGCAAACTCGGTGGTGAATTGGTCGAGGAGCGCGTGAAGGTCATGCCCGGCAGTGAGCGCGGAAAGCAGTCCGGCGGATTTTGTTTCGATGACAGCGGGACCGTGCGGCTGCTGTGTTGTGCTTGCGCGGCGCGGGGTATGGACTTGGCCCGCTGCGCGTTCAATCAAAATGGCGAGATGCGTCAAATCGTCGAGCGGTTTGACGATGTAATCGAACGCGCCTTCGCGCACGCCGTTTGCCGCTTCCGCTATCGAATTTGCGTCGGTGAGCAAAATGACGGGGAGGGGATGTTTCTTTTCTTGTGCCGCGCGCAGAATTTCCAAGCCATCATGTTTGGGCAAATTGACTTGGGCGACGACGACATCGAGTGAGCCGTTCTGCATGTGCGCGAGCGCCTCGCTGCCATCCGCCGCAGGCACAACCAAATAGCCCTGCTGCGTTAAACCGCGCTGCGCTTCCATGCGAACGTTCACGTCGCCTTCGGCAATCAAGACCCGCAAATGTGCCATGACTGAAAAATTATACTCGTTTTCAACGCGTGGGTAAATGCCAAGATAATTACAAAATCACCCGCACATTGCGAGGGCTGTATCACAGACGCCTTTTCTAAAATGCGAAATTCGTTGACATGGGTTTCGATTGCCATTATCATCCGATGCTGCCATGTCGCTTTTGTCGCGCGTTCCTCGCATTACCCTTTTTCTCGCCCTCGCCATTTTTTCCTTTGCGCTGTATTTGACGATCACGTCAGGCGTCGGGTTCGCGCAGCTCCTCAATCCACTTGTAATCCTTTTGTTCGCGTTTTCCGTCGGCGCGATGTTTTTGGCGCAAAATCCGAACAATGAAAATGCCGCGTTGATGTACTGGTTCAGCGCGGGCGTATGGGGCGCGGCGGCATATTTGAATTTTCAAACTCTTGGAGTATTTGCATTGCTCGTTGCCGCGCTGTCTGCCGCGAGCGCGTTTTTGATTGAACGCGAGAGCCGCGTCTTTTCGTTCGCAGGTCCTGCGCTTTTTATTGGGGTTGGACTCGCGCTGGTGATTGTCGCGAATATGTTGGCGCGTTAAATACAGACCCCGAGGCTTTGCCGCACGCGCGCAAAATGGCGCGAACGCGGCAAAACCGTCGCGGTCTCACATGGGCATCCAAACAAAAATGCCACGTCCCTTGATTTTGATAACAAATGATGATGGAGTGAAATCGCCCGGATTGTTGGCGGCGGCGCGTGCGCTGCGCGGCTTGGGTGAACTTGTGGTCGTCGCGCCGCGTCAGCAGCAATCGTCTTCGGGGCGCGCGTTTTATTGGAACAAACGCCCCGCGCGCCAGTCCATCCTTCAAATTGGTCGCCACCGCATTCGCGCGTTTGCGGTGGACGCATCGCCCGCCGTGACGATGCGTTATGCGTTATTGCTCGCGGTGCCGCGCAAGCCCGCGCTCGTGGTTAGCGGCATCAACTATGGTGAAAACTTGGGCAGCGGCTTGACGATTAGCGGAACGGTCGGCGCGGCGTTGGAAGCGGCGGCAGAAGGCGTGCCTGCGCTTGCCGTGTCTTTGGAGACGGCTAAAGAATTTCACATGACGCACAGCCGTACGATTGATTTTTCCACGGCGGCGCACTGGACGCGTTGGATGGCACAGCGAATTTTGGCGCACGCGATTCCCGAAAATGCGCCGCTCGTCAATATCAACGTGCCAAGCAATGCGACAGATGAAACGCCATGGCGTGTCACGCGCGCGTCGCATCAGGCGTATTTTCGTTCGTTGGTGGCAAATGGAAAATTCGTCGGCTATGACGTGATGGTGAATCCCGATACGTTGGAGCGCGATTCGGATATTTACGCGGTGCGCGTGGACCGCGTCGTTTCGGTGACGCCGTTGACCTTTGATTTGACCGCGCGCGTTAATTTCAAAACCTTTGCGAAAGCGTTGACGAAAACGATTGATGTCAAACGATAACGAATTGGAAAAGTTGGCGCGGCGCTTTGGCGAATTTGAACGCGCGGTATTTGAATACAAAAGTTTGTCGCCGGGATTCAGCGGATGGATTGCCAAAGCGATGCGGCGGCGCGGGGAAATCCTTTTGGTCGTCCCGCGCGGCAACGGGCGCGTTCTATTGCACACGAAACCGCATTACCCCGACGGCGTCTATCGCTTGCCGACAGGCGGTATTCATCGCGGCGAAGAGGTGGTGGACGCGGCGAAACGCGAAGCGTATGAGGAAATTGGCTTCAAGTTGAAAAGTAAAGAATTGAAATTGTTGGGGCTGTTGGAAAATGTGTTTTGGGTGCGTGAGACGAGACTCGTCTACGCATCGTTTGTGTTTGAGACACGCGAATTTTTGGAAACACCGGCACCGACAGACCCGGACGAAGCGATTTCAGGATTCTGCGATGTGGACGAAATGGAATTGCGCGCGACGGGTTATCATCTTGCGAGTTTGCCGATGCACTGGCGCGAGTGGGGAAAATTTCGCGCGGCGGCGCACCTCTGGCTGGCAGACCGCATGAGAGCATAAGAAAAAAATCGGAGCGCGTTAATGGCGTTCCGATTTCTTTTCATTCATCCGCGTCAACAAAATTTTCTCCAATTTCGGTCCCTGCATTTTTGTGACGACGAGTTTGAAATTGCCGATGCGGACCGCGTCGCCTTCTTTCGGCACGCGTCCCATGCGCGTCAGCACGAGACCCGCGAGCGTTTCGTAATCGTCGGATTCGGGCAGTTCAATGCCGAGCTGCGCGTTGGCTTCATCCACACTCATCATCGCGTCGGCTTCGATTTTCCCTTCTTCGACACGGTGATATTGCGGAACATTCGACGCGAGCTCATCACTCACACTGCCGACAATTTCTTCAATCAACTCTTCAATCGTCACCATGCCCGCCGTGCCGCCGTATTCGTCCAGCACAATTGCCATCTGCGCTTTTTGTTTTTGCATCTCGCCAAACAATTCGCCAATTGCTTTGCTTTCGGGAACAAACAAAGGGGTTCGCAGCAAGCTCTTGATAGACTCATCGCGCGCGGTCCTGGTTTTTGCCAGCGCACGCAAAACATCTTTGACCCAGACAAAGCCGATGATGTTATCAAGGGTATCGTTATAGACAGGAAAGCGGCTGTGACTCACCTCTGAGAAAAGGTCGAGAAAATCTTGAATGGTGGCGGTATCCTCCACCGCGCGCAGTGCCGTGCGCGGAATCATCACTTCGCTCACCTGCGTGTCGGCAAACTCAAACGCGCGTTCGGCAAATTCGCGTTCGACGGGCTCCAATTCACCACTCGCCGCGCTGGAACTCACGAGCATTTTTAATTCTTCGACGGAATGCACAAGTTGATGTCCGGTGGGGCGATGCAAGCCGACGAGTTTCAAAAGCCAGTTGCCGGTGCCATTCAGCGCCCAAATCGCGGGGCGAAAGATATTTTCAAAAATGACCATCGGCGTCGCCACGACGAGCGATGCTTGTTCAGGATAACTGAGCGCGACGGACTTGGGCGCGAGTTCGCCAATGACGACATGCATGAACGTGATGAACGCGAACGCAAGAATGGTGGCGATTGCCGCGGCGGTAGCATGTGACAGAACGGATTCGGGGACAAAACCAAACAGCGGCTCGATGAGATGCGCGATGGCGGGTTCGCCAATCCAACCGAGCGCAAGCGACGCAATCGTAATGCCCAACTGCGTCGCGGCAATAAACCGGTCAGGGTCGTGAATCACGTGGCGCACCGTTTTCGCCGACGCGTTGCCCCGTGCGACCAATTCTTCGATGCGCGTGCGGCGCACACTCACGAGCGCAAATTCCGCGGCGACAAAAAAACCGTTCGCAATGATCAATAACCCCGCCGCACCGAGCAACAGAAAATCAACTGCAGTTTGTGACATGGAAAACATGCGGATGTTTCGTCACGCGTGTGGCAAAACATCCGCGCCAGTTTGCTGATTCTGCGGATTGCAACAGCCCCGCACCCAAGAGTACACATTGGTTTTGCAAATCGCAGTTATTCTACTACAGTTATAAACGATGACAGTTGGAACTGCTTGCGGCAAAATTATTCTGTTTGGCGAACATGCGGTCGTGTATGGACGCCCCGCGCTCGCCGTTCCGCTTTCGCAATTGCGCGCACGCGCCTTTGTGGAATCGCGCGCAGAACAAGGCATCGTCATTCACGCGCGCGATTTGAAACGCGACATTCCCGTCAATGATTCCACCGTGGACGATGCGCTCGCGACGATTACGCGTTTGACCTTGAACAAACTGGGCGTCACCGGGAATTTGGAAATTACCGTCGAGTCTGACATTCCTGTTGCGAGCGGCTTGGGCAGCGGCGCGGCGATTTCCAGCGCGATTGTCCGCGCGCTCGCCGCGCATTTTCACCAATCACTCGCTGCGTCCGAAATTTCCGCGCTGGTGTACGAAACCGAAAAAATGTATCACGGCACGCCGAGCGGCATTGACAACACGGTGATTGCGTACGAACAAGCCATTCGCTTTGTGCGCGGTCAACCCATCACGGCGTTTCAAATCGCGCGTCCGTTCACACTCGTCATTGCCAACACAGGCATCGCGAGTCCAACAAAAATCACTGTCGGCGATGTGCGGCGCGGCTGGGAACAGGACAAGGCGCGCTATGAAACAATTTTCGACGACATTGCTGAAATTGTCGCACGCGCGCAAGACGCGTTGGCGCGCGGCGAAAATCTTTTGCTCGGCGAACTGATGACGCGCAACCAACGCGCGTTGGAATCGCTCGACGTGTCCTCGCGCGAAATTGAAAACTTGATTGACGCGGGAATGCGCGCGGGCGCAAGCGGCGGAAAATTATCGGGAGGCGGACGCGGGGGAAACGTGATTTTTTATGTGGCGGACGAACGCGCGGAAGAGGTGCGGCGCGCGGTGGTGGAGGCGGGGGCGGCCAATGTTATTCTTACACGATTATTCTAGAATTGCAGCCAACTTACTGAATACGTCTCGGACGGCCAAATTGAAAAGTACCTGTCATCCTTCGCATTTCGCAGACTTCAACAGGCGTGTTCTTGAACACTCGCAGTACATCCAGTTTGAGTTTATCCTCCATTTTTATTCCCAAGTAGATTGCCTTGAGCGCTTTTGCATCATATTGTACAGATATGTCACCAGTTGCATTAAAGATACGCCACTCCTGTTCGTATGCCCAATGGCGGGATTTCGTAAAAATCATAGGTAGTAACGCTGAGTAGCTAACACTTTTGCGAAACTGCTCATGGTGAGACACAATCTGGTGCGGTCATCACACCAAACCAGAGAGG
>CALMZO010000389.1 GCA_937870825.1 uncultured Chloroflexota bacterium | reverse complement strand
TCGAAAAGGACGCGCGCGCACAGGGACAGATGCCCCGTTTCATCCGTGGCAGAATGACCCTCGCGAAAAACAAAAAATCGCCCTGCTGAAAATTTAGCAGGGCGATTTTTGGCGACCTTGTTTGGGCTAATTCAACGAACGAATAAACCTTTTCAATTCCTCAAGCGCCACGTTTCCGGTGGCAACGACATAGTCGTTGATGAGAAAGGTGGGAATCGCGATCACATTGCGCGGCGTTTTCGTACCGGGGGCATCAATGTCAATCACGTTAACAGTTACGTGCGGGAAATCACTTCGCAGCGCTTCGATGGTGGGCAAAAACGATTGGCAAATCGGGCAGCGATTGCCCGTGACAATGTCGAGCTGCAGTGTGCGCGCTTCCAGTGGCGTGGTGGGGCGTGTGAAATGGGCTGGCGTGTTGTGAAGATGGGGCAGCGGCGCAGTAGTCTTGTTGCGGCGAAAAAGTTCGGCAAGGCGGTTCATCGAAACCTCCACGTAAAATACGAGACACAAACGACAATTACTACTATGTAGTATAGAATCGTTTAGATTTCTTACAGAAACCTTTCGCAAAGGAAAGCAATATGAATTTTCTCACAGGTATCCGCATCCTCGACCTTTCGCGTCTTTTGCCCGGTCCGTATGCAACGCAGCTCTTGGCAAATCTCGGCGCAGAGGTCATCAAAATCGAACGCCCCCCCGAAGGCGATTATGCGCGCGCGATGCCGCCTTATATAGCACTGCGCGGCGACCAATTCGAAGGCGCGGTGTTTGCCCAAAACAATCGCCGCAAAAAAAGCGTCGCGCTCGATTTTGATGCACCGCGCGGGCGCGCAGTATTGCTGCGCATGTGCGAACGCGCCGACGTGTTCATCGAATCGTTTCGCCCCGGCGCGTTGGCGCGGCGCGGTTTGGGGTACGAAAATATCCGCGCGCACAATCCAAAAATCATTTACTGTTCCTTGAGCGGTTACGGACAAACCGGTCCTCTGCGTGACCGCGCGGGACATGATTTGAATTATGTCGCGCTCGCGGGCATGCTGCTTCAAAACGCCGCGCGCGGGAATCCGCCGCATCCCCTGCCCGTACAGGTTGCTGACCTCGCGGGCGGAATGCGCGCGGCGCTGCAAATTGTCGCGACGTTGTTTGAGCGCGAACGAACGGGCGTCGGAACAGTTCTCGACGTCGCGTTGTTCGACGCGGCGGTGGAATGGACGCAAACGGTTCTCGGCGCAACGTATCACGCGGAAAATGAATTGCCTGCGCGCGGGGAATTGTCCCTCACGGGCGCGTATCCGTGTTACAACGTGTACGCAACGCGTGACGATGGTTTCATCGCGCTCGGCGCGCTCGAACCCATTTTTTGGAAGGCGTTTTGTGTCAAGGTGGGACGCGCCGATTTGATTGATTTTCAATTCGACGCGGAAAAAATTTCGGACGTCGCGGAAATTTTCAAAACGCGCACGCGCGCGGAATGGGTCGAATTTTCACACCGTGGCGACATATCATCGCGCACGACGCGTCACACACACACTATGCGCGATGATATGTCGGTAGATTGCTGCATGGAGCCGCTGCTTGATGTGGGTGAAATGTACAAGCATCCGCAAGTGGTGGAACGGAATTTGATACAAAACGAAATGCGCGTGCCGCGCTTTGGAGAAGATACGGAAACTGTGCTGCGCGAGATGGGAGTGGAAGAAAGGGAAATACGGGAAATGAGGAAGACTAGAATTATTGAGTGATTCTTTCTTATGCAAACACCTTGTATTTTTCCATTAGTCCAATGAGTCTTGAACCGTTAATGAGCTCAATCCTTTTACCGTCGGCAAATTTCAGGGTATCAGAAGTGAAATCTCCGCTTGTTACCAGGACTGCCTGTGTGATGTTTTGATCTGCTTGCATCACACCGTATAAGGCTCGGACGAATTCAACCGACACTTTGGCATTAGGATAATGTTTACATTGAATTACCAGACGTTCTGTCCCAGAATCCGAGATTTTTGTTGCGTAAACATCTATACCACCGTCTCGTGACATGCGAGTTACGCGAACTTTATACCCCATAGCCTCATAAAGCGAAGAAACTAGTCGTTCGAATTGCTCATGAGTGAAAGCCAATAAATCTACCGATTTTGCCAAGGAATTTCCTATATGAGACGGCGCCATACTTCGTCTGGGCTTTTGTAAGTCGAATAATCCAAAGATTTCCTCTTCGGTCAATAAACTCGTCAAGTCTACGTCTGATAGTTCATCAATCACTATATTGAAAAGCGCGCGTTTTTGGTCAAGCAGCTTTTTGATTCGTTCCTCAATCGTGTTGCGCGTATACAAGGAGGTTACAAAAACTGTCTTTGTTTGCCCAATTCGATGAGCGCGGTCTTCTGCCTGTGCAGCGATTGAAGGGTTCCACCATAAGTCATAATGATACACATAACTCGCGCGTGTAAGCGTAATCCCAACCCCTCCGGATTTCACTGACATCAAGAGTACTTTGTTTTCTTCTTCATCTTGGAATTTGCTTACAACAAATTTTCGTTGTTGATCACTCATTGACCCATCATAAGAAAGCGGCGAATATAGATTCAACTGAGGGGCTAAGACTTTGAGAGTTTTCTCTGGAAACTGAGAAAAGACCAGTGCCTTATCTCC
Organism: uncultured Chloroflexota bacterium; assembly: GCA_937870825.1. Taxonomy (GTDB): domain Bacteria; phylum Chloroflexota; class Anaerolineae; order UBA4142; family SHND01; genus SHND01. The sequence continues at coordinate 18,534 of CALMZO010000389.1, read as the reverse complement.
TTGTTCTGCAAGCTCCTCTAGCCGTTCGGAAAGATACTCCAGTTTACATCCCGTTTGAGATACTGGGTCTAGGTTGCATATCTGCTTAAGCTTCGTAATGAGTGCAAATACATGTTGAACCGTTATTCTGTCTCCTTGTTCATTTAACTCAACTATTCCTTGTTGTTCGGCACGGTCATATGCACGCTGTTGCGATTGTGCCAACTCAAGCCAAACCTCATTGTGGATTTTGGGCGGTAGCTCTGGCAATGCCTCAACCTTGCGACGACGCAGAAAATAAGGATTGATCCTTTCGCGTACTAATTGAGGACTGAGGAATCTCTCTTGACTAAAAAGTCGCGGCACTAAAAAATAAAATATTGCTACTACGTCTTCAATTCGATTTTCTAGAGGCGTACCTGAGAGCCCCCAGCGCCAACTTGAGTGAACAAGTCGGACAGCTTGGCTCAATTTTGCGTCAGGATTTTTGATTTTCTGTATCTCATCAAGTACACAAATATCTACTTGCGTCCGAGCGGTTTGAGCCTGTAGATCTTCGCGAAAGCTTTCATAAGTAGTCAAATAAACATGCGCAGGTGTATCCCAAAAAATTTCACGTTCAGTTTGGCTTCCTCTAACTTTTTGGACGCGCAGTTCTGGTGCCCAATCCTCAAACTTTGTCTCCCAATCAGTCACCACTGCCTTTGGGCATAGCAGCAAACAATTCTTGATTTTTCCGAGACGAAACAGAAGGCGGAGTGCTGTGATTGTTTGAATTGATTTTCCCAATCCCATTTCATCACCAAGTAACGCATTTTGATGCTCAACCAAAAATTTAACTCCTTCACATTGAAAAGGATAAAGGGATTTACCAACAGGAAACGAAACAGGATTGTCGAAATTGGCTCCGAGTGGAGGGTATAAGGCTGGAAGGATCAAGTCGAATGGGTCAAGCGGTACATTGGATTTCTCGCGCTCACGTTTTTCTATCGTTCTACAATCCGCACACCATTTCTTCTTCATGCCATGGCGGCAACTCTCAGCCGAGTCTTCGACCAAGAACGGTTGAGCGATAGTTTCTGTATTCCTTTGATAGCTTTTCCCACTTGCTCTGGACTTGATACTCAGCAGAACAATCTCTTCAATCTCCGGTACTTCGAAAAGGTGATCTATCCGATCAGTAATATTCTCGATATTCACTTGAGACGACATCATATGTGTCATCTCAATCATAGGGAGAGCCAAGTCAAGTTGTGAATGAAGCCAGTCTGTTAGCCCCTCTGATTCAACAGGGGCAAGAAGTGCTGGTGGCTCGAATGAGTCGGGGATTGAAAAAGCAAGATTTGAGGAAATGAGCGGGGGAAGAATGAAAGGCACAACAATTTGATACGTCTCGGAAAAGCCCAGACCCAAATCTGTACCATCCATGCCGACAATAGATGGTTGAGAAATCGGCAGGATTCTGTTTGCTATTTTGTAAGTTCGAGAAGAAAAAGGATCTCTGTGCATTCTGTGTTTATCAATTATTGAAATCGTTTGTCATATTTGTTTAACAACTGTACTGCACTAATAATTCTTTCAAAGGGTTCGAGTGGGTCTAATCCAGCAAATTTTGTTTGTAAAAGTGCTTGAACCGTTTGGCTCTCAGCTTTGCTGGTTTCAATGACAACTGGCTGAAATCTCGCAATAGGGCTTTCGAGTCGAATCCTGATAAGAGGGCTTTGATCAGTCGGAGTATGAACCTCAATAGTTGTACCAGCACGTTGTACAACGGCAACTGGGCATAAACTTGCCGAACGTATTGGTAAAAACGAAGCATATCTAACTAAAATCAACGCGGGCTTGGTCTGGATAACCTTAATCAGTGGTATTCCACATAGGTTTATACCGATATGGGGTAGAAGGGTATCTCCATACAAGGACCTCTGGACAGTTGTTGGTTTAACCGGATGGGTACAACGAAACTCCTGAGGAATTCCTTGTGCATCGGTTACCAAAATTGCACCCAAGTAGCCATCCTTCGCTTCGGTTTCTATTAACGAAAGAAAGCCTACTAAAAAATTATCTTTTGGGTTTGGCGTTTCCATGTTACCTCCTCATAGTCATCTCAAATAGACTTCGCAGCATCGGACTCGAGCATTTATGCGGTTACTGCGAATCACCCTGCTGAAGCGTAGAATCCATCATACGATTTTTATTTGAGAGCTCTATTACTGTAAGTGCTACGCGATTGAAAAAAATTCTAACATGTGGCACAGAGAGCGTCAATAGCAATGGAATTTTAGCGGTGATGCCGGGTCGCACCAAGTGCGACGACCTCGCAAGCCCGCGCTCACGCCTCGCCCACAATGTGTGTCAGATACTGTGCCACACGCGCGGATGAAAAACCCAACGCCCGCGCGGCAACGAATTCCGCTGCCGCCAACGCGCGGCGTCCTTGCGCGTGCAGCACGAGGCCCGACCAGAACCGCAAATGGCTGTCATTCGGATACGCGTGGCGATAACTCAAAATTCCGCCGTCGCCATTCGCCAGGACCGGCGCGGATGCGGCAATGCGCGCGTCCGCCTCATGCAATTCGTCCGCATCCGTCGAAACCATGCTTGTACGAAATTGCGGCGCAGTGTCGCCCAGTCCTTGCACGAAAAATTCCGCGCCGGATAAAATTTTCGCGTCGTGCGGCATCCACCGCCGCGCGCGTTTTGGCGCGCCCAGCATGCTTTCAAAAATGTCGTCCCACTGCTGCGCGCTTTTTTCCGCGCCAAAAAACGTTTGTGCATACGCGCGCGCATTGTTGCCCAGCCGCGCGCGCTCGTCGGGATGCTGATATAAAAATTCCAACGCGTTCGTGTACTCGATTTCATTTTGCGCGACGATTCCGGTGACATGGTTTTGCACCACGCGCCCCGCGCCGCCGTACGGCAAGACGACGGGCGGAATTCCAGCGTACATCGCTTCTTGAAGGACCAATTCCGAGGTGGAATAGTTTTCCGGACAGAGCGGATAGCCAAAGACATCGAACGTTTGCAAAAGCGCGCCCACATCCTCCACATAGCCGCGCCATTCAAATCGTTCCGCAGCGCCCCATTCTTGCGCTTGGCGTCTCAATGTTACAAAACCGTTGCCACTGCCTGCGACAATAAAACGCGCGTTCGGAATGTTCGCCTGCGCGCTCAGGCGAACGTACTGCGCGTGCATTTTTACAAAATCCACCGTGCCGATATAGCCGACATTGAACGTGGCGTGCGGAACAGACTGCACGTCCGTGAGTCGTTCCCAGTCCGGACTCGTCGGAATCATCCGCGCATCCGCAAGCGTTTGAAACACGGGCAGCGTGAGCGTGTAACGACCGGAAGCCACGGCGCAATCTGCATAGTCGAGCAGCGCGCGCGTAATCACTTGCGGCGGCTGGTCCCCCGCAATATCGAACCAGAAGGCGAGCCGCGTCGGCGGAACTTCCGAACGCAGCCACGCATACAGTTCCGGCGTATTCCAAAAATGCGCGAGGGCAATGTCGCTTGTTTCGATTGCCGCGCGCAAGGTCGCCGCGTTCGGCGCTTGAATCACCGCAATGCCATCGCGCAGCGCATCTGCAACCATAAACGGCGCGGCGGGACGCAGCGAAACGATTTCATGTTGAAATTTTCCGCGTCGTGTGGAATAGCGCGCGACGCCGAGCAATGCGCGCGCCGCGCCGCCGTGTGCAAAAGACGAGATGAGGTGCAAAACTTTTTTCATTCGTTTAACGAAACGCGCGCATGACCTCAGCCACAAACAGCTCGTAGCCCTCCGCATCGTTCGAATGAAATTCGAGCAGTAGTTCGTCCGCGCCCGCGCGTTCAAATTCGCCGACGCGTTCGACGAGCTGCGCGGGCGTGCCGACGAGCGGCTTTACGCTTCGGGTTGAAATTCGAGCCGCGTCATTTTTTCGCGCAGCGCGTGTTCGTCACGCGCGCACAACACGACATCGAACGTCGTTTTTGCAATTGTTGTTTCGTCGCGGTCCTTTTGCTCGCAATGTTTTTTCAACACCGCGCGTCGGCAGCGGTTTTTGAATCGGTTTCGATTCACAAATCGCGTTGTCCACGCGAAAAAATTTTCCGTGAAACGTCGCGCACATGCGCGCGAGGAGCGCGGGGTTGCGATAGCCGATGGGTGTGACTAGCGGACCGAGACGAATGGTGTTTGTAACCATCGCAAGCGCGGGCAGCGTCGTCCACCCGTCGAGGAACGGCGCGGTCTCGTCTTTGCCGTGAAAATTGTAAAAATGGTCCATCAGCCAAAAGCAAGTGAATCCGTTTTGTTCTGCGCGCCGCGCGCGTTGTTTGGTAAATTCCCACGCATCGAGCTGCGGATGCTCATGGAATGAGAGACGCAATGGACCTCCGGAGACCGATTGCGTCTTGAAATCTCTGTGACAGTTTTCCTTTACGATGTTATACGCGTAAATTATCCGCGCTTTGTGACGACATACATCCACAGGGGTTCATCCTGCGTAATATCAAGTACGACCCAACGTTTTTCCGCAAGGAGAAAAACAGGATGAGTGCTCGTTTCATTCCCATCATCGTACTGGTAGCGTTGGGCGCGCTTGTCGCCGCCGCATGTGCGCCCGCCGACGATTAGCGCCAGGATCCCAAAGAGCCGGAACGCATCACGATTGGCATGGCAACGGTCAACACCAACATTTTTGATACGCTGACGCGCATGGACGAAAACTATCAGGTGCAGCCCATGCTCGCGGAAGCGTGAGAATTTATCGCGCTGTCCACATGGCGTTTCAAATTACAAGGATGTGAAATTTCACAACGGCGCGCCGTTCACCGCGCAAGCGGTCGTGGAAGATTTCAAACGCCACACCACGGGCGAGAACGCGTTTTTTGCAGGCATTTTAAAAATCAACGCCGATTCCACCAAAGCGGTGGATGATTATACAGTGGATATCACGACGACGGGTACCGTGCTTTTGCCTTCGCAGCTCGTTCATCCGATTTTTGGCATTCCCGCGCCCGGCACTGATTTGCTCGAGGAACGCATCGGCATCCGCGATAAAGATGACAAAAAGTTGAAACTCGAACTCGTCTGCTGTCTCCCCGACCCGACTTTGAACGGACGCACGAGCGAACTCGTACAAGCGCAGTTGAATGCGGTGGGCATTGACGTGACGATTACAAACATGCCCGACGATATCGCGTATACAATCGCCTCACGGAACAAAAGGGCGACCTGTGGATTGCTTCGCTCCGCACAAAACGCTCCATTCGCAATGACAGCATCCGCGACGTGCCGACAGGGCGTGCAACATTCGGAAACCTGTATGCTCTATGCTATACTCGTTCCCTGTTTTTAATCCCCTCTCATAAAAATCTCTTGATGACGGAACGCAACGTAATTATTCTCGGCGCAGGACCGGCAGGTTTGACTGCGGCATACGAACTCTCTCGCAAGCGCATCCCTGTCACCGTGTTGGAACGCGATGGCGTCGTCGGCGGCATCGCGCGCACCTCCTTTTACAAGGGCTATGGCTATGACATTGGCGGACATCGCTTTTATACCAAAATGTCCGAAGTAGATGCGTTATGGCATCAAGTGCTTGGCAATGAATTTTTGCGCGTCCCGCGTCTCTCGCGCATTCACTACGAAGGGAAATTTTTTTATTATCCGCTGCGCTTGTTGAATGTATTGGGTGCGTTGGGCATCGCGCAGAGCATTTGGATTTTTCTCAGCTTTGTGCGCGCGCGTCTTTTTCCCCTCGTCCCCGAAGAAAGTTTTGAAGATTACGTCTCCAATCGTTTTGGACGGAAACTGTACCACTTGTTTTTCAAAACGTACACCGAAAAAGTGTGGGGCATTCCTTGCACCGAAATTCGCGCAGAATGGGCGGCACAGCGCATTCGCGGACTTTCGTTCACCTCTGCGCTCAAAAGCGCGATTTTTCAAAATGGCAACGGCATCAAATCGTTGATTGAAGAATTTGAATATCCCGTGTACGGTCCCGGGATGATGTGGGAAGCGGTTCAGCAAAATGTCGAAGCGAGTGGCGGTCACGTGCTGCTCAATTCGCCCGTCGTGCGCGTGAATCGGCAAGGCATGTGCATCACAAGCGTTGTCGTCCAACAGAACGGCATCGAACGCGTGATAGAAGGAACGCATTTCATCTCCACGCTTGCGCTGCGCGATTTCATCAACGCGCTTCACCCCCCCCCACCGCCCGATGTCTTGCACGCGGCAAATCGTTTGGGGTATCGCGATTTTCTCACCGTCATTTTGATTGTGAATGTGCCGCAGCTGTTTCCCGACAATTGGATTTATATTCACACGCCGCGCGTCTTTGTCGGACGCATTCAAAATTTCAAAAATTGGTCCAAGGCGATGGTCCCGAATGACGACACCACGAGTCTCGGCATGGAATATTTTGTCACGGAAGGCGATGACTTGTGGAACATGCCCGATGACCAATTGATTGACCTCGCCAAACGCGAATTGGAACTCATCGGCATTGCGCGCGCCGACCAGGTGATTGACGGCACCGTCGAGCGAATGAAAAAAGCGTATCCCGTGTACGATTCCACCTATCACGAACATCTCGGCATTGTGCGCGGCTATCTCGACGCGTTCGACAATTTGCAGACCGTCGGGCGCAACGGCATGCACAAGTACAACAACCAAGACCATTCGATGATGACCGCGCTGCTCGCGGCGCGCAATATCATGGGCGCACAGCACGACGTTTGGGCGGTCAACACCGACATGGAATATCAAGAAGAACTCGTGCTGCACAATCCGCATCCGCGCACGCGTGACCGCCTGCAAAAATTTTTGCGAAAGCTCACAGGCGCGCAAAAAAAACGTTGGCAAGGCACGCGCTTTGAAGAATGATGTTGACGCCGCAACACGTTTCGCTTATCGTTCCCGTCTATAACGGCGGAGAACATTGGGCGCGCGTCCTCGACGCGCTGAGCGCGCTGAAACCCGCGCCGGGTGAAATCATTGTCGTGGACGATGGGTCTACGGATGAATCGTCCGCCTTGGCGCGGGCGCGCGGTCTCAATGTGTTGACCACACCGCTCGCGCGCGGCGGACCTGCAATTGCGCGCAACATCGGCGCGGCGCACGCACAAGGCGACGTACTCTTTTTTATTGACGCCGATGTGTTGGTGAAACCCGACGCGATTGCGCGCATCACAAACGCGTTATCAGACGCAAACCTCAGCGCGATTTTTGGCGCGTACGATGATGCGCCCGGCGATGCCGCCTTTGTTTCGCAGTATCGCAATCTTTTGCATCACTATGTTCATCAAACCTCCAGCGAAAACGCGTCCAGTTTTTGGGCGGGCTGCGGCGCCATTCGACGCCGCGCCTTCAACGAACTTGGCGGATTCGCCGCCGAATACGGGCGTCCTTCGATTGAAGACATCGAACTCGGCAATCGGCTCAAAAAATCCGGCGGACAAATTCGTCTGGCAAAAGATTTCCAAGTCAAACATTTGAAACGCTGGACGCTGCGTTCGCTTATCGTCACCGACATTCGTGACCGCGCGCTGCCGTGGGCGGAATTGATTGCGCGGCAAGGGGAACTGCCCGCCGATTTGAATCTGAAAATTTCACATCGCCTCAGCGCGGTATTGTGTTGGCTTTTGCTCGCCGCGATTTTTGCAGGAATTGTTTCGCCGCTGTTTTGGTTTGCCGCGCTCGCTTTGGTGTTTGGATTGTTCGCGTTAAATTTTGATTTGTACCGTTTCTTGTTTCAAAAACGCGGCGCGTGGTTCGTCGCGCGCGCGCTTCCACTGCATTGGCTCTATTATTTGTACAGCAGCGCGACGTTCGCGTACGTGATTCTGTTCCGTGCGCGTTTTTCAAAACCGCCCGCGCAGCCAACCGCATCGAAACATCATGCGTAATCTCTTCTTTCGCGCCCTCATCGCACTGAGCATAGTCGTCGCCCTCACCGCGTGCGGCGACAACAACGTCGCGCCGACTGCGCCCCCCCCCCTCGCGCCAACAACACGCGCAACTTCTGTTTCTGCCACCCGCGCGCCCGCGCAGCCGACGAACGCGACGATTCCAACCATCCCTCCATCGCGCAAAACAAACAACGCGCAAACGAACGTGTGTCCGTTCACCGGCTTGCCGTTGAGCCCTTCGGCGCTGAGCGCTCAGGGGGAAGCGGGCGTGAATCTCGCAGCGCGCCGCCCGCTCCTCATAAAAATCGGCAACTCGCCGCCCGAACGTCCGCAAGCCGGACTCGCGCAAGCCGATATTGTCGTCGAACATTTGACCGAAGGCGCGATTACACGCTACGCCGCGCTGTTTTATTGCAATGACGCGAACGAGATTGGTCCGATTCGTTCCGCGCGTTTGATTGACCTCGAACTCGTTCCGATGTTTGGCGCGATTTTCGCGCACGTCGGCGGCAGCGAACCCGTGCGGCAAATGATTGCAGCATCCGAAATTGCCCAAGCCGATTTTGACGATTACGGACGCGCGCCAATTTTCCGCGAAATCACCGAACGCAAACGCCCGTTCAATCGCTACACCAGCACGCAAGAAATGTACGCGCTTGCTGCACAAAAAAATTTGCTCACCGGCGCGCAAATCGCGTCACTGAATTTCAACGCGGCAGTTCCATCGGGCGGACGCGCGGCAAATCAAGCGACGATTCCGTACCGCAAAAATCTTTCCGACGCGATTTTTGTGTACGACGCGCAGCGCCAAGTGTACGTTCGCAGCATCGGCGCATCGCCGCATCTCGACGCGGTTTCCAAGCAACCACTGACTGCCGCGAATGTTCTCGTCCTGCACGCAACACATGAAACAACGGACATTATCGAAGATTCGCTCGGCTCACGTTCCATCAAAATTACGCTGACAGGTTCGGGCAAAGCAACATTGTTGCGCGATGGACAAGCGTTCGATGTGACGTGGACGCGCAATGACCCGCACACATTTTTTGAATTGACCACCGCGAACGGCGCTCCCATCGCGTTCAAACCCGGCAACATTTGGATTCAAGTCGCGCCGCCGGAGATGCAAGTGACCATACAATGATTCCCGCCATCGAAACGCGCCAGCTCACGAAAAAATATGGCGCCTCTCTCGCCGTGCATGACATTTCGTTTGTCATTCCGCACGGCGAATTGTTTGGGCTGTTTGGCGCGAACGGCGCGGGCAAAAGCACATTGATTCGCACGTTGACCACACTGCTCGCGCCGACATCGGGCGACGCGCGCGTGAATGGTTTTGACATCGTAAAACAATCCGACGCGGTGCGCGCGTCGGTGGGCTTGGTCTTTTCCAACGAAAATTCCTTTTACGGACGCTTGAGCGGGCGCGCCAATTTGGAATTTTTCGCCGCGCTGCAAAATGTGCCGCGTCCACACATTCGCGCGCGCGTGAACGAACTGCTCGACATGTTCACACTCACGCGGTACGCGGACGCGATGTTTCAAACGTACTCGACAGGGATGCGTCAAAAATTGAATGTTGCGCGCGCGCTGCTGCACAATCCGCCGATTTTGTTTCTCGACGAACCGACGAAAGGCATGGACGTGCAAACGGCGGACGATGTGCGCGCGTTGTTGAAACAAGAAATCGTCGGGCGACAAAACAAAACCGTATTCCTCACGACGCACGATTTGTACGAAATGGAGCAGTTGTGTGACCGCATCGGCGTTCTCGCGCACGGCGAAATGCGCGCGTTCGGACGCCCGCGCGAGTTATTGGAACAAACGCGGCACAAACTCGTGTACGAAATGGAATTGGCGCAGCCGCTTGAAAATCTAGTGCTGCATTTGCAAAGTGCGAATGGCATTCGCGCAACGCGCATAGACGGCGCGCGGGTGGAATTTGAAATCGAAGCGGAACATTTTTCCGAAAAAGTTTTGTGGGATGTGATATATGGCGCAGGCGGACAAATTCGCAAATTCGGTCCCCGCGAGCAAGGGCTACGCGTTCTCTTGCGCGACGCGGCGCAAGAATAGCGCGCTCTTTAAATTGTGGGCGTTGACGCAGCGCGGTTTTCTCATCGCGTCAAGCTATCGCCTCAATTTCGTCGGGACGTATTTCGGCGGCGCGCTGTATGTTTTTTTCTACGCGCTGCTCGCGCGTTTCATCGGGCAGCAGCCCGCCGCGATTGCCGGCTTCGGCGATTATTTTACGTTCCTCCTCATCGGCGGCGTCTTTGCGCGTTATCTTGCGCTCGGCATGAAATTTTTGTCGCGTGAAATGGAAAACGAAATGGTCATCGGGACTGTCGAACCGTTGATGGTGACGGCGACGAATCCCGCGCTCGCGTTGTTGGGCGCGTCCGCGTGGTTGTTTGTCGAGGGGATTCTCGTCATGGCGTTGCAGTTGGGCGTCGGCATCATTTTTTTCGGCGCGGATTTCTCGCGCGCCAATTGGTTTGCCGCGTTTGTCATCACGCTGCTCGCGCTGCTCGCGCTAAACAGTTGGGGCATTCTGTCCGCCGCGTTTCTTTTGCTTTTCAAGCGCGCCGACCCGTTGAACTGGTTGATTGATTTGACGACGTATATTTTTTGCGGCGTCTATTTTCCCATTTCACTTTTGCCGTTCCCGCTGCAAATTTTTTCGTACCTGCTGCCGCTCACGTACGCGCTCGAAGCGTTGCGCGGCGCATTGATGCGCGGGCAGTCCTTGTACGAATTGCGCGCGCCGTTAATTGCGCTGGTCATTTTCGATGTCGTGCTAATTCCACTCGCGCTCCTGGCGTTTCGCCGCGCGCTCGCGTACACCAAACGCGCGGGCAGTTTGGGACAGTATTGATTTGGAAATGAAATTCGTTACGGAAAATTTGGCGCGCGTTGTTGCGATTTTCGCGGCTGCCCTGTTTGCGGGAATGTATGTGTTCACCGCGCTGCCGCGCATTTTTTATCCGTACGACCTCGATTTCATCGAAGACAGCATGTTGCTGCAAGCGTGGCAATTTGCGCGCGGCTTGCCCGTCTTTGCGCCGCCGAACGCGGATTTTTCCGCGCACGCATACATGCCGTTATACACATGGCTCGGCGGCTTGCTTTTACGCATCACGGGACCGAGTTTTGCGCCGCTGCGTTTGTTTTCGTTCGCCGCCGTTCTCGTCACCGCCGCGCTGATTTTTTATATCGCGCGACGCGAAAGCAAAACGCGTTGGCTCGGTTTCCTTTGCGCGGGACTGTATCTCGCGGGCTTTCGCATCACCGGGCAGTGGTACGAATTGGTGCGCGTCGATTCGCTTTTTGTCGCGCTTTCGCTTGCGGGAATGACAGTCGCGATTTACGGCGAGGGCCGCGCGGAGCGAATGATGTTGAGCGCGCTGTTGCTTGCCCTCGCGTTTTGGACGAAACAGACCGCGTTGTTGTACGGCGTCGGCATCGCGTTTTTCTTGATGCTTTCATTTGGAAAACGCGTTGCGTGGTTCGTCGTTCCGTATGCGCTGTGCGTGGCGCTGCCATTTTGGATTTATAATTCTGCCACGGGCGGATGGTTCTGGTTTCATGTTGTGACGGTTCTGGGCGGTGACCCGATTGAAGCCGCGCGCATTCTACATTTTTTCGCGCGCGAACTTGGCGGCGTGATGGCGGGACTGAGTTTGCTCGCGCTCGCCGTTTTCATTCTCACGCTTCGCCGCACGCGCAATCCGTTCGCGTGGCTGCGCGCGCACCCGTGGTTGTTTGCAATTGCAATGGGCGTGATGGTCAGCGCGATTGGACGCGCGTCCGTCGGCGGCAACTTGAACAATTTAATGTCGGCGTACACGTTGCTTTGTCTTGCGCCCGCGCTCGCGCTGCAAGAATCCGCGCACATTCGCCCGACGCGTTTTCTCACACCGCGCAGAATCGAGCTTGCGATTGTCATTTTGCTGTTGCTTCAATTCGCGCTCGCAGTGTACAATCCATTGCGTTACATTCCGAGTCAAGCGATGCACAATGCGGGCGACGCGCTGATTCGGCGAATTGCCGCGAGCGAGGGCAACGTCTTGGTAATGATGCATCCGTATTACGCGCTGCGCGCTGGCAAAGAACCGTCCGCCCAAGTGCTGACGCTTTGGTACGCCAATGTGCGCGGCGGCGCGCCAATGCCCGATGATTTCCGCGCGCGAATGCGCGCACGGTACTATGCCCTCATCATTTCCGATGAAAGCGAATTCGAGACAACGCCAAACGTTCGTGAGCTGCTCGACGCAAACTATCAGTTGACGGAAACGCTCACGCCAGCCGACGCGCCGCCGACCATGACGGGCGTCGTCACGCGCCCCATTGCAATTTATCGTCCCAAACCGTAAATGAAATCCGCTCTCTCTCCACAACGCGAAAACACCATCGCCCTCATCGCCGCGAGTATTCCTCTCGCGCCCGAGTCGGAAAACATTCGCGCGCAGTTGTCGCGCGGCGAACTCGCCTGGGATGATGTGTTGTATCTTGCGGACGGTCACGGCATCACACCGCTTTTGTACACATTGTGGAAACGAATGGATTTACTTGCGCTCGTTCCCGCCGCCGCGCGCGCGCGCATGGCGCAAGCGTACGACGACAACGCGACGCGCAATGCCGACGCGCGGCGCGAATTTCAAGAACTTGTCGCGTTGATGGAAAACGCGCGCGTGGAATGTGTCGTGATGAAAGGGCTGCCGCTATTGTTGCAGCTCTATGCCGACCCCGCCGAACGCGTGTTGTACGATTTCGATTTGCTCGCGCGCGACGAAACGCACGCGCGGCGCGGTTATGACGCATTGCTCACGGCGGGATTTACCCCCGTGCCAATGAAAGCTGGCACATTCGTAACGAAACACTTGCCGTCCGTGTGGCGGCTGAATGGTTTTGCGCGGCGCGGCTATTTGTTTGATGTCGCGCAGCCGCGCCCCGTCGAAATGCACACGACATTGTGGGACACCGATTGGCGCGGTTTGGATTTGCAGCCCATTCCCGATTTGTGGGCGCGCAGCGTACAAGTTGCGGTGGATGAAAAAAACGTGCGCGTGTTGTCGCTCGAAGATACGTTCGCGCATTTGTGCGTTCATCTCGCAACGCATCTCGTCGAACGCGAAGCGCGCGTCGGGCAAGCGATTGACATTGCGCGTTTGCTCGCGCAGCGCGGCGACGCGTTCGATTGGACGCGCGTGATTGCTGCAAGTGAAGCGGCGCGCGTGACGCGGTTTGTCTATCTCGCGTTGCGCGCGGTGAATGTCTTGACCGGCGCGCCATTGCCGCCACAAAACATCCTCGACACATTGCGCGCAAAAACTCCGGCGCGTCTGCGCGCGTGGATTGAACAACACGGCGCGCGCGATTTGTTGGCAATGGACTATCGTCACACCGATTTGAGCCGCGCGTATGCGTTGACGTTTGCCGCAACGCAATCGTGGCGCGAAAAAATCCGCGTCGTGCGTTTCGCGTTATTGCCCTCATTGGACACGTTACAAGCGGAATACGGCGCGGGCGGCGCGTTATTGTACGCGCGGCACATCGAACGACGCGGGCGCGTGTACCTCAACGCGCTGCGTCAACGTCGCGCGCATGGAAATTAAGATGCTCACGCGCCTGCTGCGTGTCGCCGCGCTGCCCATCATTTTCATTTTGCTCGTGTTTAACCTGCGGCGCATTCTCTTGACGCTCGCGATTTTTTTTGTGCCGCGTCGCGCCGTGCAGAATGAAACGCGCGAATTGCCGACGGTGCTGATTCTCGTGCCGTGCCGCGACGAAGAAAAAGTATTGCGCGGCTTGGGCCGCGCGCTCGCGCAGTTGGTGTATCCGCGCGAAAAAATGCAAGTGGTCTTTGTGGACGATGGTTCGCATGACCGCACGCGTGACATTCTGCAAGAACTCGCGCGCGAACACCAAAATATGTGCTGTCTGGCAATGCGCGAATCCGTCGGCAAAGCCCGCGCCCTCAACGCCGCGCTCGCACAATTTCCATTCGGCGAAATCATTTACATTTTCGACGCCGACCATCGTCCCCAGCCCGACGCGGTGCGCGTCGCCGTGCGCTATTTTTCAAATTCCTCGATTGCGGGCGTGAGCGGACGCACGATTCCCTCGAACGCGTTGGCGAGTCCGAGCGCGTATTACACCACCGTCGAAAGTTTTGTGAATCAAATGCTGACGATGCGCGCCAAAGACCGCCTCGACCTCGCGCCCGCGATGCTCGGTTCCAACTGCGCGTATCGGCGCAGCGCGCTCGAACAATGCGGCGCTTTCCCCGACGGCGCGTTTCTCGAAGATTCGGAATTGACACTGCGTTTGTGCCGCGCGGGCTACCGTTTGCGTTTTGCCGAAGATTCCGTCGCGTATCAACAGGTGCCGCAAACGGCGGGCGGCTATGTGCGGCAGCACGCGCGCTGGGGACGCGGTTTCAACGACATTGCGCGCAATCACGCCGTCGCGTTGACGCGTGAAAAAAACATGAACCCGTTCTTGCGCGCGGAATTGCTCCTCTTTGCGCTCGGTTATTTGGACCGTCTCGCGCTGCTTGGCGCGGGATTGTTTTCCGTACTCTCTGTCCTCTTTCCGCGCGTCGTAAAATTTCCGCGCGCCGTGTTGTATCTCGCGCTCTTGACGCCGTTCGCGCAAATTCTCGCGCTGTTCGCCGAACAACGCGTCTCCTCTGCAATGTGGCTGCGTTTTCCATTCATCCCACTTTTCTTCGCGCTCGACATTTTCTCGGCGCTGCGCGCCGCGTTTGATTCCGTTTTGAATCGCGCGCGGGTGTGGAAAACCACCGAACGCGTGCGCGATGAGACGTGAGACCATGCCTGCCCGCATTCAGGAACGTTGGCTGCTGTATGCGTTACTCGCGTTCGCATTTTTGTTGCGCGTGTGGGACCTCGGACGCAGCAGCTTGTGGTACGACGAAATTCTTCAGGCGAACGCAGCCGGCGGACCGCTCGACGATTTTTTTCCCCAACTCATTTTGCACGCGGCAATGCCGCTCGATTACGTCATCGAACGCGCGCTGCTGATACTCGGCGCGAATGAATTTTTGCTGCGCTTTCCGTCTGCCGCGTTCAGCACGCTCGCCGTCGCGATAGCGTACAAACTTGCGCGCGCGATGTTTGGACAGATGACGGGAATCATCGCCGCCGCGTTTTTGAGTGTTTCCAGTTTCGCGGTCCTTTACGCGCACGAAGCGCGTCCGTATTCGCTCTATCTGTTTTTTGCGCTGACCTCTTTTTATTGGATGTGGCGCGCGCTGCAAACAAATCGGCTGACGCATTGGTTGTATTTTGCGTTGTCTCTCGCGGGCGCGGTTCTCTCGCATTTGTTCGCGCTGTTCGTCATCCTCGCGCAAGTTTTGTTTCTCGTTGGCGGTTTGCTCGTGCGCGCGTGCGCGCCGTCACGCGCAAAACTTTTTTCGCGCATCACGCGCGTCACAATTCTTGGGACAATCCTCGTCGCGTTGATTTTTCTCGCGGCGCTGTGGCTCACGCCGAACGCGCAATTCGTATGGGGTTCGACCCTGAAATTTTTTGCGTTTTTGCTCGCGCCCAATTTTGTGCCGCCCGAAAATTGGTACGGGCTCGCGCCCGGCGAAACGCCGCCGCTGCTTACGCTCGATTTTTTTTATGCGCGCGTTTTGGAAAATTTTAGCGGCGGCGGAATTGGCGCAACTTTATCTTTTATCGCGCTCGGTCTCATTGGCATCACCGCCGTTCGCCGCAAAACGTGGGAAATTGTTTTGCTGTTGGTCTGGGCAATTGTGCCGTCGGTGTTGGTCATTTTGTTTCTCGGCAGTCGCGGCACACTGTTCGCCACACGATATTTGATTGCTTCGCTTCCCGCGTGGTTGGTTCTGTGCGCGGTGGGCGTGACGAACATTGGGGCGTTCGTCGCGCGCAAAAATGCAATCGTACAGCGCGCGGCGACGATTGCGCTCGCGATTTTGTTTGTCGCCGTTTCGTTGGAACGCACGAATGCGGCGCTTGCCTTACCCAAAGAAGATTGGCGCGCGGCGGGGCAACTTCTCGAAAGGAACGCGCAACGCGGCGACGCGATTCTCACGCCCGGCGGCACGCGCGTTGTTTATTTTTACACGCAAAACAGCGCAATTAATCAAAACGCGGCAGAGACGGTTGAACAAATCGCGCAAGCGGAAAAGAATGCGGCGCGCGTGTGGCTTGTCTTTAATCGCTATGTGTTCGACCCGGGCGGAGAAATTCAAATGTGGCTCGCACGACGCGGCGCAATTTCACTGGACGCGGATGCAGGCATTCAGATTTTTTACTGGCGCGCCAATGCACACACCGCGGCCTTCCTCGCCGACGCGCGAAAATTTTCCTTACCCAATTCCGCGTATGCGTACGCGTCGCTCGCGGAACAATTTGCGCGCAATGGCGATTGGCAAACGGCGCAAGATTATTTTGCGCGCGCGTTGTCGCACGGCACATCCGCGCAAGAACGCGCGCACGTGCATCTGGTGTGGGGGGATGCCGCGCGCCGCGCAGGCGAGTCGGACATTGCCGCCGAAAACTATCGCGCCGCGCTCGCGGCAAATGCCAACCAGGTGGACGCGTGGAATGGCTTGGGACGCGTGTATCTCGAACAAAATCAATCGGATGCCGCGCGCGACGCGTTTCATCGCGCGCTCGGCTTGGACTCGAATTCGTACGCCGCGCTCTATTTTCTCGCCGCGTATTACGAACAGCGCGGGCAAGATGCAGTCGCGCAGCAGTATTATGCGCGCGCGGCAGAGATTATGCCTGAGCTCGTATCTCCTCCTTGAATGCTTGCACGCACACACAATTTTCACGTCTTTGTTTTTTTTGCCTCACTGCTCATCTATGGCGCGCTCGCGTTGTGGATGACGCAGCAGTGGAAGCCGCTGGGCGATGAGCCGCATTACTTGATGGCGGCGCATTCGCTCGCGTTCGACCGCGATTTGGAGCTGGCAAACAATTACGCGCAGCGCGATTACCAAAAATTTTTGGACGGCGAGACGCTTGACCCGCACGTAAAAATTTTGCCGAACGGCGCGCAACTTTTGAATCACGATTTGGGGCTGCCTTTTTTTCTCGCGCTGCCGTACGCGTTCGGCGGACGCGCGGGCGCGGAAATTTTTCTCGCGTGCATCGGCGCGCTGCTCGCGTGGCAAATGTGGAAACTCGCGTTCGACGTGACGCACAGCGCGGTGTGGGCAACGGCGAGTTGGCTTGGCCTCGCGTTCACCCCCCCCCTGGTCATGTACGCGACGTTGATTTATCCCGAAGCGTTGGGCGCGTTGATTTTTATTTTTGCGACGCGCACTTTTTTGTTTCAAGACCCCGCGCACGTTTTACGACAGCGCGTTGTGTTGATGGCAAGCGCGACGGCAATCCTCCCGTTCTTGAGTGTGCGCTTTGTGGCGCTGGCAACGTTGCTCGTGATAGGCGCATTGGCGCAATGGCACGCCCGGCGTTCCCGCGCGCTTTTTTTCGTCGCCGTTGTTGTGTTCGGCATCGCCGCGTATTTTTTTATCAACGGTGTCTTGCTCGCGGGAACGGTGCCGAGAGGCAATCCGACGGAATTGGCGACGGGAAATCTCGCGTCATTTTCGCTCGCCGCGCTTGTGCGCGGCGTGATTGGCTGGTGGATTGACCCGCAGCGCGGGACGTTGATTCTCGCGCCCGTGTACGTGCTCGCGCTCGCGGGCATTCCGCGTTTGTTGCGCCAAAATTTTCGCGTCGGAATTTTTTTGATTGCGCCGCTGCTCGTTTTGATTCCGCTCGTCGCGCTGCTCGGCGGCTTTTGGATTCCGTTTGAAGTGGGCGCGCGCTATTTTGTTGTCGCGCTGCCACTGCTCGCCGCGCCGTTTGCGCTCGCGCTGCGCGCAGGGTTTGAAAATGTTTCGCGCGTGCGCGCATTCGCGTTTGCTGCGTTGACAATTTTTTTAACGGGCTTGAGTTTTTGGCACAGCGCGTTGATGGTCACCGACGCAGCGTACGCGTACGGCTCTGTCGTGAGCGCGTACAGTCGCGTGGTGGGAACGGACGTATCGTCACTTTTTGCGGGCATGGGACGCAGCGGGATTATTTCACCGCGCGATGCGCCGAATGAAAATACACCGCGCGTTTCCATAGAACAGCGCGCCGGAGAAACGGTGTGGCACACCGCGCAAGGCGACGCGGGGACGATTCTTTCGAGTTTTGATTTGACGGAATTGACGGTGGGAAATTATGCGTTGGAATTTCGCGCGGCGGCGAACGGGGGAAATGACGACGCGTCGGTTTTGTTGCTCGATATTTTTTCGGCGGAAGGATTGCCGCTGCTACATTCCGAATGGAACGGGCGCGAATTGCAGAGCGATACGCTCAAGACAATCACGCTGCCCTTCGACAATCCGTATTTTGACCGTTGGGGTTTTCCGTTAACGCTGCAAGTGACGACGACAGGCGAAGCGGAAATTTTTTTGAGCGCGCTGTACTTTAATCCGAACACGCCGACGATGTGGCTTCGCGCGGCGATTTGGGTTGCGCTGATTTTGTTGCTCGTCGTCGTCCTCAATCTTGATTGGCTAGAACGGATTCCTAAATGATTCAAGGGATGAGATAGCCACAATGAGCAAACCAAGCGCGGGCATCCTCTGGCGTA
>CALMZO010000388.1 GCA_937870825.1 uncultured Chloroflexota bacterium | reverse complement strand
TTGCTGCCCGCAATTGTCGCGCTTGCAATCTGCGTGCCGGTAATCGTGGCATTGGCAATTTGCGTTGCGGTGATAGTTCCGTTTGCGATTTGGGTAGCAGTTATCGTCGCGTTTGCAATCTGTGTTGCTGTGATGGTTGCGTTCGCGATGTTCGTCGCGGTGATGGTTGCGGAGCCAATGTCCGCGCCGGTGATACTCGCGTTCTGAATGTGCGTGCCGGTGATGGTTGCGTTCGCAATTTGCGTTCCCGTTATCGTCGCGTTGGCAATTTGTGTTGCCGTAATCGTGGCATTCGCGATTTGTTGCGCGGTTATCGTTGCATTCGCAATCTGGTCTGCGGTAATGGTCGCATTCGCGATTTGTTGCGCTGTTATCGTCGCATCCACAATCTGCCCGCCGTCCACCGCATCGGTTTTTTCCTCCGATGCACGCCACACCAATTCGGCATCATTGTCCGTGCGGCGAATCTTGACACTGCTCACGCGCAGTAGTCCATCACACTGCAAATAAAAATCCGCGTACTCGAAATTGTAAAAAACCTCGTGATTGAATCGTGTCGTGCCGCTAACTGTAAAGTGCTTCCACCGCCATCTGCCGCCGTTGGTTTTCGTCACCAGGGTTTGTGTCGTTTCCGTCGAGCCGTCCGCCGAAAAACCCAGCGTAATCGCTTCGGTGCCGTCATTTTTGTACCGCACACTCACGAGCAAAGGGATGTTCGCCGAATCATCACCCCATTCGCCCGTATCCTCGTTTTTGTTCTCGACGCGAAAATACAGCGCGCCGTCAACCACTTCCGCCGCGATTTCACTGCTGTCCTCGTCGTCCAGCACATCCGCAATTTCGGGATACACCAACCGCAATCGCATACGTTACATTCCGACTTTCACCGCTGCCGTTTTTGCAGCATTCGCAAATTCTTTGCCAACGAAATATCAAACCGCCGATTTCCCAACATCGTCGCCGTAACCACGTTTGTTTCCGCGTCATATTCAATTTCGGTCAACATCCGCGCATCGCGACTCTTTCCAAAGTCTGCCGGAATTGGGTCAAAGTTTGGAATTGGCGCGTCAAACGTCGCCAACTGTCCGGGCTCCACCAACGCGCGCGGGATCTCCGCTCCCCCCGCGTCAAAGAAATCGTATTCGTCGTCCACTTGGCTGCGCCGCATCACATAGCCGAGCGTCGTCGGACGTTCGCGCACAAAAAATTTTCGTCCTGCCGTCACGCCGCAGACCAGCGCGCGCTTGTTGCCTGAACCGCGTTCGATGAGGTCAATCAAGGTTTCTTGCGCCGAGCTCGTCTCGCTTCCTTCTAGCGGTTCCAGCACAAGCCCGGTGTTTTCAACTAACGAATAATCTCCCGAAATAAACGCGTTCGGCGTGTCTTGCCGCAGACGGTCCAAGACCGATTTCCCGCCCGCGTTCGTCTTGGGCAGCGTCGCCATGATTTCCGCCGTATCTTTTTCGCCCTTGAACACCGGCGGCAGTCCTGTAACCCATCCTGTCGTCGCAAACAAACCCATGAGTTCCACATCAATATAATCCACGCCGCTTTGCGGATTGGGCGCAGAGGCGAGTAACGGATCTGCAAATTGTTGCAGCAAATACTTGCCGTGTTTTTCCGCCGAGCCGCGGGTCTTGAACGATTTATCCGAGCGCAGGTCTTTGCGTCCATAGCGTTCGATGCTTTCGGGATTGGTCTCAATCACTTCTTCGCCGTCGTCACCATACGGCACACGCACAAAATTCGCGAGCGTATCCAAACTCACGTCATAATCCCGTTTGCCGACGCGTCCCGTCAGCGTCCAAATTTTTCCTTCAAACAACGGCGCGCCTTGATAAAAAATTTCAACCCATTGACCTAATGCCGTCGTCAAAAAATGGTAAAGGTATTCACCGCTGCCGCGCAGTCGAAACGTCGCGCGCTTGTACCCTTGCTGCCAATGTTTGGAATACTTGAGCCCCAGGAACTGCCCGTACTGCCACGTTGCCAACGGTGTGCGATCAACGACTGTCACCTCACCCGCGACAAACGGCGAATCTACAATCAGACCTTTCCCCGCGCCCGCCACCTTGACCGCGCACGTATTTTTGATTTCAAAAGCAACATGCGTTGCCGCCAGCGGCGCCGTGAACGTGCGAATCCGTTGCCGCAAATTGTCCGACGGACGCACGGGCGTTTGAATCAAAATATCCGCGCGCAGTAAATTCCCGCCGGACGGCGCGTCATACCACAATACGCGCACGCGCAAATTATTTTTCTTTTTGCCCGAAGCAGGCGAACCAAAGTCAATCGAACACTGATAACTTTGTCCGCCGCTGACCGCCACGCGATTCGATGTCAGCGTACTGATTTGTCCCGATGACGCGCTTGCCGCTTGAGCGGCGTACAGACCCTTGCCGTTCGGCGTCACGCTCTCGCTGCCGACAATGCTCCAATTCGTATTCGTCCAATTCGTGAACGCGCCCAACTCGAACCCGCGATTCGGCAAGAGGTTCACGCCCGCCTTTTGCGTCGCCTGCGCCAACAGCGATTCAAAATGCACAATCGAAAATGCGTCCTTCTGAACGGAAATCATTGCTCAATTCGTCCCGGGCATGTGGACCCAAATCGGTTGGTAATGTGCCGTCACCGCGAGCGTATTCGTCCTGTCGTGCTTGTAATTTCCCGCTTCATCGCGCATGACCAAAAAATACACGCGTTGTCCTGCCACTTGCGGCATCAAAAAAATTCCGCCGCCTTCCACGCGTTTCGCGCCAACCAAAAAGTTTGTGCCATCATGCAAGTAGGCGCGCGGATAATCCGCGCGGGAATCGAACGTTGGACGCCCCGCCGAAAACGCCAAATCAAATTCCGCCGCGACCAAACCAAACCCCGAACCGCATTCTCCGACGGGCATCAAAAACACATTGTCCAAATCCGCGCTGCCTGTCACCGAGTCCGCTTTGCCGTACAATTCAAAATAAATGCCGTCTTTTGGCATGTCACGATTGCTGAACGGCGCGGGAACTCCAACCAGACCGAGCGCAATCAGCAATTGTTCATTCGTATCCGCGCTGTTCGTCGTCGGCACGCGCACATAATTCGCCGTTCCCCACGGCCCCGGAACGTACACCCCGTTCACAATCGAACCGCTGCGAAAGCGAAAGCGATAATTTCGCGACGCCGAATTTTCGCGCAGACGCAACAACGGCAAATACCAACCGCGCCACGATGCCAGATTCGACGTGAAATACCACTGCCCCAACTGCGTTTCATTCGTATCCGCCGCCGTCCAGCGTTTTGCTGTCGTTCCCGCTCCGCCCGGCGAAAAATACGTCTGCGCCTGATTCGTCAATGCCCCATTCAAAAAATTCGCGCTCTCGACCTGCAAAATGTGGGAAAAATTTGCCGCACTGTTTGCTTTCAATGCCGCCAGCGCGCGCTTGTTGCTCGCCGTGCTACCACCCGATGACTGAGCGATAAAGCGCGCGGGTGCAGGCATATCCCCGTCCAATTCAGGCAAAACAATGTACGCGGTATCGTCATTGTCCATGCTCGGCGAAGAGGGGTCTAGCGTGATTTGCGTCCACGTCCCGCGCCAGACAGGTTCACGCAGAAGACGCAGCGTCGCCATCTGCAGATATTGCCCATCGTGCGTTTTTTCCGCGCGCCCCTCGCGCCGCACTTCGCCCTGTTTCACTATCGCCGCGCCGCTGTTTGTCAGCGTATCCGCTTTCCAAACCAAACTTGTCACGCGTCCCGGCACCAACGACGCGCCGTACACACGTCTATCCAATTCGCCCAGCGCGTTCGCGACTGCATCGAGCGTCGCCGCTTTCACCATCAGCGCCATCTCGTCTTGAATGTCCGAGACCAAATCGTAATTTCCATCTGCGCGCAGACCCGGCACGTTCGGCAAAAATTCCGCCACGCTGAAGGCACCGCTGTTCAAATCCAAAACATCCGAACCGTTTTCTTGAAGTTTTGCGACTGTTGCCATGAATTCTACTCACCCATGCGGACACGCGCTTGCACATCGCCGCCAAAATTTGCGAGCCAATTTTCGAATTCACGCGGATTATTCGCCATCACCGTAATCGGTCCGTTGATGTGCGTTTCGTTGTGCTGGTCATACGACGTGCTGCTGCCGCCCGCGCCTGCCAACGCCAATTCGCGCCCAAACGATGGGTTTTGCGCCAACAGTGAATCCGCCAAATTGAGCGCTTCTTTGAGTGATGTATTTCCAAAATGACCAAATTCCTTTTGAAATGCCGCGTAGCGTTTTCTTAATTCCGCAATCGTCGTGATACCGTGCGCGCCCAACAGTCGCGACAAACGCGGCGAGATATTTCCCAATCTGCCAAGCGACGTAGGCAAAAGCCCGCGCATTTCGCGCAAACTCGAATTCGAGTTCATCAACATCTGCTCGAACGGCGACGGCGAATGTCGTTGAAACGCTTCCGGCACTTTCAGATTGGCGAGCGCATCCGCCACAATGCCCAACCAATACGCGAGCGATTCCAAAAAGCCAACGAGCGCCGAAAACCCGTCCAGCAGTTGCTTTAACTGCATTTGATAAAACTGCAAGATGAGTTCTCCCAGCGTTTTCAAGAACTCACCGACTCCGTTGAGCCGCGCTTGTGTTGCTGCCGCGCTCTGGTCAATGCCCAGAAATTTCAAGATGACTCCCTGCAAGTGACGCACCAACTCATTGACCAGTCGGTTTAGGTTTGTCCAAATGTTGGAGAGAGATTGCAAAATGGAAATAGTTGCGGTCACACCACGACCCACCAAAGCCCAAACCGGCTGTAGATTAGTTAATGCTTGTTGAAGCGATTGCACCGCAATTGGGATATAGACCTGCAACCATCCAACGAAGGCTGATAGGGCGGGCAAGATGACCGTGTTGAAAAAACCGCCGAGATTGGAGAGTGCAGGACCCGCTTGATTCCACAAATTCACAAATGCAGGCGCAACAACTGTCAGCAAATAGTCCACAACGGTTTGCAGCACGGGTTGAATGGCAGCCCAAACCGAAAAAACGATTTCCTGAATTCCGCCCCAATTGTTGGTCCATGCGACAGCAATCAAGCCCACAGCGGCGGCAATCAAAAATAGCGGTGAAGTAATCAACGCGAGAACACCCGCAATTGCTGCACCGATGGCAGGTAACGCGGCAGCCGCGAACGCGAGGACTGCAACCAAGCCCTGCCCTCCCGCGAACGTTGCCAAGAATCCCGCGAGAAATACGCCTACGTTTTGCAGGTTTTGCTGGAACCACGTAATGCCTTGATTGATGAGTGGCAGGACGTTCGCCGCAAGTTGCTGACCCCATGCAACGAGTTGTTGAAACAAATTCCCCAAAAGGATTACTGCGTCTTTTACAAACATCACCGTTCCGGGCGCAAAGCCCAGCATCGTCAGGAACCCGCCGACCCCAAATTTTCGCGCCGCGCCGAACGCTCTCACGATAAGGTCAATTCCCCCCGCGATGAAGCGCAGTCCATCTTTGACTGCAATCACAATCGCGGGATGAAAGCCCAGCATCGTGAGAATCCCGCCAACCCCAAAACGTTGAAACGCGCCCCAAAGCCGCCCCACCCACGCAATCCCTTGCTGAATCCATCCAATCGCCGTCCGAATGCCATCGCCAATTCCTTCGCCAATGCCACGTAGCCGCGCGCGAAAATCCCCACTCGTTGCCAATTCCACCAATCCTGCAAGCAGTGGTTTGAGTGCATCGAGCGCGCCTGAGAACAATTCGCGCAACGAAATATCCTTGATTTCATCCAACGACGTAAGCAGACCCGTTAGCGATGTCGCCGAACGCGCCGCTGCGCCGCCAAAGTCTTCTTCTAACGTCGTCAACAAAACTTCAATAAATTTTTTCGAGTTAATCGCTTTTTCACCAACGTCTGAAAGCGAAAAGCCCATTTTGTTCAAGACCGTTTCAACATCAACGCCCGCGTTGATGAGTTGGCGCAAATCCTGCATCAGCAACTTGTCGCTCAGATTGATTTGACCCATCGCATACGAAATGAGGCGCATCGAATCGCCCGTCTTGCCCGTTGCGGCTGCCATGTCCACCAAATCTTGCGTCAAGCGTTTCGCCATTTCGGATGAAAATTGAAAATTCATCGCCTGTTGGAGTGACGCGGCAATGTCTTCACTCTTGAACGGCGAAAGAATCGCCAACTTTTCAACCCAGCCAATCAGTTCTGCTGCTTTGGGTCCTGCTTGCGCCAACGCCTCATTCATCGAGAGTTGTCCCTCGACCACCTTTTGCGTCACGCTGACAAGTTTTCCCTGCTTCCCTTCCAATTCCGCAATCTTGGAACCGTACTTGTCAATCGCCGTCCCACTTTTCGCGTACTGCTGTTCCATCAACGCAAGTTCCGCGCGTTCTTTAATCACAACAAGACCATTCTCACCATATTGCATCGTCAATTGTCTGATTCGTTCTTTTTGTTCTTGAATGCGCGCGGAGAGAACGTCACGCTGCAAAGTTTCCGTTTGCATCGCATCGCGCAGTTTCCCCAACACCGCGATTTCTTTTTCCGTTAGTTGAATGCGCTGTTGTCCGACGGTGATTGTTTTCTCGATGCCACTTGCATTTTTGATTTCACGCGCCAAGAGTGCTTCGAGCGACATGCCCAAGCGTTCGTAATTCGACACCGCGTCAATCGCTTGCCGCGCGGTGCCAGCAATCGCACTGCCGAGTGAAGCGATGCCCATCGCGCCGAGACCACCCGCGGCGATTTGCGCGATGTTTCCCAGCGCGCTGTGCGTTTGATTCAACGCTCCAACGCCGCCACTGGCATCGCCCTCAATGCGAATCCGAATTACGTAATCTGCCATTGCAACGTGTTACAAAAAAACGCCGCGTCGCGAGAATTGATTACTCATTCATCGCACGCGGCGTAAACTTCTCGTCTCAGCGTTTTTGTCCCGGACGCCGTTTTTGCACTTGCGCTTCTACTTCCATAAAAACCAGAAATTCATTGATGCTCTCGGCGTCCTGGTCATTCAACAGCGTTGGCAGAGCGCCAAAGGTCTTGCACAATAAATAGTCGGTATAACGGTCCGGTATCTCACCAACACCCGTCCACAAAAACTCCATCAGCGCGAGTTTTATTTTTTTTGGTTTGTCGCCGCGATGCCGATAGATTTTTGGAGCGCGGCAAACACTTCACCGACTTCCAAATCATCATCGCACTCGACGTACTTTTCAATCAGTTCGATGCGTTCCGTTTCAGGGGTTTCCGGGTTCACCAACCTTTTATACTCGCCCCACTTCATCTTGCCCTTGATTACAATTTCGCGCGATTGTGTTTCATTCATAATTCATCTCTCATCCTTCATCCCTCATCCTTCATCCTTGAATTACGGAATCGTAGATTCTGTCCAGCCCGGCGTCACGAAATCAAAATCGAGCATCAACGGGTCTGCGCTCTCCGATTCCGCTTCGGGATACGGCGGCGTTTTCACAATTCCCGCGTCACTCGTGTTCATCTTTTTGCCCGTCGTATTTCCTCCAGGCGCGTAGCGCACGTACAGCGGGGTATTGTTCAAATACGCGTCGCTCACCAATTTGCGCGCGCTGCCGTTCGCTTCACGATAAAAGATGCTGACGGTCACTTCGCCCGGTTCGCGTTTGCCGCGCGTCAACACCGCCTTGTCACCGTCAAAGGTGTACCCTTCGCCGTGTTTGCGTTCGCCGCCGCCCGGGGCAATCTTTGCCGATTCACCCGAAATGTCCGTCCATGCCGCGCCATCGGTCGAAAGCGCGACGTATAAATCTTTTCCCGAAATCGCGTCTGTCAATTGAGCCATGTCGTCACCTCACCCACTGACCACTGATTACTGTGGCGTTCGCTTACGAACGCCACTGATTCACGTGTTCACTCGGATCGCCGCAATCGTCACACCCGCTCCATCACAATCGAGATACACATTTCCATCCGATTGGTTGTACACCGCAGGCGCGAGCAGTTTGGTAACTTTGTCGCCCGTTGTCGCGGGCAGGGTGTACGTCGGGTCTGCCACTGCAACGCCTTCGAGAACTGCGGGCGTCAAAAATGTGACGATGCGTTGCGAAGCCGAAGGATTTTTCATGTGAACGATAATGTTACCGTCATTCGCGAACTGCATCCCGTTCGCATTGTCGAATGATGTGTATGTCGGCGTCAGTCCCGCCGTCACCGTATCTTGAACCGCCAATGTTGTGCGTGGCATCAGTTACCGCCTTTCGTGCGTTTAGATTTCCCAAACTCGGCAAGCACTTCACCTGCCTTGCTTGCATCGTCTTTGTCAACCCCATCGGACTTGTTAATGATGACCAGATTGGGTGAGGGCGGAGCATCTTCAGCTGTCGCTTCACGAATAACGCCCATGCCGAGCAACAGCGTAATGCCGACAGGATTCAACAATTCGCCGGGAATCGTTTCGCCTGCCGCCACAATAATTCCGTTCTGAAACGGTCCCACGTTCACAATCGCCACATAATTTTTCATCGCGCTTTCAACTCCCTGTGCGGTCACTTCCCGCGCTCGCCACGTACACGACAGGCGATTTCGTTCCAAAGTCGCGCGTCTGGTATTCCAACACCTCTTTCGCTGCCGTCACTGCGCCGCGCAGCAGTGCTGTGATTGCCACACGAATCGCTTCGCGTTCCGCGTTGGATGGCACAACCGCCAAAATCGGAAATGCTTCACTCAAATACACGCGCCCTTTTTCATCTTTCAGGGTCATCGCCGTCGAACGTCCGTTGAATGCCAAGCCAATCCAGTCCGGACGCGTGCCACCATTCGCTTCAATCGCCGTCGTAATCTGCTTTTCAATCAAGTCCAGCGCGTTCTCTGCCTGCTGCGGTGTCCAATTGGGTGCAGAATGAATCACCCACGCTTCAATTTCAAAAAAGAATTTAACAACCTTCGCCATTTCAATAACCCAATCGCCGAATTGGATTACGGCAATCCGCGCAATACTTCATCCATCGCTGCTTGCGCAATCGCGTCGCCTCGTTCGTTCACCGTGCGTTCGTAAAAGTTGTGCGGAAAGCCGCGCCGGTGTTCGATGAAACCATATTCCACAGGGCGGCTGCGACTGCGCGGATTCACGAAAGAGGAGTCAATGAAAATCAGACCGCGCGTGCCGTTCATTGTCATGCGGTGCGACGCGCGCAGCGAACCCGTGTCCACGTGAGTAATCGTCGCTGCGTAGCGATGCGCTGCAATGAGTGCGCTTTGAATCGCGCGCCCCAACGCGCCTTGCGGTTTCAAGGCAGCGATGGCTTTTTGATTCGCCGCCATCGCCTCCTGAATGCCCGTAATCGTAAGATGTAACTTGAATGCTGCCATGATTACTAATTACTAATGTCCGTGTCCTGAACGTACAAATGAACCACTTCACCATCCCCGGCAACAAACAATTCAAATAATGTATGCGGAGATTGCAGTGCAGGGCTGAATTGAATTGTCGGCGACACGGGTAACAGCGGCGTGCATTGCAAAGCAAACAATTTTTGTTCCGCGTCGCCGCGTTTTCCATTCTCCATTTGCGGCGCCCGTTTCGTCGTCAGCATCTCGGTCATCATTTTTGCGAACGGTGTTTGTGCAATCTGCCAATGCTCCACCGCCACAATCGGATAATTTTGATTTCCGATTACTGCCTCATCCCCAACCACAATATCCAAAGCCATAATGCCCCAATGCCCTAACTCACCAATTCCACATCTCTATCCTTCAACAACACATCCAGCGTAATCACACCCGCTTCAATCTGCGCGCTGCCAATCCCGTACATCGTCATCACCACATCGCGCTTTTTGTCCAACTGCTTTTGCGCGCGCTCGGCGTATTCGCTTTGATTCGTGGAGAGCGGACCTGCTTTCACATTCACATCATCGAGCGCATTGACAATTGTTTCCAGCGCGCGCAGTTCCGCAATATCCAGAAACTTGTCGTAATCGTCCGCACCGACGAAACTCAATTCGCTGCTTGTAACATTCGTAACGTCGGCAACCGTCCCGCCCAGCTGTCGCGCCGCATAGCCGACGGCATCATTCAAATCTTCGTTCGTGCCATCCTTGCTCGTTGACAATCCCGCCGCCGTGAGCAGCGTTTTCAATCGCTGAACCAACAGCGATTCGACTTGCGCGCGTGTCAGTGCCATTTACTGCGTGCTCGTGTACGTGAATTCAATCGCCGCAATGTCGGTAATGTCATCCACCGTGCCGGAACTTGTAAGGTGCAACTCGAATGACACCGAATCGTTTGCGGCGAGTCCCGTGAGCGTCGGCGTGCAGGTATACGCGGTAGATGCCTGTGTCGCAATCGTCACCGTTCCCGCCGTTCCCAACGCCGCGCCGTTAATCGAACCCGCGCAATTCAAAATTTCCGTATTGCCCGCGGTTAGCGCGTCCTTGACCGCGCGCACAATGAACGCACCGCCTGACGTATAATCCGACGGAACCATCAACGCGCCGCACACGAAATCCGTATCTTCACTCGCGGCAGTATCATCAAAGCGCAGGACCGCGCCCAAGCCGTTGGTGGGGGAATTTGCAAAATGCGGACGCGTGTCCGTGCCGTCCGTAAACGGAATTGCCGCGCCCGCGTTCGTCGAGCATTCAAACAAAGAAAAAATGGAAATGTTAATCGCGCGCGTTACATTCGCGATTTCTGCCGCGCCGATTTCCGAGGCGGGCAACGATACCGTTCCCGCAGAAACCGTCAGACCGCTTGCGCCGTCGAACGAACCCGTAACGGTCAAATTGCCCGTCACCGCCGCGTCGCCTGTCACAGACAAATCGTCGCCGACGGTGACATCTTGCTTCACTGTCAAATTCTGATTGACAGTGGCGGAGAGTTCCACGAGCAGCGCTCGCAGTTTCTGTACGTTCACGCCACCTTGCGCGAGAACGGTTGACGAAATGACGCCAAACACAACCAGCGCGACAATGAGTCCGACCGCAAACTTTTGTTCATGCTTCCATTTGCTCATGGCTCAATCCTTTTTCTTTTTCTGCGTTTCTTGCGCTTGAGCGGCAAGCGCGTCCACCTTGCCAATCATTTCTTGCACTTGCGCCGTAAGCGCAGTCACCGCGCTCACCAAGTCTTGCAGCTGCGCCGCTTGCGCGTTGGCTTTTTCCTTTTCCAGAATTGCTTTCGCTGTCGGTGTCATTTCAACAAAAAAAGCAACGGTGTATGAGTGATAGATTCTGCTGTACCGAATCCATCACTCATACCTCATTGCTCAATGCTTAGGAATATCCTGTCGGAATCGTGTACGAACCGCCCGTGCCATATTCCAGCACAACAACGTTTAGCCGATTCCCTGCCCCGAATCCGAAACGCGCATCGTAATACGATGTTTCAAACGGCAAATTTTCCTCGCGTGCGATGAGGTTCAGACCGCGCGGCAAATTCGTATATGTCGGGTCCACGCGTTCCAACAATGGCGCAGGCGCGTCGAGATGAACATTGATGTCGTAATTGTCCGGCACCCAGCGCCATTCCGCCAGCCATACCCCGCTCTCGGAACAGCGTCCGCGCAAACGTCCCGGAATTCCGCGTGGCGTATTGATGACCGTTGCTGTGTCATCACCGGGCTTGATGCCCATATCGTCCACCGAAACAAACTCGGTGAGCGTCGCTGCGATTTTGTCCGCAAGCGTTTTGCCCGCGAACTTGACAATGTTTGAGCCGGAAGTCGGCGCGCCAAAATGCTCTTCCAACTCGTTCGCCGCCGTCGCTGCCGGATTGTTCGTATCGGAAATCGCCGACACCGCGTAGTTTGTTTCGATGTAATGATTTTCCGTCGCTTCGTTCTCACTGCCGATGACCGGCGGATATAACACCGAATCGCCATTTGCGCCGGGCTGCACCGAGAGCACGCCCCACAGCGGGTCCGTGAACGGGCGCGCGGTGTTGTTGACCAACGCTTTAATCATCTCGAACCGCCGCGTATTGATATAGCGTGTGCGGATGGTGGAAAGATGCCGTTCCAAATCTTGCGCGGTCATATACGCGAGCGAAACGCGGTCACCGCCCATCGCATCCTGCATGGATTCGAGCGGGAATGCTACATCCCACTCGCCAGTGACCTTCACCGCACCTGGACGCCCCTGCGGAGTAAAACCGCCGCGCTGCATCCGTCCGCCGCCGGGCAACTTGTACCGAATCTTGTGATCCTCGGTCACCCGTTCCACGAACACGCCGTAAGCGGCTTCAACATCCGCGTTCACCTGCGTGAGATATTGATTGATGGCATCCAACACGACAGTTTGCCCCAGCGTCGAAAGAAAAACGCGGTCACTGTCTGAAATTCCCAAAATACCGTAAATGCTGCTCATGTTGAAAACTCACTTCGCGCCGTGCTATTGCGTATCGCCCATCGCAAGACATTTACGCGATGTGCCATACGCGATATGCCATCACGCCTTTACGCCCAAATCTTGGAATAATCCGATTCCACCCAAAGAACTTTGGTGAAGTTCGGCGCATCGTTCATTGGAATCACACGCCCCGCGACAACGGTCATCGTTCCCGCGCCGTCGGCGAGCGCGCCCGCCGTGTCCGAAAGATAAATCGGCGCATCATACGCTTGCGAGGTCAGCGTATATCCCGCGACTGGACCGCGCTTGAGCATCGGAATCGTTTCACCTGCCGCGCCAGCGCGCAGAGCAATTCCGCGAAACTGCTGTTTTCCCGCAGCGTTCGCATCGGCAACGCCATACTTGCCGGACGACACCAGATACAACGCCTGACCGCGCGTTACCGCTTCGGCAAGTGTGACATCCATGATTTCCGAAATTTCGGGTTTCACCGCGTCCACTTGCGCGGCGACTAAAGCAATATCTGCCATAATTGCACCTCACCTACGCGCCCTGCGCGTTTCTACACGTTTTCGTTTCGTTCAAAATTAAAAATCGTTGCGCGAGCCAATGGTCAATTTCTTGTCACCACCATCGCCCTTGCCGCCACTGCCTGCATCGCTGCGCGTTCGCGTACCCACCGGACGAGGCGATTGCGCTTTGAGCCATTTCGGATGCTGCTTGACAATCTCTTTCACAGCATCAGCCACGCTCTCGAATTCACCATCATCATTTTGCTTGATTTTCTCGCGCAGTTTGGGCGACTCTTTCAACTCGCGCCACACCGAAAGAACCTCGGCGTCATCCACATTTTGTTTTTGCGCTTCGAGCATCACCGCAGACTGCAAAAGTTTTTCATTCGCTTTTGACAAGGCGAGTTCCGCATCGGTTTTATTTTTCTCCGCTTGCGCCTTGAACTTTGCCGCCTCGTCTTGCGCCTTCTGCAGTTCTGACTTTTGCGCGTCTTCAAGCGTCTTGATTTTTTCCAACGCGGCTTTGATGTCGTCAGCTGATTTCACGCCGAACGATTCAAGCAGTTTGCTGACCGCGCTCTCTTCACCGCGTTTGACGCGTTCGCCGATGATGCGGTCCAAATCCGCCTGTGAAAATTTTTTATCGTCGCCGCCTTTTCCGCCGGACCCGTCGCCGTTGCCTTGACTGCCAGTCGAACCTCCACTGCCGTCACCATCCGGGTTGTAGAGAAAACTCGGCACGCGCTTGAAATGCAAAAACATATTTGGTTGCTCCAATCCCGCGCTTGACCGTGCGCGTAACGTGTTGTGGAAAAAAAGAAAGCCCTGTTGTTTGGAGCAATTCCCCTCAGGGAATCGAGTCCGAACAACAGGGCTGGTGCAATTCTGCGAGCGTCTCTGGTTCGCTTTATTGCAGTGAGCCAACCTATGCGGTTAGCAAGTCGCGCTCAAAACTTTTGATTGTGACCGAATTACTTTACGTGAAGCGCAACTGAAAATGATAGACTTGGTTTCGCTCTTGCGGTCTCGCAACCGCGCGAGCTGCGTCATCAAAAAATTTTTTGCCAGATTAAGGCGATGGTCTTTCAACCCTCGCGGTTTTGCGGTCAAGCCACGCTATCATACTTCCCAACGCGCGCAGCGTAATCGCTCGAAATTCGTCCAAGTCGGCGTTCTGAAATTTGCTGCGTTTCAAGAGCCACACCATCAAGCGCAGCGCACGTTTCGTCGCAGTAAAGAAATCCCGCATCTCCGACGCTAACAGAACGTTTGTTTCATCTATCTTAACATGCGAACGCGCTCTGTCAAGAGGCATGACCACGTAGTTTTCGCGAGTTTCCAAGAATCACCGCTCCCACCCAGAATCGCTCGGGTTTGTGCAAAATGGTGTCGAATCTACTGCAAACAATTCCTCTACCTCCACATTCTCCCAATACCGTTTGTCATATGCGGGCTTTTTCCTAGCAGATGCCTCAAATGCCTTACGCGCCAGCGCCAACGCCTCCGCTTCGTCCGACGCCCAAACATACGCGCGCACATAGGATTCACCGTAATACTCATTCGTCGCCTCAAAAAGTTTCATTCTAAAAATCTCCCGCGCGCCCACTGAACGCATCCGCCGGATGAATCTCTACGCGCGTCCCGGTGATTTCTCGATCGTACAATTCAGCAAATGCCGCGTTTTTCATGCGCGCGGTTAAATCATCATTCGCATCCCGCACGCGCACCAGCGCGGTTGCGGTTCGACAATACCAATGAAACGGCGGCGCATCGAGTTCGTCGGCATAACGCGGCGTGCCGGTCAATTTGAATTTCCCTTTCAGCGGCACGGTTTGCCCATGCACGCGCAGACAACAATCCGTTGTCCGTTCGTCAATTGCCGCAATTGCTTGCTTGTGCCATTCCTCTGGCACATCGCTCACACCGGCGTCAATGACATTTGACCAACTCAATAACGCGCCTGTTGCCATCCAATACGTCGCCGCGTTCACCAAATCTGACGCGCGCAGCAAGCCAACTCTTGAATCATCGCCGAGTATCTCGCCTTCATCCACATTTCCCAACATCATCAACGCGCGCACTTTCGCCAACTGCGCGTCCAATTCCGCATCGAGCGCGTTCAACGCATTTTCGACAATCGTTTCGTTCTCAACTTCGCGCTCGAATCTTTCCCTCTCGTTATAAATGTCGAGTTCGCGTTCTGCCTGCTGCTCGCCAACGCGCACCGCGCGCATGACATTCATTTCCATCGTCGCGTGTGCCGTCTCGCGCAACTGTGCCAATACGCCCAACACATATCGCTGGTCATCCAACCTGTCTTCCAGCGCGCGCTTCGCCAACCCGAACGCCGCCCACAATCCGCGCGTTTGATTCTGTTTCGACCCAAGCGCGTCGAACAGCGTCAGCAACTTGTCTCCCGTCGCCAACGCCAAATTTATCGCGCGCTCGTGTTCCGATTTTGACAATTTCTATTTTGGTGACGCGGGCGACAGATACGTCACCGGCACGCCATTCGATTCATTAACAAAATCAATTTCGTTCAGCGTGTTCAAAAAAATAGATTCCAACTCCGGCGCAATCTTGAAACGCGTCGCGGAATATGCCAAATCCACACGCTGTCCCTTTGCCTGCGCCGATGCGCACCAATCGCAAAACATTTCAATCACATCTGTCAGCGTCATTCCCGCGATACCATTCTCAAAATGTTGTGGATGGTGCCGATTCATTCGATAATGATGCGCCAATCCTTCACCCATTTCGCTCAACGCTTGTTCGTACTCGGGGCTGCCATGTTTCAAATAATCGAGTTTGGGACGATACACGTCAAACATTTCTTTCTCGGGTGAATGCAGCTTGCTCTCGTCGTGAACCTCAGCACGCCCAAGCAGCATTTCAGCAAAACCGCACATAAATTGTCTCACCAACTCGCGATGCGCTAAAACGTCTTGCGTGCAGTCATAGTCCTTTGCATTGTTCATTCGCGTTCCCTTTTCGTTGTTCCGAACGATTCAACAACGGCTTTTCGCTTTGCCTGAAACTCCTCCGATTGCACAATCTTGGAAATCTTTTCCTCATCCCATCCCGCATCCCGCAAAAATTCTTCCAACGGTTGCCCCGCGCGCGTTGCTGCCATCGCCGTTTCCCAAAACGCTTTCTTGTAATCCAAGTCATCAAGCGGGTCCTTGCGAAACACCGAACGCGCGCCAATCGAATGATTCAACTCGCCCGCCGCGTAACTCTCTGCTCGGAATGAAGTGAAGCCGTCATAGCCGCGCTGCGCGCCAATCGAAATCGCCATCTTGTTGGCGCGCAGCAACGCATCATCATACGCCGCGCGCCGTTCCATCACCCGCGCCTCGACCGGTTCACGCAAGGTTCGCAGTGCACGCCCCGATGAATCATTGCCGAGTTTGAACACATCCGCCTGCAGTTCAGGGAAATCGCGTTCCAAATGCTCCAACATCATCGCGATATTTTTCACCACTGCCTCAATGTTCAAGTCCGTGACGAGCGATGTCGCCTTTGCGTTCGGGTCAGGAATATACAGAATCGGCTGCTCCTCTTTCCCCGGTTCCGGGCGTTCGCTCGTCGGCTGCGCTCCTTGCACTTTGACTTCATTCTGCGGTTTCTTGGCGTTAATCATAAACGGCGCCTTGACCGCCTTCGTCACTTGGTCATCCAACGCCGACGCCAAATTATCAATTTCTCGAAATTTCGATAACGACGGCTGCGCTTCTGCCCAACCCCAATCGAATCCAACGTCAATATGTTTCGTCGCGATGAACGGCACAAAACCGTAATTTTCTTCCCATTCCGCCGCCACCCCATTCCATGCATACGGCGAACCGTTCAACAACGTTCTGAAGCGCACCACACCCAACCCGCCCGGCGTTTCGCTCTCATCCTTCACGCGCTCACCGATTTCCTTATATTTGACGTTGCCCGTTTTGCCAATGCGCGGGTCTGCGCGTTCCTCTTCCAACTCATAACGCTTCACATTCCCGAACGGGTCAAGCGTCAATTCTTTGATGATGTCGGGGCGAATGACCTCGAAATACACCTTTTTGCGTTTCGTATCGTCAATGATTTTCAACGCCGTATCGCCCTTGACCACGCCGTTGCGCGCCCAAATGGACTTGTTCACCTGCCACACACTGTCCTTGTAAATTTGCGCGATGGCGAGACGCAGCGCGTCGGACGACTCTTTTGGCGTCTTGGCAGGAATCACAATCGGCAAGTCGCCGCCAACGAGCAATTCCGATACTTCCGCATCCAGATTCAACGCGCCGCCGACGAGAAAATGCACCCACGTTTCCGCGAGCCGCGCCGACGGATTGTAAATGTTGCGAACATATTTATAGAGCGCGTAATCTTGAATGTATTTCGTCGCCCATGGATTCAAGAACGTGCGATAGGCGGTAGATTCGTAATACGCCCACAAAATCGCATACCGCGTTTTGCGCGCGTCAAAGTCTGACCACGTATCCCCGTTCGCGCCCGCGCTCAAAAACGCCTCGCCAAATGCTCGTGATGCTGTCATAAGCCGCCCCCAGAGTGAGACTGCCATCTTCTATTTCCCCGGACGACGCGGATTGCGATGCGTGCGCGGCAATCGCCATTTCGTGCCAGTGGCATGGTCAATCACCTTGTCGCGCCGCGCATCCACGCCAACCAAGTAATTTTCAAATCCCTCTGCAATTTCCACGTCACATTCATTTCGTTCAAAGTGCAGCCAATCCAACGTATTGTTATTCCCACGCCAAAATAATCCGCGCTGCGCCAACTGCACGTTCCCCAGATGAATGTAAAAATCGCTGATATGTTCACCATGCAACCATTCGCGGCAGCCATTCGATTCGCAATCGAAAAAGCGCCATCCTGTCGTCGCGCGGTCCGGTGACGGTTCGATGTCAACCGCGATTTCAAAAAAATCAAAAAAGCATTCCCGAAATTTTATTTTGTACGAGTGGTCAGGGTTCGCTGCATTTGTCACACGGACGCCAATGCCCTTTGCTTCCACCTCGAACCATTTCATTTTTTTGACATGGCTCTGCGCAGGCAAGGGCGAACGAAACGCAACCCGTTCAAAGGTTGTGAGCGCGGCGTTATCGAGAATGGGGATGCCGTCCTCATGGATGAAACACAACTCAGAAAAGAATGACGAATGCTGCGGCATAAGATCGCCGTGCAATCGCACGCGCGTTTGGGAATGCCCTTCACCGAGCAAAAAGATGGGACCGGCTGCGCGCAGTTTATCTATTGCATAATCACCACCCGCAAGAAACAGCCATTCCGTTCGCGCGCGGCGCAGTGCGTCCATCAACTCATTCGAGTTTTCAATCGCCTTCATCTATCTGACATCTCCCAACGGATTCTCACCCCAGCCGCCGCCGTGCCCCGCGCTGTCATCCAAATACATTACCGCATAACGCGTCGCGTCCATTCCATGGTCATCCTGTTTCACCGGTTCCTCTTTTGTTTGCTTGTTCGCCCAAATGTACGATTCAAATTCTGTCACATCATCAAGTGGTTTTTTCGCGTCCAACAAACTTTGGTCAATTTCCGCCAACGCATTTTTCAAAAAGAAGATGCGGGGTCTGCCGTCCAACTGTTTTTTCAATCTATCCTGAACTTTTCCGATGCCTTGCAATACCGCCTTGTTTGCTGCCACATTCTCGATTCCATTCTCGGCGAGCGTCATACGGTCTTCGGCATCGTGGTCACACACCGTCGTCTCGATATAATCATCCGTCGCCGAATAGCGTTTAATGTCCCCCGCGTGCGTCACCACCGTCCGCCCCGTCATATAGAGCAGCCGATAGCGATACATCCGCCCGTCGTAATCCACCGCCCACCATTGGCAGACGAACGGATGCACCAGTCCAAAATCAATGACACGGAATTTGCGCCACGCTTCCCAACCGCGTGGCATCTCGTCAATTTCGTGAACCGCCGCGTCAAACTCTTCATAAATGACGCCTTCCGCCTGTACCCATTTCCCGAAGCGCAATCGCGATTTCCGCACTCCCGTCAGCGCGTCCAGAATCGCCATTGTGCGAATGCCGTCGGGCGTTATTACACCATTCGCATCGAACAAGCGTGGATTGTCCTCATGCCGCGATTCAAGTAGTGTCAATGCACCTTGCGCCGCGCGCTGCTTAATCCAATGTTTCGGCGGTCCCGGGTTACAGTCACCCAGAATCAGCGAAAGCGGTTCGCCGTTCGCATCCCTCAAATTTCCCGCACGTCCCGTCGCCCGCGTTGTCAGCGTTTCCCAATCTTCGAGCGTCAGTTGTTCGGCTTGATTGACATAGATGATGTCGCGCTCACTTGAAAGCACCTTGCCCGGCTTGTCCATTCCGCCGAGCCAAATCCGCGAGCCGTTTGGATAATCAAACCACTCCGGTTTATTGCCGCCGTACGCTGTCACACCCACTGCAGAGTCCAGCGTCAAAATTTTTTGCAGGTACGTTTGTAACACCGACGGCGCAATATCTGCCAACGTCTTGCGAACGATTGCCGCTTGCACTTTGGCATTGTCTCGGCACAAACAATGCAGCCGCCACAACGCCGCGAACGTTTTCCCAGTTTCAGCCGGTCCCGCCAAAATGACCTCATGCACATTAGAAGACTGGAGCGCGAGCGCGCCGCCGCGAAATTCAAGTCGCGGTGACGCCAGTGTTCGGTTTATCTCCGTCGCGTCCGAACGCGGGGACGCGAGCAGCATCCGCAGAGGATTGCTTAATGTCGGCAATCGTTTCTTGCGGGACAAACGCCCCAAGGATTGTGAGGGATTCAATTACCTGTTCCCATGTGCGCGGCTTTACCCTTTCGTCGTTCAGCGCGGCAAGCAACTTGTCATAGCTGCGCTCTAGCGCGTGGATGAACTTGACCACCACCGCGCGCCCAACATCGTTCAGAATGGCAATGTCCCATGCCGACGCGCGTTCCACCCAATCGAATCGTGCGGCATCATCTATCCATTGTCCCGGCACGTATGGCTTTTTGCGGCTCTTTGTGGCTTTAGCTCTGCCGGATTGATGTTGCCGATACGCGGCGTCAATGGAGCGCGTGGGTCCGAGGTTGCGGTACATCAAAAAGCGCGCATACGCCGCGTTGCTTTCGCCCTCGCGCTGCTCCCAGATTACGCGTTTCGATTCATCCTCTGCCATCGAAAACAAAAAGCCACCGCGCATTTCGGGGAAAAACGCGATGGCTGCCAATTTCAATTCATTCTATCCGCGTCGCGCGAACGTTCCAATGGTCGTGTGTGAAATTGTCGGTTCATTGGGACGTTGAAAGGGTTTTACGAGCAAGGTGTACGAACCGACAGAGGAAAGCAGCGCGAATACAACAGTCTGAATCAGCGTGACGACGCCTGCCTGTGTGCACGCAACCCCATCCAATTGCACGAATCCGCCGCACGATGCCCCGAACGAACCGAGACCGACGAGCAGAATCACGATGCCCATAATCATCGCTTTGCGTTCCGAATCTTGCGCCCCGTACCAATTTTTCACGCCGGGCAAATAGGCGAAGGCAAGCGAAAACACAATCGTCACGATGGACGCCAAAAGTTCAGGCGACAATTTCGCCGTCGGAATCTCTTGCGCGGGCGGCGCCGCAGTTGTGAGCGGAGAAACTTGCGGAGATACACCATTTGCCGCGTGTGTCACTGAGGGGAGATTCAAACCAATCAAGACTGCCAACAAAATCGCGACGAGCACCATCGCGGCGCGAAAAGCGCGCGCGTCAAAAAGAAAACGCAGGAACATTTCAAATAACCCCCGCGCACACATGCCCTATCACGCGATAGCGCAGTTGTGCTGCATCAGAACGAACGTTCGGTTTTCAATCAGCATATCACAAAAACGCGCGCTGTAAAGACCCGCGACACTACGCTCCATCCTGAGCACAGGCGAAGGACGTTTCACGTGACACGTCGCGAACCGTCGCTCCATTGAGCGGAGCGTTCCACTGAGCGATAGTCGAAGCGCAGCGCAGTCGAAATGTTCATTCACAAATAGTTGACAAGTGTTTCGATTCGCAGTATAATACGAATGTAGTTTGTTATTACAAACAAAAAACGTCCCGCGTCAAAGTCGTAAGCAATGAAGCGGGACTAACGCAAGCAGACGGACTAGTCGTCAACTGCGCTGCAAACATTCTATCACTTTTGAATGCTCCTGCAACCCTCTTCGCACTGAGCGATGCGTTGGTAATCCAACGCCGTCGAAGTGTTGACGACCATCCGCACAAAAAAGGATGGTTTTTATGTTCACAGGCGCTTTACCCAACGTTCTGGTAGGCACGCAGGCACGTCCCCTCGCCCGCCTCACCATCGGCATCACCAACGCCAACGGCGAGCACGCCGAACTGAAATTCGTGCGCGATGATGCGACAAACGAACTTGTCGCACAAACTCCACCCCCTACGGAACAAGAATTGAACGAACAATACCTCGCGGTAAGCGGCTGGGAAAAGCACACAGATTTCAACGAACCGCCCTATACGCGCTGGGAAGACCCATGCACGGGCGGAAATTATTTTCTCGCCAACGCGCTCGTCATTCAAGAAGCGCGCGACATGGACGAAAACGCCAATTTCATCAACGCCGAAACGCCGCTCGGCGATGAAACTTTCGGCGGCGAATAAAAACGTTAGGGCATCGCTCGCAAGTGTTCGATGCCCTTCCCTCAAACCAAAGGAGCAAAATCAAAATGGGCTTTCCAAAAAAACAAATCCCACAATACCCGCGCCGCCACTGGCAAATCGTCGGACGCGCGGGGACAGGCAAATCCACTTTTGCAATGCGAATGCGCGCGCCACTTTTGCCGATTGACGCCGACCATCGGATTGACCAAGTAGCACACCTCAATCCCGACATGCTCGAACTCTCCACCAATCCGGTTGACCACAATGACACGGACCGCATTGAGCAGCTGTTGAATGAGAACATGCGCGGCGCGCAAGTCGGCACCATCATCATTGATTCCCTGACGGCGATCATCGCGCCGCTCGTCACCAAAGCCATTCAAGACAAAGAACACGGACGCGCCAAGAATCTCTACGCCGCATTCAAACCCAAAGCAATGGCAATGCGCCAACTGCAAGATGCCGTGACCAAGTGGGGCAGCGACACCCTCTGGATTTATCACCTTGACGATTCCAACACCGAAGACGGCGAAAAAATCATCAAGGAAACTATCAGCAAAACCGAAGTCGCGCGGCTCATGCGGAGCGTCAACCTCAAACTCGAAGTTGTTATCGAAAAGGGGAAACGCGGCATTTACGTCAAATGGGCGCGCATGGGACGCAGCGGCAAAGATGTCGATATCCTCTGGGATGAAACCGGCACATGGCTTGGAATGCCGGAACGCATCGAACGCGCCGTGTACGACGGTCTCTCGCAAGCAGAGCAAGCCGCTCTGGAAAACACACTGCCAGAAACGTTTGATGCTGATGCGACCGCGATTGCGTGGGGCTTTGCGTTTGGCGCACGCAGCGAACCGCACGCGTTCAACGACCTCATTCACGCGCGCAACGCGTTCGAGAAATTGATGCGTGAAAACAACGACCCCGCAACCATGGACGAACGCGCGGCGCTGTGGATTGGCGAAGTGTTGGCACGCGTCGAAGCAAAACAAGTCACAGGCGAAAACAACCCCGCAAACGGCAATGGCAATAGCACGTACGGCGAAACAGCGCCACGCGTGAGCGATAGCCGAAAAATCACACACAACGAATTTTGGGCGCGCGCGCGCGCGTATGGGTTTTCACCCGAAAGCGCGCAGCCGTTCGTCAAAGCCAACACCGTCGGCAAAGAAACCGACTGGGCAGGCGCATTACGCGACCTTGAACAAAAAGCCAATGCCGAGGGACGCAAACTCACCGGCAACGGCGGACACTAAAAATTGTGGGGCGGTTCCCGCCCCACTCACTCAAAAAAATCTCAAACTTGCCCTGAACGAAAGGGAAGGGTCTCAAACGGAGCAACCAAAATGTTACACGACCAAATCGCCAAATCTATGGCACACGACAAGAACAAATTCGATTACAGCGCAATGGCGCGACATCTCAATTTCGACAAACAAGCCGCCCTCTACATCGTGGCAGACTTTGCCAATCTCGCGCAAGAGATGGAACATCGCACGCTCACCGAACACGCGCTGCGCCAAACGTTCTCAAAACTCGGTCCCGCTGTTTTCGGCAAGGGCAGCAGCAAAGTTCTGCCGTTCGATTACCTCACCGCCATTCCCGCTGAATTGCGCGCGACCTGTCTCAATCAACATCTCGCTAACGGCAACGGTTCGCGCTGGCTCATTCGCACCGACGGTGACCGCGTGCGCGCCATTCTCGACGGCAATTATCCGGGCGGCGCAAACGAACGCGGCGATTTTGAAAATACACAGTATCTCAAAATCGTCCAATCCTTCATT
The DNA here is from genome assembly GCA_937870825.1 of uncultured Chloroflexota bacterium. GTDB lineage: Bacteria > Chloroflexota > Anaerolineae > UBA4142 > SHND01 > SHND01. The sequence goes on along the minus strand of CALMZO010000388.1, from coordinate 6,473 downwards.
GACGAACAACCCGAAGCATACACCGACCTCAAACTTGTGCGTCCGTATGTCTCTGCCGACGAGATGGGCATCAAAATTTCGTGGCGTGATGTTTCGCCGTTCCGCGACGAAAACGGCGGTTCGTATGCCATCGGCACCTACATCGGCAATTCCGAAATCGGAACGGGCAAACTCAAAATCTCGCCGTTCGTCCAGCGCCATCAATGCGAAAACTCCATCATCTATGACCGCGACAACGCGCTCGAATTCGTGCATCGCGGCAGTTTCGCCGCCATGCGCACGCAGTTCAAAGCCGCAATCGGCAAAGTGCTGCAAGCCGCCGCCGATGTGTTGGATAAATTCATCGAAGCCGAGTACGAGCAGCTGCCCGACTTTGACGCTGTACTGTCCGGGCTCGCGCTGCGGCACGGCTGGAGCGAACCGGTCAAAATGACCGTCGCCGTCGGCACCGAAGGCAAACAAACGCGCGCGGGCATCGTCAACGGCGTGACTTATGCGGCACATTCTGCATACATCGTTGAACCGATGAAACAAATCGAAATGGAATCGCTCGGCGGAGAATTGTTGTTCGCACCAACGCGAACCTTCCATGACCTCGCCACTCACGCCCGCCGCAAAGTCGCCGGATTGAACTAAAGAAAAATTGCGAGTGATGGCATCAAGCAGGATGCCAACACTCGCCACCGTTTTCGACGGAGAAATTCAATCGCGTCAAGAGAGGATTTTGAAATGAGTAACGAATTCAACCCGAAAAATTTACATCTGCGCGCGACCAAAATTGGCGCGTCCATTTTTGATGGTGACGTGCAAGTTGCATTCTTAAGTACCGATGTTCTCTATCGCAAAGAGATTGCGACCTTGCTTGCAGCTGCGCCCGAACTCGTCACCGCGCTTGAGGCGGCGCGCGAGCATGTTCTATTTCAATGCGCCAATCAAGCGGGGATGGAGTTTGAAGCGTACAAGAAAATGCTCGTGCGTTATCCTGCATCCAAACCGCGCAGTATCGAGCAGATTGACAACGCGCTCGCCAAAGCACGCGGAGAATCGAAATGAATCCGTATCCTCTCCATTCTCGCGTCCGCGTCGGCGACGAATACGGCACAATCGTACATGTCGCGCTGGGCGAACAAGCCGAAGCGTTAGCGCGTCCGTTCTATCACATCGCGTTTGACGGTGACAAAACCGAAGGCATACAGAATAAACGCATCGTCTTGCATGAGGACATCAAAGAATGTTGGGACGCGGGCGCGCCGGTTGTGCAAATTCCGATTGACGCCGCGCTCTTTGAAAAATTTCTCAATTCGTATTGCGTGAGCGAACTCGGCAACGCGCAGCAGTGGGACAAAAAGAATCCGAAACGCGGCTTGCCCGTTCACATCCCGAACCCCGTCGAATGGAACTCGCGTTTGCGGATTAACGTCGGCGGCGCGTATGACTGCGAAAACAATCAATGGGACTATCTCGAACTCTTGCCGCTTGTGCCGCTCGTTGAGTATGCGGGCGAAATGCGAGAACCCACCTTCAAACAGCGCGGTTATCAGGGTTATCGCGTCGTGTGCGAACAAGGCGAATTTGTGATTTCGGATGAACCTGTCGCTGTGTGTTCAACAACACCCGTTCGCATCCCTCGCGATGACGATGAAGAAATGGCGGCGCCAAAGCAAACCAAGAAGCGAGCGGCGTCACAGCAGCGCGCTGCAGAAACTGAAAGCGTTATTGAACAACTATCCTTTATGGAGAAATAGCCATGCCCAAGATTCTATATAGAAACTTTTCCTTTCGAACCGACACACTTGCGATGATACGAAAAGCCAATGAAATTATTGAGGAATATCAAGCACAAGGGTTTGACCTTACGCTGCGTCAACTCTATTACCAGCTCGTCAGTCGCGACATCATTCCCAACAAAGTCAGCGAGTACAAGCGACTCGGTTCCATCATCAACGATGCGCGGCTCGCCGGTCTGATAGATTGGGAAGCAATTGTGGACCGCACTCGCAATCTGCGCAGTCTCTCGCATTGGTCAAGTCCGAGTTCTATCATTGAGAGTGCAGCATACTCATTCCGCATAGACAAATGGGCAGACCAAAAATATCGCCCGGAAGTTTGGATTGAAAAGGACGCGCTCGTTGGTGTAATCGCGAACGTGTGCGAACAGAATGATGTTCCCTATTTCTCTTGCAGGGGCTATACATCACAATCCGAAATGTGGGGCGCCGCGCAGCGTCTACTGCGTTATCAGAACGGCACAACAGGAGAATCGCTGGGTTCTGTGAATCGCCGTCAAACTCCGGTCATTCTGCATTTCGGCGACCACGACCCAAGCGGCAAGGACATGACGCGCGACATTGTTGAACGTCTCGAAATGTTCACAGGGCGCGCGATTCATGTTCACCGTCTCGCTTTGAATTTTGACCAAATCGAACAGTACAACCCGCCGCCGAATCCCGCCAAAGAAACAGACAGTCGCTTTCAAGCGTACATGCTTGAATTCGGTGACGAGAGTTGGGAGTTGGATGCACTCGAACCGACAGTCATCGCCGGACTGATTCAAAGAGCGATTGACGATTTGCGCGATGCCGACAAATGGGATGCAGCTGTGGCGCAAGAGGATGAGAAGCGCGAATTACTTTCTCGTGCAGCAACTCATTGGACGAAAGTCGAAAAGACACTTGCAAGACTTTAGGAGCAACTCACATGACAGAAAAGAATCTCACACTCGGCACCAACCTCGACACCAACGCGCCGTTTCACATATCGAGTGAACGGCTTGCCACGAAAAAAGGGTTCATTCTCGGACAGTCTGAAGCGGGCAAGACATGGGCAACTGCCGTTGTCGTGGAAGGCATGATGGACTTGGGCATTACCACAGTCGTCTTTGACTTGATTGATATGTGGTCCGGTCTTGCGCTCGACCGCGAAGGCAAAAAGCCCGCGTACCCTATTGCCATCTTTGGCGGCAAGCGCGGACACTATCGGCTTGCCCCGGACATGGGCAGTGCCATCGCCAGAACGATTTACGCGAAACGATGGTCAACCGTCATTAACCTCTCCGGCATGACCGAAGAGGAACAATACCGCGTTACTGCCGACATCGTGCGCAAAACGTTCGAACTGCACGAAGACCAACCGCGCCGCACCGTTTTTGTTTTTGAAGAGTTTCACCGCTTTGTGCCGGAAACGCTTACCACCGTAAAGAATCACGCGCTCGTGCGACAAGAAATCGTGCGCGTGTCCGATATGGGGCGGAATCTCGGGTTGGGAATGCTCGGCATCGAACTGCGTCCGCAAGATGTGATGAAACGCATTCTCGGTCAAGCCGACTGGCGGTTGTGGATGAAAATGAACGAACTCGGCGCGATTGACACCGCGCGCAAATATCTCACCAACGCGACCGATGCGGAACTCGGCAAAGAATACGCTGCGCAACTGCCGCGTCTCAACACCGGCACGGGCTTTTTTGAATCGCCGTCGTGGATGAAAGTTGTCGCTCCGGTGCGCGTGGGCGCGCGCAAGACCTTTCATCGTGACCCCGAATCGGATTTCGTCATGGACGACGCGATGATTGCGCAAGCTGTTGACGTTGTGGAACTCAAACGCGTCTTTTCCAAATTCCAAACAAGCGACGCGAACGAACCCGAAGCCAGGCGTGACGATAATTTTGACACTACTCCGCGCACTGCAAATGTCAAAGCCAAAACCCAACACAATGTTGAGCGAAGCGAAACGGAAGTGAAACACCTTTTGCGCGAAACCGAAAAAGAACTCGCCGCCCTGCGCGCCGCGTATGACGAACTCAAAGAACAGTACGACGAACTTGAAGCCGATGTACAGCAGCGTATTCGTCTCGCCGAACAAGCCGCGACGCGCGAAGTCACGGCGCAAATGAACCAAATGCGCAGCACCATCGCGCAAACACTGCCGATGCTGCAAGGTCTTGTTGGCGTTGAGGCGGAATCCGGGAAACCTGCAATCATTGCGCCGATGAACAAGTTGCTCAAATTGCAACGACAGATTGAGGAGCACCCGCGCTTAAAGTCATCCCACAAGAAAATTATGCAGGTCCTCTTTGAAGAATATCCCGACTTTCCGAACGGTATGAGCCGCGCCAAACTTGCGAGTGCAGTCAGTATGAAACTGTCGTCACTGGAGCGCGGCGGATACTTGTCCGAACTAAAAGACCGAAAATACATTGTGCTTAACGGTGACATTGTTGCCATCAATCCCGAAATGCTGTAATGGAAAACGCGTGCGGTTTCATCCGCAAAGAAATGACTCCGCACGCGCGAAACGAATCATGCCACTCACCACAACCAAACTCATCCAACATTGGAAAGCGGCGCAGCGCGACGAACAGAACAAAATCGCGAAATCGCCGTCCCACTATTTCCGATGCCTGTTCATCGCGTCGCTCTCCTACACCGAACGTCGGGTCTATGACTTTGTTGCCAACCGGGGCGAGGTCAGCAGCCACGCAGTCGCAAATCACTTTGCATTGTCCCTCAGTCACGCTCTAAACGTCTTGGGGCATCTCCATCAGTACGGACTCGTGACCAAGTGCCAGAACCCGGATAGCAAGTACCGCGAATACCTTTGGAGCATCGCGAGCGAGGATGAATAAAACAAAAGTTCACCTCCGTAGGGGACGCGTCGTGCGCGTCGTTGATATGTTTTGTGGAGGAGGTGGGTTCTCCGAAGGACTGCGCCGCGCGTGCGAAAAACGCGGTTACAAACTTGACTTGCTCGCCATCAATCATTGGGACACCGCGATTGAAACTCATTCCCAAAATCACAGTTACGCACGCCATCTCTGCGCCAACGTCGAAAACGTCAATCCGCGTTCGGCAGTCCCCGGCGGCAAACTTGATTTGTTGATTGCTGCGCCCGAATGTACGCATCACAGCATCGCCCGCGGCGGTAGACCCATCAACGACCAATCTCGCGCCTCCGCGTGGCACGTCCTCAGATGGTGCGAAGTCCTTGACATCAAAAGTGTTCTCATCGAAAACGTACCCGAGTTTATGAGTTGGGGTCCGCTCGGCACAAACGGACGCCCCCTCAAGCGGCGCAAGGGTGAAACGTTCCTCGCGTTCATCAATGCACTCAAGTCACTCGGCTACAACGTGGATTACAAAATCTTGAATGCGGCTGACTTTGGCGCAGCCACGACGCGCAAACGGTTGTTTATCATCGCGCACAAAGGACGCAAGTCCGTGCGCTTTCCAGAGCCAACCCATACACCTGACGGACGTTCGGACATGTTTCGCCGGACAAAAAAATATCGCTCGGCACGGGAAATCATTGATTGGGACAAAAAAGGCGAGAGCATTTTCAATCGCAAAAAACCGCTCTCACCGAACACGCTGAAACGAATTTATGCGGGCTTGCAAAAATTTTCCGGCGGAGCGTTCATCATCGGCGCAGGCGGACCCATCGGGCAGGGCGCGGCGCGTTCGGTTGAAGTGCCCATCCCGACCATTCTTGGAGAAAACCACAAAGCCATCATCCAGCCGTTTCTCGTCTCACTGCGCGGAACATCCCAAGACGCGTTGCATTCATCAATCCGAAGTATAGACGAACCTACCCACACCATCACAGGTGGGAATCACGAATATCTCGCCGAGCCGTTCATCTTGAACATTCGCGGCGGCAATGACGGTTACTTGCGCGGCGCATCCGTGAATGAGCCAATGCAGGCAATCACCACAGAACCGGCGATGGCATTGATTGAACCATTTGTACTCGGACAACAATCCCAATCACGCCCGCGCAGCACGAAACAACCGCTGCCGACCATCGCCGCCGACGGTGCGATCGCTTTGGTGGAACCGTTTCTCATTCCTGTCAATCACGGCAAAAACGATTTGCGCTCTCATTCCATCGAGAAACCACTGCCAACTCAAACCGGCGCGGACGTAATGGCTGTGGTAGAGCCGTACCTTGTCGCCTATCACGGCGGCAACGGACATGAAAAACGCACACACAGCGTTGATGAACCAATTCCTACCCTCGACACCGGCAATCGTTTTGGCATTGCCGAACCATATCTCATCAAGTACTATGGCACAGGAGGCGGGACTGCATCTGTGAATGACCCTTTGCCGACGCAGACGGCGAAAGATAAATTCGCGCTCGTCGTTCCGCAGTGGAATAATGCGATACTTGACATTCGTTTTCGGATGCTCACACCCCAAGAATTAGCGCGCGCCATGGGCTTTACAGATAAATACAAATTCGCGGGCAACCGCGAAAAAATCGTCAAACAAATCGGCAACGCCGTAGAGGTCAACCAATCTGAAGCGTTGTGCAGCATAATTCTTGAATAAAAAAACCGCGATGCGTTTGCATCGCGGTTTTTTTAATTATTTTTTGTCACTGCTAATTCTGAATTTGTATCCGTATACGAGCAAGCCGCGTTCGCCATCTTCTTCGCGAATCTTGCGCGTCACCATTTCCATTCGCATTCCGATTTC
>CALMZO010000387.1 GCA_937870825.1 uncultured Chloroflexota bacterium | reverse complement strand
TGGTTCAATGAGCATCAGTCCCGCAAACAATAGACACGACGCGAGAATCCACGCGCCATCCCAAGCCAACTTGAACGCCAAGAGAAATCCAATCCCGAGTGCCGCGTATGGAATCCAGTCGCTCGCGTTAAAATGAACAGGCACAATTACATTGTTGATGTGTAAAGAACGGGTTGCGCGTATCGCGGTGAAACGCTTGACCAAGTTCTGGAGAAACATCCACGTTGCCAGAGCGAAACCCAAACCGATAGACGTAACAGAGAGCCACAACCACGCGGTAACATTCATGCGAATTTCTTTTGTACGGTGTACAAAATTTTTGTACACCGTACAATCAGCGTTGCGCTGTAACTTGCGTCTGCAGCGGCGCGAGCGTCACCCACAATGAATCTCGCGCGTTCGCGCCGGATTGAATAATTCCACGCACCACATCCGGCGGCGCAGCAACGGTCAAAGTCAAGTAACCATCGGAAGTGTTGCGAACATTGGACACGACGAGTTCAGAACCGAGAGCGTTCGACTGCGCGGCGGGGTAGTACACATTCACGCGCTGTCCGATTCGCAATTGCGCGCCAACGGCTTGTTCGGTTTTGATTGGAAAGGAAACGACTTCGAGTGTCTCATCACGGGTCAAGTGAAATTGTTGCGGCGCGACGAGTTGATGGACATAAATGAGTTGTTCGGGAACAAGCGTTGTCGTCGTCAGATTTCCAATCACTTCATCCACCGAGCGATAGACTTGCGCTTGCGACATCGCTTGTGGAAACGCGCGTTCTTGCAGCATGTCTGGTGTAATGATGGTGTACGGTGGAATTTCTTTTGCAGGCACCACCAGATTGACCGATTGGGTGTACGGCGCGCCATAACGAAATAACCCACAGGCGGACACACCGCCCACCAACAAGGCAATGACTGCAATCAAGATTGAGATACGCCGACTCATACCTTCCTCCTTGTTTATTTTGGTTGAACACCCTGAACTTCAATCACCGGAACCGGTAGCACATCCATCTTGCGTCCATCGGGCGCCAGAATGGAATTGCTGCTTGTCCAATAATGCGCGTTGCCGATATCGGGATGCCGCAAATCGAGCCCATGCGGTCCATCTTCATGCTCCATCCAAAACTCTATCATCTTGGATTGCCCTTTGCATGTATTGTTTGGATTCTCATCCGGGTCAGGTCTGCAATGCCGCACTTTCCAACGCATGTTCCATTCCACAATCCAGTACGTCGTCACGCGGACTTGATAGGATGGGCGATTGTCAGGACCATTGCGCGGTTTGCGTTCATAGCCATAACCCTTGTCGTCATCTGCCGATGAGGTTTCGTAGGTGTGATTGATAATGGGTCCCGCGGAGGAAGATTGTTTCGGATTTCCCCAGGCACGCTCATCCCAGTCCCAATCCGCCCACGCGGGCGCGGGGTCATAGCCGCCATAATCCGAGTTGCGCGATTCTTGGGGCGCGGGCGGTGCGACTTGACGCCAGCGCAGGCAAAAATGGAAATCCGCGTAATCTTCGTTTTCACTCCACGTCAACGGGTCCCATCCATCAATTGCGCGACTACATTGCCAATCCTGCGTTGTCAACCCTGTCGCAATGAACGCCATCGGGTCACGATTCAGCCCGCGCGGATACGGACTGTAAAGCGTTTGAACCGGAGGAATTGTCGCGCGCGCCCGCGTAATCCAATTCAGATTACATTCCAGCGATGTTCCGCTAAATCGGAATTCTGTACAAGGTGTTTCTCCTGGCTCATTCACCTGCTTCTTGCAACCTTGCGCGCAGGACACAATGAACACGGGCATCTTGACATTACACGCACCCGTCCTCCAATCGCACACGTCCATGTACCAAATCCAAATGTTGTAATAGTCGTCCTTGCAGCGCCCGGACGTAATCATCACATTCAGATGTCCAAAGCCCGTCGGTCCATCCGGCATATAAACACACGACGCGCCGACCGTGACGTTGACGGTTTGACTGCCACCGCCGCCACCGCCCGGTGAGGGCGTTTGACCAGAACCACCACCACCGCCGCCGCCAGAACCTTCGCAGTAGCATTTGATTTTTCCACTCGGCAGCAACGTACATTCGCCGTGTGTGCCAACAGGACAATTTCCTTGCGCGCACGTGCTGCTCGCCGATGAAAGAAATAGCATCACAAAGACACCGAGCGCGAGTGGCAACGTGACGACAAACTTGTGTGCGTTGAACCACAATGCGAGATTTTGAAAACGTGAGATTGCTTGCATACTTTGTTCCTTTCCGTTTGCGTGTTTGGTCATTGGTCTTGCCACAAAACTTGCTTGGTGTTGAAATCCATCGCCAGCGCGATGCGCGAAATCTTCCAGCGTTTCGCGTCCGCGTCGTAGCTCAACTCGGTCATCACGATGCGGTCAGGCAATTCTTGTTCGTCAATCCTTTCGCGCGAATTCAAATCGTATTCGTAGGTCTTGCCCGCCGCGATGTATTCAATCAAAAACGTCTGCGTTCCGTTCGGCGCGTATTGAACACTGCGCTCGAGCGGCAACAGTTCGTACTCGCGCAACGCAATCGCGCGTCCTTCTTGCTTCATCCAATTCAACATGCCTTGCATCCGCGACAATTGCTTGCCGATAAAGTATTCGGGCGCGCGCGTCTTCAAATACTCAAGGTCGAACTTGTGCGCGTCCCAATCATCAAGCGCCTCGTCATAATTTTTCAGTACTTGCTCTGTCACCTCGCGCGGCGCTTCTACCATATCCACGCCGAGCGGAGTTTGGATAATTTTGACATTCCAGTTTGGCGCGTCATTCTTCGCAGATGGTGTCAGAATACTTGTTGGCACTGGCGTTTCATCCACTTGCACCATTACGACCGACGATATTGTTTCCATCGCGTTCACGTTGCGCGTGATTTGACGATACCAGCCAAACGCGAGAGCGCCGAGGAACAACGCGACGATGAAGCCAAGAATCCAGCCTAGCGGCGTAATGTGCTTGCGACCACTCAACGAATTGTGTTGCATTAACAGTTCGACCAAGTGCATACTCACTCTCCTTCCTGATTGATTCCGAACGCCGGATAGCCCTTGCCACTCACCGTGACCACGAGTTCGGATACGCCAAAGATTCTGAAAAAGATGGTGGGAATTTTTGCCATCCCCCAAACCGTAATGCGTCGCGGCTCAACAGTAATTTTTGTTTTCACCAGATATTGGCTCTTGTTCAAATTGATGAATTGCTGCGCGATTCTCGCAGCTTTGTTGCGCTCCAAAACGATTTGGCTCGTCGTGTGAAAGTAATTCGCGTCAATTTCGTGACTTGCCACTTGCGCCGCTGCCTCAACCGTCGTCTGCGCCGCGCGGTATTGCTGATACATAAACCCGCCGTCAATCACGAGTCCAAGCATCACAA
>CALMZO010000386.1 GCA_937870825.1 uncultured Chloroflexota bacterium | reverse complement strand
GCCTGAAATTTCAACGCGGCTTGATTCGTCTCTGCGCGCGCGTAAAGGGCAATGCTGATGGAATCACCGGGCTTGAGTCGCGCAAACGCGCAGCGCGCCACGCGCCCGCCATTGACAATCGTACATTTGCCACGCGCGAGTTCGGTGGATGTGATTGTTACGCCTTTCGGCGCGCGCGCATTCAAAACGACGCGCGTCGCCGTTGCGGGACCGTCATTCTTGATAGTGTACGTGTAGGAAAAAGTTTCGCCGTTCGCCAATGCGGTGGATGGAAACGCGGCGGACAATTCCAAATCCGCGTGGGGCGTTTGGGCGCGCGCAATCGAGGAGGGCGCGGGGTTTGCAGTCAGGGCAAGGAGCAGGAGAAAAAGAGAAACAAGAATTGCGACAAAGGCAGAAACACCGTGTCGCGGGCGGAGCGTTGGGTGTTGATTCATCATGAATCGGGAGTAATTTAATCGAAAAACAGATTTAGCGCAAGAGGCGTTATAATAGGCAACAGGGCAACTGCAAAGTCGCGTTAACTGTCATTTCGAGCGAATGCGAGAAATCTCACTACGCGCGGCAGGCGAGATTTCTCACGCCGTTCGAAATGACACCTCCTTGTCAAGGGACTTTGCAGTCGCCATGTAATAGGCAACGAGTAACGCGCAATGAGCGATGAGTAGAAATTGTTTGATTTCACTCATGACTCGGCGCTCAATGCTCAATGCCGACCAAGGAGCAGCGATGGCGACCTTTCACGAGTACGTCGAACAAAACCGCGAACGTTTTTTGAATGAATTAAAAGATTTCACCTCACAGCCCAGTGTTGCCGCGCAAAAGTTGGGCATGACAGAGATGGCGCACAAGGTCAAGGCGCGTTTGGAAAAATTGGGCGCGCAGACGAAATTGATTCCTGTCGAAGGCGGATTTCCTGTCGTGTACGGTGAAATCGGCGACGGCGCAAAAACATTGTTGATTTATGACCATTACGACGTGCAGCCGCCGGAACCGTTCGAGTTATGGGATTCGCCGCCGTGGGAACCGGAAATCCGCGACGGAAAATTTTACGCGCGCGGCGTCGCGGACAACAAGAGCGATACGCTGCTCCGCATGCAAGCCGTCGAAAGCTGGCTCGCCACCGAAGGCGCGCTCCCGTTGAAAATCAAATGGGTCATCGAGGGCGAAGAAGAAATCGGCAGCCCGAATCTCGGAAAATTTGTCGCGGCGAATCGCGCGCTCATCGCGGGCGCGGACGGCTGCTTGTGGGAATTTGGCGCAAAAGATTCGCACGAAAATCCGATGCTCATTTGTGGCTTGAAAGGCATCGTCTATGTGGAATTGCACGCGCACGGCGCGAATCGCGATTTGCATTCCGGCGCGGCGAGCATTGTCGAAAATCCCGCGTGGCGTTTGGTGTGGGCATTGTCCACCTTGAAAAATGAACGCGATGAAATTACGATTGACGGGTACGCGGAAACGGTGCGCGAGCCAAACGCGCTCGAACTCGAAGCCGCCTCTCACATTCCCTTTGACACGAATCTCGAATTGGAAAAATACGGCATCAAGCAATTTATCAACGGCGTGCGCGATTTCGACGCGGTGAAAAAATTGTACTTTACGCCGACGGTGACGATTTGCGGCTTGCATTCGGGTTACACGGGACCCGGCGGCAAGACCGTTTTGCCGAACCACGCGTTCGTAAAATTGGACTTTCGTCTCGTCCCCGACCAAACACCCGACGCGATTTTGAAATTGTTACGCCAACATCTCGACGCGCACGGCTTTCAAGATATTGAAATTCATTTGACCGAAACGGGTGAACATGTGGCGCGTTCGCCGCTCGACAGCGACATTGTGAAGGCGGCACAAGCGGCAGCGCGCGCGACGTACGGACGCGAAGCGGTTGTCTTTCCGACGGCGGCGGGTAGTGGACCGATGTACGATTTGTGTCAACAGTTGAACATTCCAGCCGTGAGCGCGGGCGCGGGGTATCCTGATTCGCGCGGGCACGCGCCCAACGAAAACATTCGCGTCGCGGATTATTTTCAAGGCATCACGTTCATACGCGAATTGATAAAAAACTTCGCGGCGAACTAAAGCGAAACCGCCACCGAATGAGGTGGCGGTTTTCTTTTATCGTCGCGTCAATTTCGCATACGCCGCAAGCAAACGCTTCACGCCCGCGCCTTCAAAGGCGACCTGGAGTTCTTCGTCCTGTCCCACAATTTTTGACGAAACAATCACACCTTCGCCAAAGGTGGGATGCGTCACTTTGTCGCCCGCGTTCCATTCGGTATTGCGCGAAGGTTGCAGACGTTCTTTGAACGATGCGCGCGGTTTGCCGAGTGGACGCGTTTCGCTTGCATCGTCATCATCGTCCTTTTCCTGTGACGAATGACGAACGACGGAGGACGAAGGACGGCGGACGGCGGATGGCGTTTCTGCTTTTTTACGCGCTCTGTCGTCTGTCGCACCCCACGTCGTTTGCTCTTTATATTTTTTCGCGTTCAAGAAATCATCGTACGTGTTGCGTTTTTCGCCGCTTTTGGTTTTCACATGTTCGCGCGGAATGTCGGCAAGAAAACGCGACGGCTCACTTGGCTCGGAAACATTGCCAAAACTCGAACGGCGGAACGCATACATCAAATACAATTTTTCTTTGGCGCGCGTAATGCCCACATACGCGAGGCGGCGTTCTTCTTCCATCTCGCGCGGTTCGTCAAACGAACGCGAATGCGGAAAAATTCCCTCCTCCATGCCCGTAATAAATACGACAGGAAATTCCAACCCTTTCGCCATGTGCAGCGTCATCAACACCACAACGCCTTCGTTTGCATCGTGCGCGTCCACATCGGAAACAAGCGCGGCAGTTTCCAAAAATTCCGCGAGCGCGGCAGCGGGGTCCAGCGCGCTGTGTTCGTACGTCGCGTTTCGCAACTCCTGAACATTGTTCCAGCGGTCTTCGCCTTCGCGCGTTCCGTCCTTGACGTACTCGGCGTACCCAATTTTTTCCACGAGCGCATCAAACAATTGCGTCAGCGTCAACTCGTCCTTGAGCGCGTTCAATTCCACCATCAAATCATAAAACGCAATCAGCGAACGTCGCGCCCGTGTGTCAAAATAGCGAAACTCGTCTTGTTCTTTCGGAACGTCTGCCGCTTGTTCTTTTAACAGCTTGAGCGCGACGACGGGCGTCACGCCCAACCTGCCCGCGACCTTGACCAAATCTTCTTGGGTGCGTTTGCCGATGCCGCGCGTCGGCACATTCAAAATGCGATTGAACGAAACCGTATCGCGGGGATTGTGCAAGAGCCGCAAATACGCCAACAAGTCTTTGACTTCGCGCAATTCGTAAAAGCCGCGCGCGCCGATGACTTTGTACGGAATGCCGCGCCGAAAAAATTCTTCGCCCAAAATACGCGATTGTGCGCGCGTGCGATAAAACACCGCGAAATCTTTCGGCTTGTATTTGCCTTGCGCGATGAGGCGATTGATTTCCTGCGCGACAAGCTGCGGCTCTTCACGGTCATCGTACGCTTCGAGAATCTCAATCGGAATCCCGCGCGCATTTTCCGTCCACAATTTTTTGTCCGTGCGCGTCGGATTGCGCCGAATGACCGCGTGCGCGACATCGAGAATCGTCTGCGTCGAACGATAATTTTGTTCCAGCAGAAAAATTTTCGCGTCGGGAAAATCTTCGCGAAACCGCGTCACGTTGCGATAGTCTGCGCCGCGCCACGCGTAAATTGAATTGTGTACGACGATGCCGTTTGCGATATAGTTGTGAACGTGCGGAATGTCGAGGTCGTACACGTAACCTTGATAGTCTTCCCAACTTACGCGCGCAACACTATCTTCAACAATTTTGCCGTTTTCCATGACAGGCAAAATCATTGTGGGATGGATGTGGCTTGCAGGATGCAAATCATAACTGGTCGCAATCCCCGCGGCAGACCGTTTATCGGTCAGAAATGCATAACGCGCTAACTCAAGGTTGCCACCTTGCGTCGCAAGTTCTCGGGCAAAGGCATCTGCCTGCGCATAATCCAAATTCGATTTTTCAATTCGCCATGTTTGCCTTCTTCCTGCGCGTGTGTGATTGCCTTGTGCCTGCAAAGTTGACTCTAGCCTGCGGTCACTGGTATTTAAACTTACGCGATGGGCGTTCCAAGGACTTGAATCTGTTCGACGCGTATCTCCAAACATGCGAAGTTGAATCGCAATGCGGTCAGGTAAGCGCGCGCCGGCAATTCCTTTGGGACGATGATGCGGAAATTCAAGAAAGATTCGCAAGTCCTGCATCAACTCTTGCGCGCGTTTGCGGGTATCAATACTTTTGTATAATTCTGCAATGCGTTCTTCATCCAATTGCATTTTCCGCCCGGTGGTAAAAAACACGGTCATTGGAATACCGTACGTAAAGGCAAAATACTGTTCGTAATATTGCGCCTCCGCCTTGCTGAAACACACGCGCAAAATCCAAAGTTTGTCGGCTTTTTCTTGATTACCCCGAATCATCAGACCACTGAAGGGTTCATTGTGTCTGCCGTCCGCGCGTGAACCTTGCACGATACCGATGCGATAGCCGCGATCATTGCGATACATCAAATAGACGTAATGAATATCTTGACGCACTCCGAGCCGGGCAAACAAAACATGATTCGGTGTGGCGCGCAAGGTATGCCCGCGTTCCGTTTCTATCGTAACCAGTTTACCGTTGTACTTTTGACGATGCGTTTTCTGGACGCGCATTTGCGTCGTACGCCCGCGTCCCGCCGCAACCGTTACCGCATCACTCACGCGGATTTTTTCAATTGGGCGCGCGCCGTGTTCTGTTTGCAGCAGCGTCCCCGGCGGCAGACATTGGTCTTCGTCACCCACGCAAAAGATATTTCTATATTTCCCCGCCAACAATTTCACAATCAAATACTGCGCCATGTTCGTGTCTTGAAATTCGTCCACATGCAAATACACATATCGGCGCTGATACTTGGCGAGATGGTTCGGATGGTCGCGCAGCAGTTGAACAGTGTGCAAAAGCAAATCGTCAAAATCCACCGCGTTGTTTTCGAGCAATTTTTGTTGATAACGTTTGTAAATGCGCCCAATCGCTTCGTGCCAGTACGTCGCGGGAACGTACTCGTCCGGTCCAATCAATTCATTTTTTGCTTTGGAAATCGCGGCGAGAACCTGTCCCGGACGATACACTTTGTCGTTGATATTTTGTTCGCGCACAATTTCTTGAATCAATTTCGATTGGTCGTCGTCGTCGAAAATCACGAAACCGGGCGCGAGTCCCACCGCCTCACCGTCGCGGCGCAAAAAGCGCGCGCAAATCGCGTGAAATGTGCCGATTGCCAAGTCGCGCAATTTTTCTTCGCCGACCAAATGCTGCAAACGTTCTCGCATTTCGCGCGCGGCTTTGTTTGTGAATGTGACCGCGAGAATGTTGTACGGGGGCAAACGAATTTCTTCGAGCAAGTATGCGATGCGATACGTCAACACGCGCGTCTTGCCGCTGCCGGGACCCGCAAGCACGAGAACGGGTCCGTCAACGATTTCGACCGCTTGTCGCTGCGCGGGATTCAGCTGCGAGAGTAAATTCATAGGCAGTATTCGGCGTTCAGTCTTCAGGAAGCAGTGCCATTACGGAAGACTGCTTGCCGATTACTGATAGCTCTTTCCATCCATCACCAATTTTTCCACACTACAATTTTCTTCGGGATGCGCGATACATTCCAAACGCGGCGCGGGCATTGCGATATGGCGCGCGAGCGCGTGATAGAGGCGGCACAACGGGAGTCCCATCACATTTGCAAAACAGCCGTCCACGCGCGCAACGGGACGAAAACCTTCGTGCTGGACCGCATAGCCCGCTGCTTTGTCAAACGGGTCGCCGCTTGCAATATACCTTTCTATTTCTGCATCCGAATAGTCGCGCATGAACACGCGCGAGTGAACCAATTCCGTTTCGCGGTTCTCGTCTTTTGCAATTGTAAATCCCGTAAAAACATTGTGCGCGCGCCCGCGCAGCGCGTGCAACATTTCGCGCGCTTCTTTGGCACTGCGCGGTTTTCCCAAAATCGCGCAGCTGCCATCAGCAGCAACCAATTCCACATCGGTATCCGCTGCAACAATCAACGCGTCGGGAACATTTTCGTGCGCGGTGGTCGCTTTCGAGTGCGACAACCGTTCCACCATTGCGGGCGCGCTTTCCTTTTCAATGCGCGCTTCGTTCACATCCGTCGAAACACTTTTAAATTCAATGTTGAGCCATTTCAAAAGTTCGCGGCGGCGCGGTGATGCGGATGCCAAAATGATTTTCATAGAACAGGCGTCCGATTATAACCCACGTTACAGAATTGTAATAACGACTTTAGTCATTATAATCCAGCCGATGTTTTTCTTGCGAAAAATTTTTCTCGCGTTCGGTTTCCTCTTGCTCGTTTTCCTCCACTCTGTTGCTCCGCGCACGGCATGGCTCGCATTCGAAACGTGGCGCGATCTAAACGCGCTGCAAAACGCGCTCGCGACGGATGAATCAAACCTCACGAATGCCGCGCGCGCAGTGATTCGCGCCGCGCGTGCGTGGCGTGTCGAACTCGCGCCGTCCCTCGCCGGCGCGTCGCAGCTCGCGTGGCTGCCTCATTACGGCGGTGATTTCGCGCAAGCAGAAAAGTTTGCCGCGCTCGCGGATGAATTGTTCATTGCCGCCGCGCCAACGTTGGCGCTTTATGACGCGCTGAACCAGAATCGCACCGCGCCCGATTCGTTCGGTCCCGCGCTGATGGAATTTGCGCGCGCAAACGCCGCACAAATTGAACACGCGCACCGCGCAGTCACACGCGTTCAAGACGCGCGCACCAAGATTGACCAACGCGATTTGTCGCCCCACGCACACTCTGTTCTGCGAACGATTGACCGCGCGGTGAGGGAGTGGGATGCGGCGTTGCGTTTGTTGCAACACGCGCCGAGAGTACTCGGCGATGACGCGCCGCGTCATTATCTCGTTCTTGCACAAAACAACGACGAACTGCGCGCCACGGGCGGCTTTATCAGCGCGGTGGGGGTCTTGCGCGTCGAACGCGGCGAAATCTCTGTTGTTTGGTTTGGGGATAGTTTTGCCGCCGATGATTTGTCGCTGATTCATTCACCCCCCCCCGCCCCGCTGCAAAAATACATGTGGGCGTCGCAGTGGCTCTTGCGTGATTCCAATTGGTATGCCGATTTTCCGACGAGCGCGCGCGTCGCTCAAGCCATGTACGAAAATGACCGCCAAGTCAAGACGGACGGCGTCATTGCGGTGGACACGCGCTTTTTGCCGCGTTTGGTGCAGGCGTTGAATGTGGAATTGGACGGGCAGCCCCTCTCGCAAAACAATGTGCTGTCGTTGTTAAAAGCGAGTTGGCAGCCGATGCCGCCCGGCGACATGAGCGCGGCGTGGTTCAAAAATGACCGCAAAAATTTTTTGTCGGAATTGATGAACGCGATGTTGGGGCAATTCCGCGCGGGCGAGGTAAAAACGAACGCGCTCGCGCAAGCCGTGTGGCGCGGGCTGCGCGAAAAATCCGTGCAGATTTATTTGAATGACGCAGACGCGCAGCAAGCGATTTTGGATGCGGGGTGGGGCGGCGCAATCGAAACAGGCGGGCAAGATTATTTGTTCGTCGTGGATTCGAATGTTGGTTTCAACAAGGTGAACGCGCGCGTCACACGCGAAATTTTTTATCAAGTGAACTTGAACGACAATACCGCAACCATCGAAATCACCTACACAAATCCTTCGCGCGCGGCAGAGGGCGAATGTGATTTGTTGAAACAGCACAAAGATTCGACATACGCGAGTATGGAACAGAGCTGCTACTGGAATTATGTCCGCGTGCTTGTGCCGCGCGGCAGTACATTGATTTCTGCAAATGGTGTGAGCGATGCCGGTATCGCGGACGATGTAGAAAGGGTTACAGCGTTCGGCGGTTATGCCATCATACCGCGCAATACGATGCAATCGGTTCAATTCGACTATGCGTTGCCCGCGCGTTTGCTCCAAAACAACACGTATGCGTTCACGGTACAGCAGCAAGCAGGCGCGCACGCGACACCGCTGACCGTACGCGTCGAACTTCCGCGTACTGCTTTTGTGCGCGGCGCATCACATGCGTTCACGCGGCGCGGAGAAAACGTTTTAGAATTTCAAGAGACGTTGTGGAATGACACGACAATCGAAATTTATTTCAGCGAATAGAGAGCAGGAAATCGCGTATCGGCAATCGAAAAGCGAAATGCAAAATTCAAAATGCAAAATCTAAACGTAAAGGAAACTCATGCCCATTCATTTTGGCACGGACGGCTGGCGTGCCGTCATCGGCGAAGAATTCACATTTGAAAACGTACGCATCGTCGCGCAAGCCATCGCGGAATATCTTCAAGACAATCACTCCCACGCGCCCGTGGTGATTGGTTTTGATACGCGTTTTCTTTCAGACCGTTTTGCGGTGGCAGTGAGCGAAGTGGTGGCAGCAAATGATTTGCGCGTGATTCTTTCGCGTGCGGATTGTCCGACACCTGTCGTTTCCTATGCAGTGCGCGCGTTAAATGCGCAGGCGGGCATTATGATTACGGCGAGTCACAATCCGCCCCGCTACAGTGGAATCAAACTCAAGAGTTCAAACGGCGCATCCGCGTCCAACAGTGAAACAAAACGCGTCGAAGAAAAATTGCGCGTGGTTGGTACACCCAAAACGCGTGCGTATGACGACGCGTCGCAGGCGGGGTTCATCACACGCACGAATTTCTTTCCGCTCTATTTCCAGCACATTCAAACCTTGGTGAATCTCCAAACAATCGGGCAGGGGCAGTGGCGCGTGGTGACAGACCCGATGTACGGCGCAGGGCGAAGTTATCTGCGTTCGATTCTCACGGCGGCGGGCTGCGAGACACTGGAAATTCGCGGCGAGATGAATCCGGGCTTTGGCGGCATTCATCCCGAACCCATTGAAAAATATCTGTTCGCGTTGATGGCGGCTGTGCGTGACCATCACTCGGATATCGGTCTTGCAACGGACGGTGACGCGGACCGCATCGGCGCGGTGGATGAAACGGGAAATTTTATTGACCCGCATTTTATTTTTGCGTTGACGCTGCGGTATTTGCTCGATGTGCGACAGATGCGCGGCGCGGTGGTGAAAACCATTTCGACGACGCAAATGATTAATTTGCTCGCGGAAAAATACGTGCTGCCGCTGCACGAAACACCCGTTGGCTTTAATCACATTGCCGACTTGATGGAAGCGCATGATGTTTTGATGGGCGGTGAAGAGAGCGGCGGTATCACGATTCGCGGACATGTGCCGATGGGCGACGGGATTTTGATGGGCTTGCTGTTGATGGAAATGATGTCGCACTATACCAAAGGTCTGCGCGACTTGTGCGACGAATTGCGCGACGAGTTGGGCGCGTTCTATTACGCGCGGCGCGATTTACGCACGAAACCGTTTTCAAAAAATGAACTGGTCGCGCGTTTGAAAAACGACGCACCCGCGACGATGGCGGGGCTGCACGTGGTTTCCGTGAATGACCGCGATGGTGTGAAATATCTTTTCGACGACAGCAGCTGGTTGTTGATTCGTCCGTCGGGAACGGAACCGGTGCTGCGTGTGTACTCGGAAGCGCGTTCGCCGCAGTTGGTGCAAGAGTTGTTGACGCAAGGCGTTGCCCTGTCCGACGCGATGCGCAACGGAGACAAATAATTTCCCCGCAAAAAAATTGGCGAACGGTCGCCATTTTTTTTCGAGGCACGAGATTGATGAATCAAAAACGTCTGGGACGCCTTGGCGCGCTCGGTGTTGCACTCGTCGCGCTCATTGGGTACGCCCTCACGCTCACGCATACAGTCACGTGGCGGCACAACGGCGCGGACAGCGGCGATTTGGTGACGGCGGCATTTGTGTACGGCATTCCGCATCCGCCGGGGTATCCGCTGTACACGCTCCTCGCGTTTTTCTTTGCGCGCAATGGGTCTTTGATTGCACAAGTTCCGTTTGTCGAACCCGCGCACGGTGTCGCGATTTTTTCCGCGTTGCTGATGAGCGCGGCAGTGTTTGTGTTGGCGCGCGCGGGAGCGAACCTCACCCCAATCCCCTCTCCTGATTTTAGGAGAGGGGTGGGGGGTGAGCTCATTCCGCCACTCGCCGCGCTGGCATTCGCGTTCGCGCCGTTGGTCTGGTCACAGGCGATTGTTCCCGAAGTGTATGCGCTGAATTTATTTTTTGTCGCGTTGATTTTGTGGAGTTGCGTTACACACAATTCGCGCCGGGTGTACGTCGCGGCGCTTGCGTTCGGCTTGGGGATGGCGCACCATCTTTCGATTGTGCTGTTGCTTCCGGGCGCGTGGCTTGCCTTGCAGCCGACGCGGCAAGAGTGGCGCGCAATTTTTTTCTTGGTCGCGCCGCTGCTCTTTTATTTGTATTTGCCGTTTGCGGCGTTGCCGAATCCGCCGGTGAAATGGGGAGACCCTGTTACCCTTGACCGATTTGTGTGGTTGGTGACCGCGCAGCTGTATCGTCCGTACTTGTTTGCTGTGGACAGCGCGGAAGTGGTGAGTCGTTTGGCGTTTGCCGCGCGTTCGCTGCTCGAACAATTCACCATCGTCGGTGTGGCATTGAGCGTGTGGGGCGCGGTGCAAATGGCACTCGCGCGACGGCGCATTTTTTTTGCGCTGCTCTCCATGTTTGCGCCGATTGTGGCATACGCGGTTGTGTACGCGTCGCGCGATTCGTTTTTGTATCTGCTGCCCGCGTTCGCGATCGCGCTGTTGTGGCTCGTGTATGGCGTGTTGAAAGTTTTGCAATGGGCGGGTGATGATAAATTATTGCGCGGCGCGGCGATTGCGTTGTTTGCGTTGCTGCCCGCGTACAATTTTGTCACCAATTATGCGGCAATGGATCTTTCGCAAGACCGCGCCGCGTTTGAGTACGCCAAACAAAATTTTCAAGGACTGCCTGTGGATGCGGTGCTGTTTGCCGACGGCGACGAAGCATTGTTTTCGATTTGGTATTATCGTCACGCGATTGCGTACGAGGGCGCGCGTTCGGTGGTTGTGAGTCAAGGGTTGTTACAGTTTGATTGGTATTACGACAGTTTGCGGCGGATTATGAGTGAAGTCCAGTTCGCGTCCCCCGACGCGGTGAGAGACGCGCATCAACGCGCGCGCGAAATTGTTCGCGTGACCTTTGCGGAAGGACGCGCGGTGTGTTTTACGGATTCGAGTCCGCTGCTGCCGGAATTTGAATACGAGGAACGCGGAGTGTTGAAATGTGTTTTGGCGGAAAAGCTGCCTTGAGCCGAAAAAGCAGCGGCGGCAGAAAAATGACAGAGTGCAAGAGAGAAAGAGAGATGGAGCGTATGTTCACTCCATCTCTCTTTTTCTCCATTGCTCTCGCTCAAATCGAAGACCGAATATGCACAATATCGCCGTCTTTGACGATGTACTCTTTGCCTTCTAAACGCAACGTCCCTGCGGTTTTTGCTTCGTTCATCCCCCCCGCTTTGAGCAAATTCTCGTAACTCACGACTTCGGCGCGCACAAACCCTTTTGCCAAATCGGTGTGAATCGCGCCGGCTGCTTCCACCGCCGTCGCGCCAACAGGAATCGTCCACGCGCGCACTTCGTCTTCGCCGACGGTGAAAAACGATTGCAAGCCGAGCAGTTGATAGGAATGACGAATCACACGCGGGAGCGAGGGTTCGGCAATCCCAAATTCTTGCAAAAACATTTGCGCGTCCTCTTCGGACATTTGCGCGAGTTCCATTTCTACTCTGCCTTGCAGCGCGACGAATTGCGTTTGTTTGTGATTGTAGGAAATATCCGCAAGTGGTTTGTCGCCCGTCGCTTCGTCGGTGTTGATGATGACGAGCGTGGGTTTCAATGTCGTGAGCGCGAGCGATTTGAGCGGCTTCAATTCCGCAGGCGAGAGTTCGAGGTCACGCAAAAGCCCCCCCCCCTCCAACACCTTTTGGAAATGTTCCAACTGCGCGAGTTCTTTTTGGAACGCTTCTTTCTCTTGCGGCGTGGTGCCGCCTTTGCCCAATGACGTTTTCAAACGTTCGATGCGCCGTTCCACCACACCCAAATCGGAGAGAATCAATTCCGTATCCAGAGTTTCCAAATCGCGCGCGGGATGGATGCTGCCTTCGAGATGCGGCACGTTGTCGTCTTGAAACGCGCGGACGATATGCACGAGCGCGTCGTTCTGGACAATCTGGTTGAGTAAATTTCCATCCATGCCGCCTTTTTCGCCGATGCCGCGTTGAAGTCCTGCAATGTCGTTGTATTGCACTTGCGCGTAGACCGTTTTGCGCGGGTTGAACATTTTCGTCAATACGTCCACGCGGGGGTCGGGGACCTGAACGCTCGCGGTATGCACTTGCAATTTGCCCGACGCGAAATTGGCTACGTCGGCATGTCCGCGTGTGAGCGCGTTAAAAATCGTTGTCTTGCCCGAAAGAGGAAGTCCGATGATTCCGAGTTGCATGGTTGAAATTATAAGTTACAAATTCAAAATTCGTAATTCACACCTCTTGTTCATTTTTCAATTGCAGCAGTTCCGCGCGGGCTTCGGCGACGATGAACAGTGAACCGCTAATGCAAAGGACATCACCGGCGGCAGCGAGATGTTTGGCGCGCAGCAGTGCTTCTACCAGCGTTTGCGCGGTGTGGATAGAAACGAGAAACGGCGACGCGAGGCGCGCGAGGACAGCGGGCGCGGCGGCGCGCGCGTGGCGCGATTGCGTGACCGTGAGCGATGCGGCGCGCGGCACGAGTTCCTCCAACATGCCGCGTATGTCTTTGTCCGCCGATGCACCAAAGATGAAATGCACGGGCACATTCGGGAACACTTCGTCGAGCGTGCGGACGAGCTCGTGCGCGGAGGCACGGTTGTGCGCGCCGTCCGCGACGACGTAGGTTTCGCCGTGCAGTGCTTCAACGAACGCATCGCTGTTTTGCGTCTGCGCGGCAGGACGTGCGAGAATTTCAAAGCGTCCTTTCCAGGGCGCGCGTTCGATGCCGCGTGTGACCGCGCCTTGCGCGATTTTCCAGCCCTGCGCGCGCAAGGCGTAAATCGTCGCGAGCGCGGTGACCAGATTGACGCGTTGATGCGGACCGAGCAAGGGCAAATGATACAGTTGCGCCGGCTCGTGATTTTTTTGTGTTTGAACGACTTGGGCTTCGAAGGTGGTTCCTTGCAATTCCCAGGTCCAGTCGTTTGCGACATGGCTCAGCCGCGCATGTTTCGCGCGTGCAACTGTCTCCATCACGCGCATCGCTTCCGGATCTTGCGGCGCGACGACGACGGGGACGTTTTCTTTGATGATACCCGCTTTTTCGTACGCGATTTTTTCCAGGGTGTCGCCGAGAATTTCGACATGGTCAAATGAAATCGGCGTAATCACGGACACACGCGGCGTCAACACATTCGTGCAATCCAACCGTCCGCCGAGTCCGACCTCAACCACCGCAATTTCCACACGCATTCTTGCGAAATAATCGAACGCAAGCGCCGTCACCCATTCAAAAAATTTGTTTTGTGCAAAGTCTGCCGCATGTGTTTGCAACAGGGTTGTGCCCTGCACCAAATGCAGTTTGGAAATCGGTTCGCCGTTGACGCGAATGCGTTCCCGAAACGAATGCAAGTGCGGTGAGGTGAACAGTCCCGTGCGATACCCCGCCGTGCGCAAGACACTTTCAATGAGCGCCGCCGTCGAACCTTTGCCTTTGGTTCCGGCGATGAGAACAGAAGGAAACTGCTGATGCGGATTGCCGAGCCGCGCCAAGAGTTCTTGAAAACGCGCGAGCTTGAGAATGTCCGGGAGCGGAGGCGCGGGCGCATCAAAACGCGCGAACGAGTAATACCAGCGCACCGCGTCGCTGTAATCGAGTGCCACGCAAAGGATTTTAGCATCAGTGTTGCGTATTCCGTATTCCGTAATAGAATCGTCAGACATTTTGTACGGCAAATTCCGGTTGTTTCATGCGCGGTGAGGTAAAAGTGGCAGAACCAAAAATTTTGTACGGCGGGCAGGCGGTCATGGAAGGCGTAATGATGCGCGGGCGCAATTTTGTGACGTGCGCGGTGCGCCGCGCGAATGGCGAAATCGAACTCAAGAGTGAATCCATTCCAAAAAATATCTATGCGGGTGTTTGGAGCAAAACGCCTTTTTTGCGCGCGCTGCCGTTGTTGTGGGACACGCTGGTGCTGGGTACGCGGATGTTGATGTGGGCGGCGAATGTGCAGATGGCGGATGAGGCGGAAAAGGAGAACGGACAGCCAAAGACGAACGACGAACGACGAACGACGAACGACAAAGCAGTGGGGACCGCAACTCTGAAATCCGAAAGCGAAAGTCCGAAATCCAAAGACGGTCTTTCGCAAAACGCGATTTATGGGACGCTGGCGATTTCGCTGGGCTTGGGGCTTGCGATTTTTTTCGCGCTGCCGGTGTTGGTGGCGAATTTTCTTGGGAATTTTGGCGTGACGCCGTTTTGGAACAATATCCTCGAAGGGGTGATTCGGCTAGGATTGTTTCTCGCGTATTTGATTGCGATTGGACGAATTGCCGAAATTCAACGCGTGTTCATGTATCACGGCGCGGAACACAAAACGATTGCGGCGTACGAAGGCGGCGCGAATCTGATTCCCTCCGAGATTCAAAAATTTTCCAAAGAGCATCCGCGCTGCGGCACGGGCTTTTTGCTCACCGTCGTCGTCATTTCGATTTTGTTTTTTATCGCGCTCGGCGATTTGCCGTTGGGCTTGCGTCTGTTGTCGCGCATTGCGTTGATTCCATTCGTCGCAGCGGTGAGTTATGAATTGATTCGCTTTGCTTCGCAGCATCGCAACATTTTTGTTTTCGATTGGTTTGTGGTGCGCCCGTCGCTCGCGCTGCAAGCGCTGACGACGCGCGAACCGACGGACGACATGATTGAGGTCGCGGCTGCCGCGTTTCAAGATGTGCAAAGGAAAGAAGAAGCATAGTCGAATTCTCTTTGTATGTCGCTTCGTCAGGCTGTGCAAGATGACGCGCGCGGCTTAGCCGAACTCGCGCAAAAAACCTACGCGGACGCGTTTGGCGCCTCGCTGAGGGTGGACGATTTACGCGCGCATCTGGAGAAAAATTTATCGGCGGAAAATTTTGCGCGCATGTTGGAGGTGGATACTTTTTTCGTCGCGGAACAGGATGGACGGATGATTGGCTATGTGCAATTTGGAAAATGTAATTTTGAACGAGCGAACGCGGCAACCGATTACGAGTTGCGAAGATTGTATGTGTTGCGCGAATTTCAAAATCAAAACCTTGGCGCGCAGTTGATGGACGCGGCATTGAATCATCCGTGCATGAAAGCCGCGCCGCGTATTTTTCTTGACGTGTGGGAACAAAATCACGGCGCACAGAGATTTTACAGACGTTATGGTTTTGAGGTGGTAGGCGAACGTAAATTTGAGGTGGAATCGGGCGCGGAGACGAGTGTGGATTTGGTAATGTGCTTGACACAAACACTCTCACCCACTGTCGGGTGAGAGTGTTTCATTCTTTGGCTGGAATACAATCGAAAATTGTATCAAAAGGCGCGCAACAATTTCGCCATTCCTGCGTTAATAATCAAGCCACGACTGACGCGTTCGTTCCGTCCCACCGCGTTGCACACTGAACTTTAGCGGTGGAATTGAACAAAACCGGGTGCCGTCAGCGAGTGCGATTGTGTCATGGGCGCGTTCGGATTGTTTGTGAAAAATGCTTTGACATCCCTAGTGAACAGGTTATAATCTTTATGTTTGGAGCTGTGGACAACGTGGTTCATTGCTATCCTCAACTCATTCTTCATGTATCTCTCACGCTGGAATAAAGAGACGACGCCGTCTCGTAAAGAATTACGCGCCGCGCTGGCACAGCAGGGCTATCAACTGTCCGAATGGACCGACATGCCCGGCACTGTATATCCCGTACACCAAAACGCAGAATTTCAAGTGCGCTGGGTGATTCGCGGCAAATTACGCATCGGACTGCCCGAGCGCGGCGAAGAAATCGTACTGGAAGCGGGTGACCGGTTGGAAATTGAGCCGAATGAAGTGTACTGGGCAGATGTGGAAGACGGAGAGCCGGTGATGTATTTGATTGGGGTCAAGAACGGCAAGAAATAGTGTGAATGGACAATGGACAACGGACAACGAAACCGGCGTTGGCTGTTGACTTTCGCTTAACGACCAACAACTAACAACGTGGAGTTCACTATGCAACGCAAAATTTCTGTTATCGGGGCAGGCAAAACGGGTGCGACTACCGCCCAGCGTCTTGCCGAACGCAATTATGCCGATATTGTTTTGTTCGATGTCGTCGAGGGACTCGCAGAAGGCGAAGCCCTCGATTTGTTAGAGTCGGGTCCGATTTTGGGATTTGATTCTCAAGTCACAGGTGTAACGATTAAAGACGGCGCGGGCTATGAACAGCTCGCGGGTTCGCAAATCGTCATCATGACGGGCGGGATTGCGCGCAAGCCCGGCATGAGCCGCGATGATTTGGTCAAGACGAATCAAAAAATCATGCACGGCTGGGCGGAAGCGATTAAACAATACGCGCCCGATTCCATTTTGCTCGTGTTGTCGAATCCGGTGGACGCGATTACGCAATACGCCGCGCACGTGACGCAATTTCCGCGCGAGCGCGTGATTGGACAGGCGGGCATTTTGGACAGCGCGCGGTTTCGCACCTTTATTGCGCAGGAACTGAACGTATCCGTACAAAACATTGACGCGTACGTTCTTGGTTCGCACGGCGACGAAATGGTGCCACTGCCGCGTTATACCACCGTTGCGGGAATTCCGCTGACGGAATTGCTTTCGACGGAACGTTTGGAAGCATTGGTGAAACGCACGCGCACGGGCGGCGCGGAAATTGTAAATCTTTTGAAAACGGGTTCCGCGTTTTATGCGCCCAGCGCGGCGTTGGCGGAAATGACGGACGCGATTGTTTTCGACAAAAAGAAAATTCTGCCCTGCACCGTGCGTCTCGACGGCGAGTACGGCTTGGAAGG
>CALMZO010000385.1 GCA_937870825.1 uncultured Chloroflexota bacterium | reverse complement strand
CTGGCGACGTTGATGACGCGCACGCGGAAATTCGCGTTGGTAAAGTTGCTCGTACTCCACGTGCGTCCCCAAGTGTCTGCGGCAGCGCCGAGTGTATAGGTTGCTTCACTCGTCGTGAGTGTGCCGGTTTGTTTCGCCGTCGTCCACGTTGTGCCGCCGTCCCACGAAAGTTGGACGCAGATACGCGGTGTGCCGCCGGTCGCGTCGGCGCGCGCATCGAGACGCACTTCGATTCCATCAATCACGGTGCCGGGAATGGATGCGTTGTAATTGTAGAATTGATGTTTGTCTTTGCCGCTGTTGGTGCAGTTGGTATTCGAATTCGTGCCACTGTTGGTGTCAACCGCGAACGTCGCGTTGTCCGAGAATGCGTTGGTCGGATTCGTTTGATAGCCGTTGCCGTCGCCGCCCGTTTGCGACGCTTGCGCGCTCGGACTCAACCATCCCGTGTTGCTCGATGGCGGAGGTGTTGCGGTAGGTGTGGGCGTGTTGGTTGGCGGAGGCGGTGTCGGCGTTGGACCCGCGCCGCTCGAACCATCAACAATCAATGCAAATGGCTGCGGACCGCTTGGCACGTTTGCGCCGTTGACGGTAACCGTCCATGTACCCGCTGCCGCGTTTTGAATGTATACGTTTTCGACATTGTTGCGCGCGTCAGCAGTGCCGCCCGTGGTTGACCAACCGCCGCTAAACACATTGCCGAGATACGTTCCGCCGGGACCCGTTACGGTGAGGTTGAGATTGTTGACGAGATTCACGGACGCGGATGAAGTGGACGCAAAGTCTGTCCACACGAGTGTGACCTTGAGCGCTTGCCCACCGGGAACGCTGTAGTTTGTTACGTGATTGCCGCCGGTCGCGAGTCCACTGCTGTTGTCCACAAACAACGCGGTGCCGTCGGTCGCGTTGATGAGATTGACGCGTCCCCAACCTTCATGCACATTTGGAATGGGGAAATCGTTGTCGTTCGCGCCGTCATTGTTTTCGTCTGCCATGTCCACGGCGGAATTGATGAGCGTTGCTTTTACAAGTGCCGCGCTGGCGGTGATGCTGTGCGCTTTGCTGTAATAATCCTTGACGACGGCTGCTGCGCCTGCCGCGATGGGATTCGACATGGACGTGCCGCCCATGTATTTGTAATCCACATTGTACGGCATACCCCAGCCATCATACGCGTACCCGCCCGTTTGCGGGTTGGTCGGGTCGCTATAGCCCTCTTGATACAAATTGCCGCTCGCCGAAAGAATCCACGTACCGGGCGCGACGATATCGGGTTTGATACGCGTGTCGTCGGTTGGACCGCGCGACGAGAACGCTGCCATCTGTTCTTGATTGCCTGCGGTCGAGTCGCCGGAAATCGGCGCGGCAGGATAATCGGCGGGCCAGCGCTGTCCGTACGTGCCGAGCAAATTTTGTCCGCTCATGCCGCTGCACGTCGTCGAAGGTTGATATGCGTCGTGCGATTGATACGTGAGCGAGGTATCACACGGATAATTGTCCGTGCGTTGATTTTCGCTCGCGCCCACGGTAATCACATTTTTCGCGGTGGCAGGCGAACCAATCGAGTCGTTATCAATCACGCCGTCGCTGTTCGCGTCGATGCCTTCGTTGCCCGCGCTAAACGTGATGACAAAATCTTTATTGTCCCAAATGAAATCGTCCGCGTTTGCGCTGTCGGTGGTGTAATCGCCCGCCGCGTTTGAACCCCACGAATTGGAGTGAATGCGCGCGCCCGCGTCATACGCCTGTTGGAACAAGGTATGCAAATCCGATGGGATGCCGGTCAAATAATATCCGTCCACATAACCGTACAATGCTTCGCACAATGCGGAAATGTTCACCCAGTTTTCCGTCGCTTGCATGACGAGTCGCGCGGCAGGCGCAGTGCCTTTGCCCAAACCGCCCGCGCCGCCGTCGCTCAAAACCGAACCCGCGACATGGGTGCCGTGCGCGCTGTCCACGTCCACCGCGCCGTCATTGGTGATGGACTGGAAACAGCCGCCCGCGGTGCCGGGCCAATTGTACACTGCCGTCACGCGCGACGCGGGAATATCCGTGTGCGCGGTGGAGGTTGTCCCGCCACCGATGCCCGTGTCCGCGATGCCGACGGTTTGCGTGGAACCATCATAGCCGTTGGCATTGACGACATTCGCGCCGATGATGGTGCCGGCGCCGCTGTCGTTATGTTTCACGTTGAGGCGATATGCTTCGATGAATGCGACATCGGGAATGCGCGCAATCGCGTTCAACTGCGCGGCATCTGCGGCAACAATCACGACGCGCTCCGCGCCCGACAACAACTGCGCGCCCGCGCGTTCCAGCGCTTGCGCGTTCGCGCCAAAATCCACGCGGCGTTCAAATTGCACGCGGTACAAGCGCGTGCCGCCGCGTTCGAGCGCCGCGCTCATTTTGTAACCGGGATGCCACGCGCCCGTGTACACGACAAAACGCAAGTTCGCAATTTGCGCGAGCTGCGCGGCGGTGGCTTTCACTTTGTACGCGTAATCGGGAATGTAGCCGTGCAGAGTTGCGCCCGTCTTGGTGAGCGCGGCTTTCCAATTTTCGCGCACGGGTCCGCGAAATTGAACGAGGTAATATCCCGCGCCCGAGGCTTCCGCGTTCGAGATGGTCAGTTCGGACGCAAGCGCGAGTCTTTCACCGGCGGCAGGCGCGAACGAACCTGCTTTCAAATAAATCCGCGCGGCATTTCTTTGCGCGGCAACGTCGCTGGCAGAAACGCCGATGGCAATCAGCGCCGCCAACGCAATTACGGCAACGATAACGAACCGTCTGTGGTGCATTGCTGCATCCTCCTTTGTTTGAATGCGCGAACTATGGAGCTAGTCCGCAAAGAAATTGGGGTGGGTGTGGGTTATACGACAAGCCGAACAGGGTTTGGGGGTGCGCCACTGCGCCGTGAGTACGACTTGTGAAATCAAGAATGCGCCGCAAGTCTCCATCATCTTGCGAACACGCAGGATTTGGCGATGTATTGTACGCATTTGCGCGCAATTGCAAAACGCACGCAAGTGCAATCAGTCACTTTTGTGACGATACATCTGGACCACGCGCGCGCGCGCGTCTTGAATCAACACGCGTTCGTCGTCCGTTTCCGCCAGGTCGAAAATTTCATCCGCGACGCGTTCGAGTTCGCGTTCGACATCCACGCGTTCTTCGGGGACGATGTTGCCATATTCGTCTTGATTGTGCGCGCGAATTTCGACGCCCGATTTGTCGAGGTCAAAATAAAAATTCAGTTCGTTGCCTAATCGCCAAATGTCAAAAAATTTCAGTTTGTGATATTGCTCGCGTTCGAGAATGCCTTCGATGCGGACTTGGAGGAGCTGGTGCGCGTGACTCACCGCGCGAATTTCTTCAAACACATATTCCGTCGGGTTGTCGCTCGGCAAATTGCCGCAGCGAATTTCGTGCCGCCGCATCGCCTGACATTCAAGCACTTGGCGCTTGATTCGCACGGGACGCTTGGCTTCGCTCGGTTCCAATTCCAAATAATAAAAGCCCGGCTCGTTTTTGATTTCGCCGAAGGTCAAACGTTCCGTCGAACCGGGAATCAACACCGTCGCGTGTTCGACATTCAATTTGTTGGTGAAATGAATGTCGCCGACGAGGAAATAGTCAATCTCTTTTAACGCGGCGATGGTGGATTTTTTGAAAACGCCTTCTTCAAATCCCGGCGGCACCGCATCCTCGACGCCACCGTGCAATAACAAAATTTTCACGTCGGCTTCGGGCGCGTTGATTTCCACATCTTGCAGTGGGTCAGTCCCGGCATCGGCGCGCGGGTCGGGCGCGAGTCCGCCAATGGCAATGCGCGTGCCGTCAATGTCGTACGTTTCAAATTCGACTTGGGTGCGTTTGTTGAACACGCGCAGCGCATCGAGTTCCTGAAAAATGCGAATCGGTGTCGCGCTCTCGCCCATGTAACGCGGCATGTCGTGATTGCCGCTGATGGCAAGAATTTTGACGCCGTGATTTTGCAAACGGCGAAATTCGCGCGCGACGTACGCGAGTTCGACGGGACTCGGGTCGGGATTGTCGAACAAGTCGCCGCCGTGCAAATAAAATTGCGCGCCGTTCTTGATGGCAAAATCAACAGTCGCTTTGAACGC
>CALMZO010000384.1 GCA_937870825.1 uncultured Chloroflexota bacterium | reverse complement strand
CGCGCAGGTTATCGCACGCCGCGCTGGAAAATTCCCAATGTCACGCCGATTGGTTCCGACGAACCCGTGAGCAAAACATTACCGCTCGCGGTGAAACGCATCGCGGAAACCTTGCATCCCGAAAAAATTATTCTGTTCGGCTCGTACGCCTACGGCAATCCAACACCCGACAGCGACGTGGATTTGTTGGTGGTGATGCAAACAGATGCTTCGAGTCGAGACCGTTCTTGGGCAGTTTCGCGCTTGATGATTCCGCGTCCCTTTGCGGTTGATATTCTTGTGCGAACGCCTCGAGAAATAACGTCCGCTCTCAAGAATGGAGATTTCTTTATTCGAGAGATTACGGAGCGAGGCAAGACATTGTATCAGTGCTTGAAATAATCAGTTTGACTAGTTTCCCTAGGAGATTCGTGAGTCAATGCGAAATGATGAAATCATCGCAGTAAAATCATTTACTGAATTTCTCAAAAATTGCGGAATCCCAAGCAGTTGGGAAGAAGGAAGCAATCCACCAGATGCTGTCTCCAAAGTGAGTAGCGAGCGATGGGCAGTTGAGGTGACAGGACTGCATCGCTACGTAAAATGGAGTGGAAGCATCGCCTCTGAAACGACGATCTATGCCGGTCTAGGTCCAATTATCAAGGAACTCAACGACAAGATTTCTTTCCCTCCAAACAAACTGTATCTACTGACGATTATGGGCACTTTTCCGTTTCGCCCTTTGAAGCGTCAGATTATCTCCAGAATAAAAAGCTATATCAATTCTGGGCAAACAGATTCAGAACCCCTTGAACAAAGTGAAAGTATTTTGATACGCGCCGTCGAGTTAGAAGGTCAATCGGGTATTGAACTTGAGATTGTGGGTCTTGGAGTTAATGCAATGAATGCCGATGGAAAACCCGCTTCGCAAGTCTATCCCGTAGTTGATTTTTCAATTGATCAGATTCTCGGCGAAAAATTACCGCGTCTAAAAACTCTCTTAGATTATGACAGAAGAATTCTCTTGATTGTGCGCGAATATTTTGGCGCAGAAGCCTTCATCGTCAAGGAAATTCTTGCTCAGAAGGAGCTTTCCCAAGATTCAGTAGATAGCGTATTTCTTGTTAGCTCTGAAAATGAGATCGAATGCGTTGCAGACTCGGGGCTACTTTTCTCCAAATAAAAATAAAGAGGTCAGGCAATGCCTGACCTCTCGTTTCATTTCACCACCACATTCATCAATCGCCCCGGCACATACAACACCCGCTCGATATTCTTTCCTTCAATCCACTTTTTCACATTCGCGTCGTCGAACGCTTTTTGTTTTGCATCCTCTTGACTCACCCCGACGGGTAATTCGATTTTGCCGCGCACTTTGCCGTTCACTTGAACAACCAGTGTGAATGTTTCTTGTTTTGCCGCGTCCGTGTCGTACACGGGATATTTTTGTTGATGAATGCTGTATGCACCGCCCAAACGCGCCCAGATTTCTTCTGCCATGAACGGCGCAATGGGCGCCAACATCAGCAGCAGCGTTTTCATCGCTTCGCCCCACACTGCATCGGGATACCACGCGGTATCTTTTGCCTTCACCAAAACATTCGTCAAGGTCATCAACGACGAAATCACGGTATTGAATGCGAACGCGTTGATGTCGTCCTCGACCTTTTTCAACGTTTGATGCAGCGCGCGACGCAACAATTTGATTTGCTCGGCGTCCGCTTGCGGCAAATTTTCGCGCCCGGGTTCCAAGAACAAATTCCACACGCGCGTCAACCAACGATGCGTTCCCGCCAAGCCGTCAATTTGCCACGGCGTCGCCACGGTGAAATCGCTGATGAACATTTCGTACGCGCGCAACGCGTCCGCGCCAAATTTTTCCACCATCTCGTCGGGCGTGATGACGTTGCCTTTGGACTTGGACATTTTTTCGTACCTGCCGTCCTTTATCTGCGGCGACAAAATCATCCCTTGATTTCGTAGTCGTTGAAACGGCTCGACGAAATTGATATAACCCAAGTCGTACAACACTTTGGTCCAAAAGCGCGCATACAACAAATGCATGACCGCGTGTTCCGCGCCGCCGACGTACGTATCAACGGGACACCAGTAATTCACTTCTTTGGCATCAAACGGCTGTGCGACATTGTGCGGGTCTGCAAAGCGCATAAAGTACCATGACGAACACGCGAACGTGCCCATCGTGTCCGTTTCGCGTCTGCCGCGCGTTCCATCGGGCAAAGTTACATTCACAAATTCGGGAATGTTCGCCAACGGCGATTCGCCCGTCGCCGTCGGTTCGTACGAATTCACATTCGGCAATTCGACAGGCAAAGCGTTTTCGTCCGCCGCGACTTCGCCCTCGTCCGTGTGAACTATCGGAATCGGCGTGCCCCAATACCGTTGGCGACTGATGCCCCAATCGCGGAATTTGTAGTTGATGCGTTTTGCGCCGAAACCTTGTGCTTCTAACCAGCGCGTCACTTGGTCCACCGCTTGATCCGCGTTCGTGCCGTCGAAAATTCCCGAATTGACCATCACGCCGTCGTGCGGGTACGCGCGTTCCATTTCATCCGCGTTCAATGTTTCCCCTTCGGGCTGAATCACAACGCGTATCGGCAAATTGAATTTGCGCGCGAATTCAAAATCGCGTTGGTCATGCGCGGGCACCGCCATAATCGCCCCCGTGCCATAACCGAGCATTACATAGTCCGCGACCCAAATCGGAATTTTTTCACCGTTCACCGGATTCGTCGAGTACGCGCCGATGAACACGCCCGTTTTTTCCTTGCCTTCTTCCGCGCGTTCGACATCCGTTTTTGCAATCGCTTCTTTGACGTATTGATTCACACGCGCTTTGTGTTCGGGCGTCACCAATTTTGCGACGTAGGGATGTTCGGGCGCCAACACCATGAACGTCGCGCCCCACAACGTATCGGGACG
The DNA here is from genome assembly GCA_937870825.1 of uncultured Chloroflexota bacterium. Taxonomy (GTDB): domain Bacteria; phylum Chloroflexota; class Anaerolineae; order UBA4142; family SHND01; genus SHND01. The sequence continues at coordinate 7,298 of CALMZO010000384.1, read as the reverse complement.
CGTGGTGAAAATTCGCAAATCGCCCGCGTCCGTTTTGAAATCCACTTGCGCGCCGACACTTTTGCCAATCCAATTGCGCTGCATCAACTTGATGTGTTCGGGCCAATCAATCGTGTCCAAATCCGCAATCAAGCGTTCGCTGTATTCGGTGATGCGAAAGAACCACTGCGGCAAATTTTTCTCGATGACTTGGGAACCGCAGCGCCAACACCGTCCGTCATGCACTTCTTCGTTCGCCAACACCGTCTTGTCAACAGGACACCAATTCACCCGCGCGGGTTTGCGGTACGCCAAACGGTAGTTGGACAAAAATTCACTGCGCTGTTTTTGGTTGAACGCGTTCCATTCGTCCGCCGTGACGCGCGCTTCACTTGCCTTGTTTCCCTCGATTTCAGTCGTCCCCTTTTCACTCAATTCCTTTTCCAATTCGCTGATTGGGCGCGCGTGATTTTCGCGCGGGTCGTACCACGCGTTGTACAATTTCAAAAATATCCACTGCGTCCATTTGTAATATTCGGGCGTGGACGAATTGATTTCGCGCGACCAATCGAACGAAATGCCAATCAAGCGAAATTGACGTTTGTAATTCGCGGAATACTGTGCAATCAATTTCGCGGGATTCGTTTTCATTTTGATTGCCGCGTTTTCGGCAGGCAGACCGAACGCATCCCAACCCATCGGATGCAACACGTTATAGCCCTTCATTCGAAAATAGCGCGACATCACATCCGTCGGCACGTAATTCCGACAATGCCCGACGCTCAAGCCGTCGCCCGAAGGGTATGGAAAGAAATCCAAAATGTACGCTTTGGGACGTTCGTCCGCCGGCGCGGTCTTGTACAATTCGTCGGCTTCCCATTTCTGCATCCAGCCCACTTCAAAGTCTTGGGGGACGTATTTGGGAGTCGGATTGTCGGTTAGTCGGTTAGTCGGTTGGTCAATTGCTATTGTTTGTGTGTCCATACTTTATGCTCCGTTTGATTTTTTCGCGCAATCGTACGATTAGCTTGTCAATATCTTTCCAACCGTAGGCGACTTCTCTAATGGTCATGCCGTCCACTTGCATTTCAGTTTGTCAAAAATTCCGTCACCGTTTTATTGAACCATAGCGAGTGCGTCATTTGCGCCCAATGTCCGTTGTGCGAAACCATTTCGGGGTCACGCTGCTCGCGCGTAAACATCACCAAACGCGAATCGCGAATTGCCATTGCTAAAATGTGCGCCCACTGCGCGGGAATCAATTGGTCATCTTCATCCCACACAATCAACGTCGGCGCTTGAATTTTTGCCAAGCGCGCTAAACCTTGCTCACTCGAATCGAACAACGAATCTACCAAAACAATTTTTTCAACACGTTCGGGAAAATGTTCCGCAATGTGCTGCACCACCTGTCCGCCCCACGACAATCCAACAAAACTCGCGCGCTCTATTTTCTCTATTTCCATGATTTCCCGTATCACCTCTGCGTGTCCCTCCGCGTCCAACGCTTCAGCCAATGTATCCGACTCACCGTACCCGAACAATTCCAGGGCGTACACCCGCGCAATCATCGAAAGCGCGTCCACATTCTTCACCCACGTCTGCCACGAATTGCTGTCGCCGAATCCATGAACGAGAATCAGCGCGTCGCCCTCCAACGCATCCACACGCACAGTGCGCGTCGAGTCGCGGTTGCGTGTGGATGGGTTGTCCCCGCCAACAACGGCGTGGATTCTTCCTTTGGATGTTTGGATGAATTTGTATTCGAGCAACCTCACCCCCGACCCCTCTCCTACGCGGAGAGGAGAGCTAAAAATAAAAACCTTCATCCCAATTGGGACGAAGGTTTGAATCTCCGCGGTACCACCCAGCTTAGCTACGAATCTTGGATTCGTGAACTCTCTCAAAACGCGTAACGTGCGTTGCTAACGGCAATCATTACTCCCGTCTTTGTCCTTTCGAGCAAAGCGAGAAATCTCACAATTGCAGCTCACGGGCGAGTTCGGTCTTGAGGCGCCCTCCGTAATCACCATTGTTGGGCTTGCACCTTGTTTTTCCCAACTCGCTGCGGAGATGACCTACTGCTCCCGGTCAAAGCGTTTTCTATTTTTGATTTGTGATTGTTGATTTATGATTTGGCATTTGAGGATTTCAAATCAGAAATCTCGAATCCGAAATCATAAATTACAAGTGGAGCTGATCGGGATCGAACCGACAAACCTTCGCGCTGCCAGCGCGACGCTCTCCCAATTGAGCTACAGCCCCATGACTCTAATCTGCCTCCGAGTTATCCTCAAGAATTTCGTTAATCACGCCTTGCGCAAGAGCATCGAGATAACGACGAACAGCTAAGGAAAAATAGTATACCACACAGACACCTTTGTAATCTTGACGGTGCTTCTTGTTTGGGCACCGATCTACTGAACTCTTGTTGAAGCGACTGAGTGGAATCCCCGTCACTCGTGACCAGTAGCGCTTTAACTCTCCCTCATCCATCCCTTCGCTTATACAAAGCGAACAAGCAAACTTATTTTCATCAATTTCAAAATTCCGTCGAAGCAACGCCACCCAAGTTCCAATGACTTGAGGATCACTGTTCGAAAATGAGAATGCTCCGTTTCCCTTGGCACCTTCACCAATGTAGAGAGCAGCTGCCATCAATTGTAGTGCTTCGCGGTCTGGAGCGAGACGTTTTGCGTGAGGTTCTGCCTGGTCTCGTGCTGTTTGCAGCCGACCCTCCTTCTGCTTTCGATTCCAAAGTGCGCCAAAAGGTCTGCCCTTTGCCGAACCCTCAAGCTCCAATTGTTTAATTCGCGCTCGTTGTTCAATTGTTAATTCAATATCCTTGACCCAACCTTGCAACGTTGGTTGCGGAATATCTCCACCCAGTTCCTGAATGATTTCAGGATAAGTGAAACCCGCCCGTCGCAACTCACGAGCTCGTTCGCGCAATTCGGGCGGGTAGGAACGCGTTCGACGGAACATCGTAAGTTCCCAAAGTGGAGCAGATGGGACTCGAACCCACTACCTTTGCAGTGCGATTGCAACGCTCTCCCAGCTGAGCTACTGCCCCAAAACCTTTTCGATTGTATTCATTTGTGCGCGTGCGTCAAATGTCTTACGCAACGTGTTTCAAGAGGAGATTGGAGGTGTGTCATTCCGAACCGAGTGAGGAATCTCCAATCTCCTCTTTTTCAAAACGATCCGCGATATGCGAAACGCGCTTCGCGTTACTTGACCTCGACGCTTGCGCCGACTTCTTCCAACTTCTTTTTCGCGTCGTTCGCTTCGTCTTTGGACACACCTTTTTTGATGGCGGCTGGCGCGCTTTCGACGAGTTCTTTGGCTTCTTTCAAACCAAGACCCGAAACGAGTTCGCGCACAACTTTGATGACGGGAATTTTTTGCGCCCCCGCATCTTTCAAGATGACATCAAATTCGGTTTGTTCTTCCACTACAGGCACTGCGGCGCCACCGGCAGCCGCCGCACCCGCACCGCCGGGCATCGCCATTGCGACGGGCGCCGCCGCGCTCACGCCCCAGTGTTCTTGCAATGCTTTGGAAAGCTCTGCGACTTCGAGGATGCTCAATGTATCGAGCGTATCAATAATGGATTGGACTTTTTCGGAAGCCATGTGATTTTCTCCTTGATTTGTTATTCGTTAGTGGTTTTTCGTTATTCGATAATTTACGCCTGCGCCGGAACTTCGCCCTGTTCGGCTTTGGCTTGCAAGACGTACACCAATTGCGACAATGCGCCGCTAAAAACGCCGACGAGACTTGCGGCCGGTCCTTGCAGCGCGCCCAAAACGCCCGCGTACAATTCCGTGCGGCTCGGCAGATTCGCCAAACTCTCGACGCCTTTCGCGTCATAAATCGTTTGACCAACAATCGCCCCGCGAATGGGCAATTCCTTTTCCTTGAAAAACGCGTTCAGCCGCTTTGCAGGTCCCGCGAGGTCCCCGCGTAAAAAGGCGACGGCAGTCGGACCATCGAGCATTTCGCTCGGCACGGGCAAGCCCGCGTCCTTGAGCGCGATTTCGAGCAGAGTATTTTTGGCAACGTGATAGCCCGCTTTCATGCCGCGCAATTCGTTGCGAATGCCCTGCAAGTCGGAAACTTTGAGCGAGCGATAATTGGTAATAATCACCGCTTGCGCCTGTTTTAATTCTTCGGTCAGCTCTGTGACCAACTCGGCTTTACGTTCGCGTGTTACTGGCAATGGAACTCACCTCCTAAAATGTGACGGGTGACGAGTGACGGCACAACAACGTACTGAACGTTCGCCGTAACGTTCACTCGTCCGAAAATAAAAAACTCTTTGTATCATCCTGCCGATACAAAGAGTTTGCATACGCAAAAAACTTTTCAACGCGCGCGCGTCTGAAAATTTCTTCTTTGCCTCGGCGGGAAATTTACGCCGCGATGCGTTTCGGGCTCGCGGCAACCAGCTGTCTATGGCGATATTCAATTTTTCAAAACGACGCGATTATATTCAACTCGCGCCCGGATGCAAGTTTTGCGCGGCGTTCACATCCACGCGCACGCCCGGACCCATCGTGGACGCGAGCGAAATCTTTTTCAGATATACGCCCTTGGCGCCCGCAGGCTTTGCTTTGTTGATCGCATCCATCAATGCGGCAAAGTTATCCAGCAATTGTTGTTCGGTGAAACCGGATTTGCCGATGATGCTGTGAATGCCGCCGGTTTTGTCGGTCTTGAATTCGACGCGTCCCAAACGCGTTTCTTTAATCAATTGCGGCAACTGCTCCGGCGGAACAATCGTGCCTGCTTTGGGACTCGGCATCAAGCCGCGCGGTCCGAGAACCTTGCCGAGACGCCCCACCTTGCCCATCAACTGGGGAACGGCGATGGCGACATCAAAATCTGTCCAGCCGCCTTCGATTTGTTTAATCACATCATCGCTACCGACAAAATCCGCGCCCGCTTCTTGCGCCAAACGCGCGCCATCACCTTCGGCGAAAACGAGAATGCGGACCGTCTTGCCGGTGCCGTGCGGCAAAAGCACCACACCGCGCACTTGTTGGTCTGCTTGTTTTACATCCAAACCCGTTTTGAAATGGGCTTCAACCGTCTGGTTAAATTTGCCGTATGCCGTTTTTTTCGCGAGGGCTATGGCATCTTGCGGGGGATATTCTTTATTGCGTTCGACGAGCTTGACCGCTTCTTGATATTTTTTTCCACGACCCATTTTGAATACTCCTTGTGGTCTGTGTCGCGCGTTGTCGCGCTCCCACATATGAGGTATCAGGTATCAAGTATCATGTCTCAAATGTTCCTTGCTACCTGCTCTCTGCTACCTATTCCCTAACTTCGATCCCCATATTTTTCGCGGTGCCTTCAATCATTTTCATCGCGCCGTCAATATCCACCGCGTTGAGGTCTTTGATTTTCTTTTCGGCGATTTCGCGCACTTGTTTGCGTGTCACGCTGCCGACTTTGGTGCGATTCGGCACGCCCGAACCCTTTTCAACGCCTGCGGCTTTTTTCAACAATTCACCCGCGGGCGGCGATTTCAGTTCAAACGTGAACGAACGGTCTTGATAAATGGTGATGACCACGGGCACCACTGTGCCTGCGTCTTTTGCCGTGCGCGCGTTGTACTCTTTGGTGAACTGCATAATGTTGATGCCGTGCGGACCAAGAGCCGTACCGACGGGCGGCGCAGGAGTTGCTTTGCCTGCTTGAATTGCGAGTTTGACGAGGGCTTTGACTTTTTTAGCCATTGTACGTTGTGCGTTATTTGTTGTTCGTTATTAGTCACGTAAACATCAGCGAATAACGAATAACGAATTACACTTTCTCTACTTGAAGTAAATCCAATTCCACCGGCGTTTCGCGTCCAAAGAAGGAAACGAGAACGCGGACTTTGCCTTTGACCATATCCACGGCATCGACATTGCCGCGAAAATCGGCAAAGGGTCCGTCAATAATGTGAACCGTTTGCCCGACGCGGAATGTGACATGCACTTTGGGTTCTTCGCTCTCCATGCGCTTCAAGATTTTGTCCACTTCTTCTTGGCGCAAGGGAACGGGCCGCTGCAAATCACCCGAACTCACAAAGCCGGTTACACCGGGCGTATTGCGAACGGCATACCACACTTCGTCCGACTCGGCGGCGCGTTTCTTTAGCCATTCGGGCGCATCGGCAGTCAGGGTTTCGCGGTCCACCAATTCCAACATTTCCACGAGAATATATCCGGGAAATACGCGGCGTTCGATATTTTTGCGCTGCCCCTCGCGAATTTCTACTTCGCGTTCCACCGGCACGACCACGCGGAAAATGCGGTCTTGCAAACCCATTGAATTGATGCGCTGCTCGAGGCCTTTTTTCACCTTGTTTTCGTACCCCGAATAACAATGAACGACGTACCACACGCGCCGTTGCAAAGTGGGCGGCACCTCTTCGACCGTTTCGCTTTCGGCTGGCACCTCTTGCGCCACCGTTACGGTTTCCGCAACGGCTGCGGTTTCCTCCGACTCTTGGACTCTTTCTTCCGTTTCGGCGCTCAAATCCATCTCGCCCCACGGAATTTCCATTTCGTCGGAAGCCCCGCTGCGCGCAGCTTGCGCGTCGCGTTCCGCAGCCGGCAAGTCGGTTTCCATGTCCCCCATCGTAAGATCGAGCGACATGTCAGGCATGTTGGCGGTTGTTTCGTCGGTCGTTTGCGTTTTGTCTGATGTATTCGATTGTTCGTCTTGAATTTCTTCGGGCAAAGTTTTTTCTAATTCATTCATGCTAACGTTCCAAAATGAGACGAAAAACTTGCGTCAACACTGCGTCTATGCCACCCAAAAACAAACTCATGACGGTGACGACGACAATGACAATAATCGTGAGATTTTGCGCCTGCTCGCGCGTGGGCCAAACCACTTTGCGAAGCTCCGCAGCGGTCTCGCGATAAAATTGCACAAAGCGATTTTCGGGTTGGACCTCTTGGGTCAACCGCGCTTGCTTTTTTTCTGCCATATTACTTGGTCTCTCGATGCGCGGTGTGCTTGCGGCAGAACCGGCAATACTTTTTCAGCTCAAGCCGAGCTGTGGTGTTCTTTTTATTTTTTTGCGTCGTGTAATCGCGGCGTTTGCATTCATTACACGCCAACGTAATCACGAGCCGATTTTCTTTTTTCGCCATAGTTCGTACACAACAAGACAGGTACACATGAACACAGGTCGTGTACCTGTCTTCCTGTCTACCTGCTTGCTTGGTCTATTCGATTACTTTGGTAATCACACCTGCGCCGACCGTGCGACCGCCTTCGCGAATCGCAAAGCGCGAACCGTTTTCCAATGCCAC
>CALMZO010000383.1 GCA_937870825.1 uncultured Chloroflexota bacterium | reverse complement strand
CACGTTGATGACCCGCCGCGGGAACGCCGCCAGGAACGACGGCGAGATGAGCCGCATGTAGCCCGCGAGGACGACGAGCTCGACGCCCGACTCGCGGAGCCACGCGGCGATGGCGTCGTCGCGCTCCTGGCGCGACCCGAAGTCGTCGAGCGCGAAGACCCGCGTCGGGACGCCGGCGTCGGACGCGCGGGTCAGCGCGCGGGCGTGGGGCTGGTCGGAGGCGACCGCGACGATCTCGACCTCCCGCCCGTGCACGGTGTCGAGCAGCGCCTGGAGGTTCGTCCCCGAGCCGCTGGCCAGGACGCCCAGCCGGAGGCTCACGCGAGCTCGAGCTTGGGGTAGTGCCCGCCGGTCGAGCGCAGCCGGCCGGCGGCGAGCAGCTCGTCCACGCGCGAGAGGACCTCGTCGTTGGGCAGGTGGGAGAACGCGCCGTAGGCCGGCAGGTCGTTGTAGGAGTACTTGACGACGACCTTGGACTTGCCGCCGCGGAGGATCTCGACCGCGCGCGTGCGGCCGACCGTCGGCTCGGCCTGGTCGACGACGCTGAAGATCGCCGCGTCCAGATCGCCGCCACCGTCGAGCGCCGAGACGATCCCGCCGGTGCGCCGCGGCGGCGCCGCGGGGACGATCGACGGCTCGCAGACGTCGCAGCACGGCACCTCGGGCGCCGGCGGGCGCGCGTCGCCGAAGTGGCGCAGCAAAGCCACGCGCCGGCACGACGAGGACTCGACGAAGCCCCACACCGACCGGTACTGACGCCAGCGCACGCGCTGCGCCTCGCCCGCGAGCGTCCGCGCGGCGGCCTTCGCGCGGCGGTCGAACTCGGCGAGCTGCCGGCCGCGGACCCGGTCCGGCGACGACGGCGCCGGCTGGAGCACGCCCACGCGCGCGAGGATGCCGAGGATCGCGCGGACCTGGTCGTCGTCGGCGCCCGCCGCCGTGAGGTCGTCGAGCGCGAGGTCGTAGCGCCCATCAGGGACGTCGCGCAGCAGCCGCCGCGCAACGCGCGCGATGACGTCGTCGCCGAGCTCGCCGCGCTGGATGAAGAACACGTGCAGGCCCTTGTCGCGCCCCTCGGCGAACAGCAGGCACCGCGCCGGATCGCCGTCGCGGCCCGCGCGCCCGGCCTCCTGGTAGTACGCCTCGACCGAGCCGGGCACCGACTCGTGCGCCACCGTCCGCACGTCGGCCTTGTCGACGCCCATGCCGAACGCGTTGGTCGCGACGACGACGTCGACCTCGCCGGACATGAACCGCCGCTGCGCGTCCGCGCGCGCGTCGCGCGCCAGACCCGCGTGGTAGGCGAGCACCTCGCGGCCCAGCGCCGAGCCCAGCCGCTCGGCCAGCTCGGCCGTCCGCGCCCGCGTCCCGGCGTAGACGATCGCGGGCAGCGCGCCCTCCTCCACACTCTTTTTGTGCAAGCGCGCAAAGCCGGTCATCGGTCCGGGTAGTTCGGCTCCCAACTGCGCCAATCGTTCTTCCAGAGCTCAATGATACGCAACATAGTTCGTGTTCATTGGTCAACCTACAATCAATAGATACGCGCGCTGCGCCGAGAGCAGAATGAGCGCGGCGGCAAAGATGCGACTCAGCGTCAGGGATTTCACGCGCTTTGCCATAAACCGCGCGCCCAGCCATGCGCCAAGCACCGCGCTCACCGAAGTCAATACGAGCATTAGCCAATCAAATTGCGCTGTTCCAAGATGTCCTAAAAACGCAGAGAACGATGGCAATGTTACGATGACACTGTTGGTTGCCGCCGCAAGCCGCGCAGTGTAGCCCAACATCACAAGCGTTGGCATCAGCAAAAATCCGGGACCGACGCCGAGAAAGCCCGCAAACACACCAATTGCCGCGCTCGCGAAACCACCCTTTGCGCGTGTCGCATCTGTTATTGTTGGCGCGTGCGCGTCGTCCATCTTGGGCGGGAATGCCATGCGATACGCGAGAAAAATCAGCACTGCCACATAAATCCACCACACGATATTCGTCGGTACAAATTGCAGCAGCCACACGCCCATCGGCGCAACGATGGTCGCAATAATCAGCAGGGGAATTGCCGTGCGCCAATCCACCATCCCCGCGCGCGCAAACGTAATCGCGCCGCTCAACGCTGTCAGTCCATTCAGCCACAGACTCCACGGCATAATCACATGCTTGAGTTCAAAACCAAACAAGCCAAGCACGGGCGTCGCAATGAACGCAACTCCCAGTCCCAACATGCCCGCAAGGAACGACAGCGCAAACAACAGCGCGGTCAAAAGCGGATACAACATAAAACATTCCTTTTTCTGAATATAGTTCTGTCAGAAAAAACCGCGCTTTCGATGTAGCGCGGTTCACGCTGCTCAACGAAATTTGTCCATTCCCAACGCGACCCGCTCTTGTTCAATCCAGTGAATCACTTCCGGTTCGGTGGGAATTCGTCCCGCGCACACGAGTTTTTCATTGATGACCAAGCCCGGTGTGGCGAGAATGGGATATTTGAAAATGTTCTCGCGCGCTGTGACTTTTTCGATGTTGGCATATTCACCCAACGCGTTCAGCGCATTCGTCGTCACTTGCGCGACGCGCACGCAATTTTGGCAGCCGGGTCCGAGTATTTTGATGTTTAACATGAGCTGTTCCTCTCTGTAAGTTGATGTGAGACTCTCTGGCACAAATTCAATGATGGGCTCGACGATGATTTCGGACTTCATCGAGTTGGCGACCAACGAGTACTTGGTCGCGGACTGCAACGCGCGCTGCACCCGAACTTTATCACATGGCTGTACGCGAATCGTCGGACGCAAAACAATTTGCGTAAAAAGTTCGGTACGGTCGAGTTCGATGATCTTGGTTCCTTCCGCGTAACATTCGTACGACACGAGCGGAATCTTGAAACGTTCGCACGCCCACAAAAACATCATCATCACGCAGGTATTCGCGGCGGCGACGAACGCATCTTCGGGCGTCATTACGCCCGCGTGTCCGTGCGCGTCAGGCGGCGCGGAAAAATCCATTGTCGCGCCATTGCCGCATGCGAGATGCCCCCAATGTTCGCCCTTCCAAGTAACGTTTGTGTGATACGTTGCTGTTTGCATGATTCAACTCGTGTAATCCGCGTATGCGTTCAAAATCGCTGCCCGATATTCGTCCTCTTGCGCGGCGGGAATGGCATTGTAAATTTTTACCGCGTCAAACAATTCCTCGACCGCTTTGTTTTCGGCGCGCCATTGTTGAAACAAAAGCGGCAGGGCGACCAGTTCGACGGATTTGCCAGTGATATTCAAACGTATTACGGGAACGCCCGAACCACAGCTGCATGAGGCGACAATGCTTTCGCTTTCTTGCGCGGTAGTGTCCCTCCCATCCGCTTCCTGCCGCTTGCCCAAAATATCATCTACGCGCGCAGAAATCTCTTGCGCCAACGCGTCCGCCGCGATTTCGCCGTCGGTATCCAAACGCCGACGCGAACGCGGTGGTTTCAAATTTTTCGCGGCGAGAAATTCGGGAATGACGATGCTCGCCGTCGGCGTGGCGCTGTATTTCTCGGTCGCCCGCGCAGCGCAGCGTTTGTCACAACCGTCAATCGCAATCGTGGGATAAAAGCGCGCAAATGCGCGTTCCTTGTCATTACCCGCGAGAAAGAGTGGCAGACATAGTGTGACCGTTTCGTTCCGGCGCAAGTTTTCCAACACGCGCAGCGTCGCCATACGCGCAAGTGTGCCTTCGGGAAATTCTTCACCGCTGCAACTGATGAGACCCACTTTTTTCTTCGGGAGCGTTGGCATCGTTATTTCTCCTCGCCGCGCGGCGCATCTTCACACTCTTCAATTTCATTGACCACAACGCTTGCGTTCAACGCGCCGCGCGGCATTGCGCGCAATTCATCCACCTTTGCGGCGATTTCATCGGCGAGCAGTTCCGCCATGCGTTCGCCGTTCTCGCCCAACTCGCTCACCGAACGCACTTTGAGTTCTTTGTGCGCGCGATAGATATCAAAGACGCGAAACACTGGCGCGTTTGCGCCGCCCGCGTGTTCCACATTCACCTGCGCGCATTTGAACGGACAGCCGTCAACCGTAATCACACGCGCGTTACGCACACGCGCTTGCGCTTGCTCATCACCCAACGTCAAGAGTGAAAGACAAACGGTTTGCGTTTCGTTCGGACGCATTTCTTCCAGCACCTTGTACATCGCTTCGCGTCCGACACTGCCATACGCTTTGCCGATGCCGCTGCACGGAATAATCATCACACGTTCGGCGTCATTCATTTTTCGCGCTCCAGTTCCGCGCGCGCTTGCATTTGCGGCAAGTACGTTTCCGCATCGAGCAGCCCGTCAAACGCGTTCCAATCCTGTGGTTCGATTTCGACAAGCCAACCCGCGCCGTAACAATCCTCGTTTACCCATTCGGGATGCTCTGCCAAATCCTCATTCACTGAGACGATTTTTCCCGCGAGCGGCGCAGGAACCATCAAATCCACTTTGATGGTTTCAATCGCCGCGATTTCGTCATTCGGCGCGAAGAGGGTGCCGACGGGTTTCGGCGTGACAAATCCAATATCGCCCGATTTCTGTTGGAGAAAATCAGAGAGTCCCACGCGCACGCGGTCGCCCACGCGTTTCGCCCACACGTCGGCATCGTTGTAGCGACAATCGCGCGCCACGCGAAATACAAATTTGTCAACGCTCACTTGGAAAAATTCTGTTTCGTTCATCGCGTTGCTTCAATCCTCTCCACGCACATCGCATTTGGGACACGTACAAGCGGCGAGCGTTACATGTTGTTCGAGTGACTCTTGCGCGTTTGTTAATGCATTGACCTCATCGAGCAGAGTCAATACGCGCGGGTCTTGGATGTGATAGTACACGCGCAGTCCTTCTTTGCGGTCGGCAATCAGACCCGCGTTACGCAGCGCCATCAATTGCTGTGAAACATACGCCTGACGTTTCCGCAGCAGCGCGGTGAGATGACACACGCATTCTTCTTGCGCGCGCAGCGCGTTCAACAAGCGAAGTCGCTCAGGATGCGCCAGCGCTTTGAACAATTGAGTTTGAGTTTGATATGCGTTCATGGCAGTCAACTAAATTCAAAATCTTGAATATAGTTTCGCGAACATTGGTCAAAAGCGGGTCGCGTTCAGGTTCCATTTTGGGATGTATCTCGTTAAACAAAGCGGGCGCGTCCGATGCGAACGCGCCCGCTTTGGGTGATTACCCGTCTTGCTCAACAATTATTTCGCCTACCCAGCACGGCAAAGTCAATGCCCAATTGTTCGCTGATCGCTTGATTCACTTGCGGCAACTGCACTTGCGCGACTTGCTGCGCGTTGATAAATGCAGAAATGGTTGGATTGGTTTGCGCGGCGTCCTGCAATTCGCGCAGGCGGACAATGTCATCCGTTGAAACTCCACCGTTTGCTTGTTTGACGCGCAGCGCGGCTTGGGCGCGCTGCAATTCGTCCATCAGTGCAGTCGCTTGTATGTCCGCGTCAAGGTTTGCCACCGCGTACGCATATTCACGCAACGGCGTCGTTTCTTTGAGTGCGGCGCCAAGTGCGCGCGCCGCACGTAACAGTTCAGGAGATACTTGAGGCATTATAAATTCCTTTAGCAACATCCCGGCGCGCAGACACCGGCAAAATCCAAATTGATTTCATTGCTAATCTCTTGTGCGGCGAGCTGGCAAACATGTTTGAACATCTCTTGGGCGTTGAGATACGCGCGTACGCGCGGTTGTTCTGCCATGGCGCGGCGTAATCGGCGCAATTCGGTCAATTCTTGTTCGGTCAGCATCCCGAGCTGCTGCATCATTTGGAGCGAACGCTGTTTCTCTTGAAACAAGCGGACGACTTGCTGTGCGTCTGTGTCGCGCTCGAAATTCAGTGCGGCTTGTTGAAAATTTTGATATTCGCGCGTTTCGGCGAGCGCGTCGGCAACCGTATTCACCGCGTCGCGCACCACGTCCGAAAGAGTCGGTGGATTTAAAGTTTGAGTAAGCATTTCATTCCTTTTCATGCGGGGGCGAGTTCGCTTGGCATTGGAATTGGTTCAGCCGCAACTGGTTCGCCAAAGATGCTTGCGCCGAGGGCTTGGATGACATCTAACCCTTTCACCTCATGCGACAATAACGGCACGTGAAGAATCGGCACATCAAAACGCTGTTCCATTTCGGCAAGATATTTTTCTTGCATCGCGCGCCGCGCGCGCATAAACGGCGTCGCGCAAACTTCGGGGGGCAGAACGAGATTGGCAACAATCAATCCGGTTTGAATGCCTACGGTAGCGAGTTCGTCTATCGCGCGCTGTGCTTCGACAATCGGCGTGGATTCGGGATACATCACGAACGCAAAGGTGCTTTGTGATGGATCGCGCATCATTTCAATCACGCGCCCGAACCGCGCTTTGGCGACATCATCCGCCGCCGTCGTGTCCACCGATGCAAAAATTTTTACATTCAGCTGTTTGCTCCAATCCATTGGCAGTTCGAGCAAACGCAGTGTGTGTCCCGTCGGCGCGGTGTCAAACACAATCGCGTCGTACTCGTCTTGCGAGGCAAACTCGATGAAACGGTCGAACGCTGCCATCTCTTCCGTGCAAGGCGAATCGAGTTCTTCTGCCATCGCTGCAATTGCTTGCGGTGGGCGCCCGCGTTCGCGCGCGTCGTCGAGGATGCGCGCTTTGTATTCTTCAGCAGCCGCTTTCGCGTCAATGTTGACTGCGAACAAATTCGGAATGCCCTCTACACGGGCGGGCTGTGCGCCAACGGGAACGCCCAACACATCGCCCAAATGCGCGGCGGGGTCGGTCGTCAATAACAGCGTGCGGTATCCTTGCTGCGCGAGCCAAACGGCGGTGACACACGACACGGACGTTTTTCCCACGCCGCCTTTGCCCGCGAAAAAGATGGTGCGCGCGTGCGTGTTTGGGAGAATGAAGGACAGAATATCTCGATGATGATTGGCGAGGCGCGGCTTGCGAATATCAACGCGCGGCGTTGCCTTGATGGTTTGCGGCGCGCTACCGTCAAACAACATCTTGCCGACTTGGCGCAGCCGCGCGACACCTTTGATTTCCCCGTCGAGCAAAAACATCCGACGCGCCGGGAGCAGCAACTCGCGTTCAATTTGCGCGAGATATTTTTCCTGCATTTTGATTCGTTCGGCGAAAAATGGATTTGCCTTTTCGCTTGGTGGCAAGATGCCATTGATAATGATTTGATGCGTTTGGATGTCGAGTTTTGCCAATTCAGAAACGGCGCGCTGCGTTTCTTTGATGGGAGTCGCTTCGGGCTGCAAAACGAAAATAAAAGTTGTGCGCGATTCATCACGCATGGCAACGAGCGCGCGGTCGTACTTTGCTTTGGCGTCCTGAATCGCGGCGGCGGGTCCGATGCACGTTTGCCCGCTGCCCTCACTGGCGTTCGCTATGGTGTGGCTCCATTCGGCGGGGAGTTCGAGCAGGCGCAAAGTGTGTCCCGTCGGCGCGGTGTCAAAGATGACAACATCAAAGTTGGGGGCATCGAGAAAATCGGTAAAGCGGTCGAACGCGGCAACTTCGGCAGTGCAAGGCGAGTCCATCTGTGCTGCCATCACAGTGACAATTTCAAGCGGAAAAATTTCGCGCAGCGGCGCAAGCGCGCGCTCTTGATATTCTTGTGTCGCGCGGTCGGAATCAATTTCCATCGCGTATAAATTCGGCACTGCTTGAATGGGCGTGACTTGATGCCCAATGGGTTGTTCAAACACATCGGCGAGATTCGACGCGGGGTCAGTGGTGACGATGAGCGTGCGCTTGCCCTCATCCGCATAACGCACGGCGGTCGTACAAGCCATGGAGGTTTTGCCGACGCCGCCCTTGCCCGAAAAAAAGAGAAATTGAGTTTCCATCATTGTCCTGCCTTGCCTGTTTCACCGCCGTTCAATGCCGCGCGCACTTGTTCGAGCGTGGGGTACGCGCCGACTTGCAAGATGGTGCCATTGACCACTGTAATCGGCAGCGCCGCAAGTTGCTTGGTTCGTACGAGCTCCAAAACGGCGCGGTTGTTTGCAAATGCCTGCGCGTGCGAAGTCATTTGGTAGCGAACAACGCCAATTCCCTCATTTTTCAATGCAAGAATCATCTCATTCACGTCGAGTAACGCGGGGTCAATCGTCGGTCCGCACATTCCTGTCGGACAGCACATCGGCGGGTCGAAAATCTCAACGGGCGCTTGCGTCGCTGCAACACGTATGGGACGCGCCCCGAATTCAAGAGGATTGTTCATAACAATTCAACCTCCATTGAAGTATTGTGGTAAAAAGAATCTAATTGCGCCGCGCGCGAATATCGGTCATTGCCACAAGGCGCGGACCGCAGGTCGGCAAACGCGGTTGGATGCGGTGTGGATCCAAAAAGGCGACGAGTTGGTCGTTCAGTTCCTCCAACATTTCGCGGTTAATGGAATAGTACACCCAACGCGCGTCCAACGCATCGCGCTCGACGTTCACCAAGCCCGCGTCGCGCAGCGCCTTGAGATGATGAGAAATCAAATTCATCTCTAATCCAAGTTGGTCGCCGATTTCACAATTGCATTGGACACCCTGCATCAGCAAATCAAAAATTGCCAGCCGCGTCGGGTCGCTCAGGATCTCGTTGTCGAGCGTCAGCTGATCCCGGTCGACGATCTTCGGCCCGAGATACTCGGCCAGCTCGTCGTAATCGTCGACGGCGTACTCCTGCAACAGGGGGACGATTTCGTCGCGGAAGACCTGCGCGAACTCCGCCTCGTCCGACAGCGGCTGCCGCGCGATCCCCAGCACCGCGAAGTTGTCCGGGAGCAGCCGCAGATATTGCTTCGCCTGGTCGATAGCTTCGGCTTCCGTCTTCACGAGGATGTCGCCGCAGCCCGAGATCGAGCAGTGCATCTTCGCCCCGCCCATCTCTTCGAGTGTGACCTTCTCGCCGA
Source organism: uncultured Chloroflexota bacterium (assembly GCA_937870825.1). Classification (GTDB taxonomy): domain Bacteria; phylum Chloroflexota; class Anaerolineae; order UBA4142; family SHND01; genus SHND01. The sequence goes on along the minus strand of CALMZO010000383.1, from coordinate 157 downwards.
TCACCATCTCCGCCATGCGCGGCGAGCCCAGGTACATCGACGCGTTCTTGTCGACCATGAACACCACGTCGCAGAACGCCGGGATGTACGCGCCGCCCGCGGCGCTGGGGCCGAAGAGGAGGCAGATCTGCGGGATCTGCCCGGAGAGCTGCACCTG
>CALMZO010000382.1 GCA_937870825.1 uncultured Chloroflexota bacterium | reverse complement strand
TTCTCTCTCAAACCAAAGGAGACAAGCTATCTTAACTTTGACCCAAATTGTGTCTTGACAAAGGGGTCCACTTTAGACGACTGGATGTCAACTGCATCTTAACAACCTATTTGAATCTCGCATTGCATAGGGGACACGTGCGTTTTATAATCCATGAAATTCGTAATGGAAGTTCATGGAGAACACCGATGGCAAATTGGATTACCACACAAGAAGCTATCGAGCTGAGTGGATACCATCCTGATTCGCTACGCCGACTTGTCCGCGCCGGCGAAATAAAGGCAAAGAAATGGGGACGCGAATGGATGATTGACAAGCGCTCGTTAACTACATTCTTGAAAAATCAAGCGGAACTGGGGGCGAAAAGAGGACGCAAGAAATCTATTGACATCAAGCCAGAATAGAGATACAATTCAATTGTCTTGTAACAAGACAATTCAAACCCAAAACGTTCCGTACAAGTGCGTCAACACTCGCACGGAACTCACCAAACCCACCGACGACGCGGCGGGCATGGCTAAGCGCATTTTACAATAGATGCGGGCAGTCTGCCTATTGGCGGCTGCCCGCGTTCTTTTCTTTGTAAGTTGTTATCCAAGAGGTGGATACAGAAATTGCGAGAGCGCCCCCGCGCAGTCGGTCCCAAAAAAGAATCGGCGTTCAAGACCCGCCAAGATCGCTGAACGCCGAAGGCGACACCGCAAGGGGTTGCGGCGACGAATTCGATTCTAACATCGCTTCCACGTTGCTGCAATCTCTTGCCGAAAGAGATTGTTTCATGTTGCAGCAAAAGAACCCCAAGTCTGCCCTTACTCAGGGACGCAAATCGAAACGTGCAATTATCTATGCGAGAGTGAGTACAGATGACCAAGCTGACAGAGGTTACAGCTTGCCAAGCCAAATCGAACATTGTCGGCAGTACGCGCAAAGGCTTGGGGCAGAAATCATTTTAGAATTGCGTGAAGACCACAGCGGCGCAACACCCATAGGCGAACGCCCGGTAGGCAAGGAATTAGCCGCGATGGTGAAGGCAGGTTCCGTTGACATCATAGTAATTTATCAGGTTGATCGCCTTTCTCGCGACATTGTTGATTTGTTGGCAACAGTGCGAATGTGGCTACGGGCAGGAGTAGAAATCCATACGTGCGATATTGGCAAGATCGAAAGCGAACTGGACATTGTTCTTGTCATCAAAGGTTGGCAGGGCAGTGACGAACGAAAAAAAATCTTGGAACGTGTGATGCGCGGCAAAGCCGCCAAAGCGCGAGATGGTAAAGTGACAGGCGGAGGAGTCCCACCTTACGGATATCGTCACTTGTACGATGCTCACAATCGCCCTCTGAGCTTTGAGGTTGTCGAAAGTGAGGCACACATTGTTAGAATGATTTTTGACTGGTATGTGGAACACCACTACTCCGTCAAACGAATTGCGCTGGAACTTTCGAAAATGCGGATTCCCACGCCGGGCGAAAACAAAGGAAGGTTTCATCGCAAACGAGAGAGCGGCATTTGGTCAGGCGGCAGAGTACTTGAGATTTTGCGCTCAGAGTGCTACGCGGGGCTATGGCATTGGTATCGCCGGATAGGGACTAGCGGCAGATTTCGGGCATCATCGGAACACGTTCCAATTGTCGTTCCCGCGATTATCGACCGTGAAACGTGGGATATTGCCCAGCACCAGCGAAAACTAAACAAAATCATGTCTAAGCGTAATGTGAGGCTCGATTATCTGCTTCGTGGCATGGTAAAGTGCGCTTGCGGTAGTGCGAGAGTCGGTCATTTTCACAATAATCATCGGTATTATGACTGTGTTTGGCGCACGAATCATAACGCACAAGTTGAAAAAAAGATTTGCCACGGGCGAGCGGTACGGGCTGACTGGCTTGAAGGGGATTTTTGGGCAGGGCTAAAAGACTTTTTTGAAAACTATCAACGTCTTGAACAGCTGTTACGCACTGCACAGGAAGAACAAAGGACAAAACAAGAACCAAAGCGTGACGAGCTTGCTGCGATTGAAAAGCTGCTAGCTGATTGCGAGGTGGATGCACAAGATTGCGCAACAGCGATGCGTCATGCCAAAGGGAAGATACTCCAATCGCTCGAACTCCAGCAGGATGAAATCAATGCGCGCTATGATGAGCTTACCAAGCGACGCGAAACTCTAATCGACACGTTATCCGAACACCTGAGCGACAGCACAGTTTCCGAAATTCTGCACTTCGCGCGCGATGTGCGCGAAGGAATGGAAAATCCTGATTTTGAGACAATGCGTCGAAACATTGAACGACTCAAAGTAGTAATTGTTGTAAATTGAGAGGGAGACACTACCCCAACAGCCCATTATCAAGTAGAATGTGTGCTGGGAAAGTTTGAGGGCGAGATTCGTGTGCGACGCAAACGCCGAGACCCAGATGCTACTTAGGGTTCATAAAAGTATAACTTCCCGCGTCAATTGAGGGTTGACTGTAAACGCGGAGAAATGGTGTAGTTCCA
>CALMZO010000381.1 GCA_937870825.1 uncultured Chloroflexota bacterium | reverse complement strand
CGGGAGGATTCAGATGTCACATTCAGATAAAGAGCGTCTCAAACGGCAGCATCAAGCGGAGCGCAACAAGCAGCGCACACAAATTTTTCGGGTGAGTGCGTTTGTTGTTCTCTTGTTGTTTGTCATTTTTGCAGTTGGATATTTGCTTGCCCCTGTGTTTGCGCCCAAGGCGAGCGGCGTGACACAGGTTGGCAGTGGAAAAATCATCAATATCGAAGCGGCAATGGATGGCTTTGACGTTCCAGAAATTCGCGTCAAGGCGGGCGAACAAGTTACGATTAATTTGCGGAGCTTGGATAACTCGATGCACACCGACGGCGGCGGCAAGCACCAATTTGCAATTGACGAACTCGGCGTGAATCTCGTCGCGCAGCCAATGTCCACCAACAGCACCACCTTTACCGCGACCAAGCCAGGCGAATACACGTTTTACTGTGACATCTGCTGCGGCGGCAAAGCGAATCCGACGATGAACGGGAAATTTGTGGTTGAGGCATAACGTGACGCTAAAACAAAAAGCAGTTTCTCCGAGTCCGAGCGTTCGCAGTATTTTAATCGTCGCCGCGATTGTTCTGGGGACTATGGCGCTGGCAGTGTATTACGGATTTATTCACCCGCACGCGCCAATGGGAGGAATGACCGAATACCTGCCTGCGGTCACGCTCGGCACGGTGGTTGTCGGCGGGCTAATTGACGGGATCAATCCCTGTGCGTTTACGGTGTTGCTCTTGTTTGTGACTGCGATGCTCGCTACGCTGCAAGCCGATAATGCAGCGGACATCAACGCGGCGCGCGCGCGCATCTTTGGTATGGGTTCCATTTACATCGCGTCGGTATTTCTCACATATCTCGCGCTCGGCGTTGGGCTTTTGGCGACGAGCGCGTTATTCTCGCGCTTTCATGCGCCTGCACGGATTGGCGCTTTGCTTGCGATTGGCATGGGCTTGTGGATGTTGAAAGATGTGTTTCTCCCAACCCTTGGTCCAAAACTCGCTGCTCCAAAATTCGTTGGACAGTGGACTATTGACAGCGCACGCAAGGCGACTCTCCCCGCATTGATTATCGGCGGAATTCTCATCGGCTTGTGCACGGTTCCCTGTAGTGGCGCGGTGTATCTCGCAGTGCTTTCGCTTTTGTCGCTCCAGTCGTCAGCGCTCGTCGGATTCGCGTATCTCATTCTGTATAACTTGATGTTCATTCTGCCGCTCGTCGCCTTACTGATCGCGGCGTCGGCGCGCCCAACGCTGAATCGGCTGGCGCACTGGAATTTGCATCACAAAGAAGGCGTGCGGTTGGCGCTCGGCGCAAGTGTGGTAGGGATGGGGTTATTGATTTTGGCTACGGTCTGAGTATTTGCTTTGCATACGCAAGGATGCGCCGCGTCGCAATGCATAGCGACGCGGCGTTGTTGTACTTGACAAGAACGACTCAAATATCTTATTCTGTGTAAGAAATAAAAATGAGCCGGAACCGAAAAAAATCAAGATCTTGAAGGTATAAAAAGTCAGCCAAAATCACCGCTATAGAACGCGCCATTTCATCTGGCTAGAATCAGCCAACCAGCTGATGCGTTTACAAGCCCACTTGAGTACCTAAATTTCGCCCAAATTAGCGGACACGATTCTCCGCTGGAATAAGCGGTGATGCTTGGTTTGTGATAGAACAAGGACGCCAATCCAAACTATCACTCCCAGGAGCATCACCATGACGCAGTTTAACATCAAAAACG
>CALMZO010000380.1 GCA_937870825.1 uncultured Chloroflexota bacterium | reverse complement strand
CTTTCAGTCAGTCCGTCGAACTCGGTGACGTACCCCCAGCGGCGCAGGAACACCATCCGAACATGCCAGCCGATGGCAAGCGCGCGACCAAGCGTCGTACCGGCAAGAAACTCGTCTATCGCGTCGTTGCTCTCCCACGCTGCGAACATCGTCAGGTGGCGGAGTTGCATCCGCGCAGGTGACAAGATAGGAGCGCCGAGCGTCATCTTGGTCATACACTCTGCATGAGCAAGACCAGGGACGTGTCGCCGCGTGGGAGGGCGAAAGAGCGCCCTGATGGTTGTTCCAATTTTTGTCTTGGCAAAATGGAAGGTGAACACTGTCATACGTTTCAGTAAACCGACAACAAAACCGAATTAAGCAATTCCCGCCAAGACCAAGAAGGTACTCTGTTTTATTGTGTTTTCTTTTCAAATGCAGCCACTTGCGGCGTTCGGCTGGACGTGAAAAGCGCGATGGGTTCTGTCGTTGTTCTACCATGCTCATAGTCAATTCAAATAGAGTTCGTAGCATCGGACTCGCGCATTTATGTGGTTACTGCCCATCAACCCGCTGAAGCGTAGAATCCACCATACGACTTTTATTTGACAGCTCTATCAGGGTTGCGTCAACGCGAACGCAGCGGCGGCTCTGAACAACGCCCGGTCTTTATTGAACGCGCTTGGCTGGCTGTGCCGGATGACGACCCATTCCTTCATCTCTTTCTTGCCCATCACCAACGGTACAGCTTTGTTTTGGTTTATCAGAGTTCTGACTTGTTCTCTGGGTAATTTGATTACCACGTCATCGTCTCGGGTGTACGCAAAAACCTTCCCGCCTACCCGGCAAGTAACGTGGTTGGCTTTTTGCTCAATCCGGACGTTGGGCAAGTCTGCCAGCATGGATGAAAGAATAGTCACGAGAACATTGTCTGCCATAAAATACTACTTTCTAAATCTGCGGCTTGGCAAGCAATTTCACTCCGCCTTTACGCCATCGCATCTTGATTCATCAAGACATCAAGAATCTTTTTGTCGTTGGCCGCAGCGCGGAGCGCCGCATCGAGGTCAGCCCAAAGGTCAGCCGCGTCCTCAATCCCAACGCTGAGCCGCAAGAGTGTCGGCGGAAGATGTTCTTGCCCCGGGATCGCGGCGCGTCGCTCCATCGTTGATTCCACCGCGCCGAGACTCGTCGCGTGGCGAATGAGTTGGACGCGTTCGCATACGGCATCGGCGACCTGAGCATCGCCAAGCACATCGAACGAAATGATACTGCCAAAGCCCTTGAGCACGCGTTTCGCAATCGGATGTGTCGGATGGGAAGCGAGTCCGGGATAGCGGACGCGCGACACAAACGGGTGAGCGTCAAGCCGTTCCGCGAGGAGCATCGCATTTTGTTGCGCGCGCTGCAATCGCAGCGCAAGAGTGCGTGAGCCGCGAACGGCGAGAAAAGACTCTAACGTTCCCGGTGTCGCGCCGGTAAGCTCGCGCGACCTTTTCAATGCGTGAAAAAATGTGTCGTCACGCGTGATAGCGATTCCCCCAAGCAAATCAGAATGACCGCCGATGAACTTGGTCGCCGAGTGGAGCGAGACGCTTGCGCCAAAATCCAGGGGCTGCTGATGAAGCGGCGTCGCAAACGTATTATCCACGGCGACGACTGCGCCTGCTCGACGCGGCGCGCGGCAAATTGCCTCAAGGTCTGCAACGGTGAGCAGCGGATTCGACGGCGATTCCAGCCAAATCAAATCAGCGCTCTCGCACGCGCGAATCCAGCCGTCCGTATCCTCAACGGCAATCCGGTACACAGACCAACGCTTTCGCTCAACGCCTGCTGCCGCAAGACCTGCAACACCTTGATAGCAATCCCCGGGCAACGCAATCACGGCGCCCGCGACAAGTTGGTCAAACACGGCGGCGATGGCAGCCATCCCCGAAGAAAACGCCACCGCCCTGCCGGATTCGAGTCCGCCGACAATTTCTTCCAGCGCTTCCCAAGTCGGCGTGCCGTCATCACGCGCATAGCCGCGTTCCTTGCCGAGAATAAAGTTCGAGGCAGGTACCAGCGGAACGTTTAGCGGTGCGCCGGGTTCGGGTGCGCGTCCCGCCGAGACGAGCCACGATTCCGGTTTCATGCCGGAGCGGTGCTTTGCCATTACAATGCTTCCGCCACCAACTCGGCAATATCTTTGCGCGCGATTTGTTCGTCCACGCCTTTTGCTTTCGCGCCGTCTTCCAACATCGTCATACAAAACGGACACGCGGACGCAACCGTTTTCGCATTTACGTCAATCACATCTTGCATCCGCAAATTGTTTATGCGTTCGCCCGTGTTTTCTTCGAGCCACATGCGTCCGCCGCCGCCGCCGCAGCACAGTCCTTTGTTGCGCGAACGTTCCATTTCGACAATTGTCGGGGCTGCGCCTTGTGCCTGCCCAGAGACGAGCGATTTCAAAATATCGCGCTGCGGGTCAAAGATATTGTTGTACCGTCCGAGATAGCACGAATCGTGATAGGTGATTGTGTCGGTGATGTTTTGTTTTGGAGAAATCGCGCGATTGCCAATGAGTTCCGCGATGAGTTGCGTGTGATGAATGACCGAATAATTTCCATCAAACTGCGGATATTCATTTTTGATGGTGTTGAAACAATGCGGACACTGCGTCATGATGCGTTTGAAATTCAGCGCGGATAAATTTTCGACATTCTCCATTGTCGCCATTTGGTACAAGTACTCGTTGCCCAAACGCCGCGCGCTTTCGCAGGTGCAGCGTTCCGCGCGCATCACCGCGAATTTCAAACCCGCCGCTTGCATAATTTTCACCATCGCGCGCACCACTTTTTGATTGCGCGCATCGTACGCGCCCGCGCAGCCGACCCAATACAACACATCATACTCGACACCCGGCTCTGCAAATTCTACGCCCAATTCTTTCATTGAATCCCAACGCGACGCTTTCGGCAAACCGTACGGATTGCCCTGCCGTTCCATCGAGTTCATCGCTTTATCGGAGGGCGCTTGCGGCGCGCCTTCGGTGAGCGTGAGATAGCGGCGCAAATCAATAATCGTCGAAAGTTGGTCAATCCCGACAGGACATGCTTCCACACACGCCATACAACTCGTGCAGTCCCACAATTCTTGCGCGGTGATGATTTCACCGTGAATTTGTTTCTGCTCCGCAGAAACCCCCGCTTTCAGAAACGGCAGGACAGGAATCATGAATTGTTTGGAATAGTCCTGCAATTTCACTTCAATCATTTTCGGCGACAAGGCTTTGTGCGTACTCGACGCGGGACACGCGGCTTGACATCTGCCACAACGCGTGCACGCGTCAAAATCCATCACCTGTTTCCACGAAAATTCTTGAAACTTACCGATGCCGAATGTTTCCTGTTCCTCGATATTGCGAATCGGCGCAATCGCGTTCGGTACGGGTTTCTTGAAAAATGTATTCGTCGAACTTGCCAAAATGTGAAACCATTTTGACAGCGGAACATACGCGATGAGGAATAACGTCAGCCCGCCGTGAAAGACCCACGTACCGAGATGCACACTCCGCGCCGCATTTTCAGGCAAGCCGCGCCACAAGAACGACAACACATTGCCCACAGGCGAATAGAATGCCCACGACGGCTGCGTGACCGCGAGGCGCAACGATTCAAGCATAAACCCCGTGACGACGAGCAAAAAGAACGAACCCGTCACGAACAAATCATCGTCGAAATGCAACCTGCCGTCTTCGTAGCCCCACAGGCGGCGCGGCTTTTTCACGTACCGAATGTACAGCGCGACGCACAAGGCAATGAACGCGAGCAATCCGGCAATGTCGAGAACAAATTTGTAAATGAAATAAAAACCGCCCTGCAGCAAGCGCGCGTGGAAAATCAAACGGAAAATTTCCCAGTCGAGCGTGGCGAGCGCGGTGCCGATGAAAAGCAGAATCATGCCCCACATCAAGTTCGCGTGCATGAAACCCATCGGCTGGTTTTCGCTTACGACTTTTTTGGTGAGGACGCCGAACGTGAAAAAATTTTTTAGGCGGCGCGCAAAATCGAGCGTGACTTGCTTGAGGGCAAGGTTGCCCTGCCCCACGCGCCACAGCATCACATGGCGATAGACGCCGTACGCGAACATCAACGCGGCGACGAGTCCGCCAACATAAATAAAAATTTGCAACCAACCGGGGATATTCCAGAACGTGGGGCGACAAACCAAATCGGGGGGACAAAATGCTTCTTCGAACATAACAAGTGTTCAGTAAAACAGTAATCAGTAATCAGTGCCATACTGATTACTGATTACTGTCCACTGCTTACTGTTTGGCTTTCGCCATTTCGACGATATTGACAGGTTCGACGCCGCCTTTGACAGGAGGAATCGCGGCATAAAGATTTCCGGGGTCGGGCATCGGACGCGGTGTGCCCATATTCAGTTTCGGCGGCGGCACAAGCAACTGCTCTTTGGTAATAATCGCGCTGCGGCGGTCATAGTACGCGAGCTCGTAATCGTGTTCGAGAACAATCGCGCCCGTCGGACACGCTTCTTCGCAGAACCCGCAAAAAATACAGCGCAACAAATTGATTTCGTAATTCGCCGCGTACCGTTCGCCGGGCGAATACCGTTCCGCATCCGTGTTTGCCGCAGGCACAACATAAATCGCATCGGCAGGACACGCGGCGGAACACAATGAGCAGCCGATACATTTTTCGAGTCCGTTCTCGTGGCGTTTCAATTCATGCCGTCCGCGAAAACGCGGCGGGACCGGTTTTTTGACTTCGGGATATTGATACGTCACGGGCGGACTGACCATCTCGCGTCCCGTCGTCAACATTCCTCTAATCAGGGCAATCACTCCAGACAACATGTGCAACCTCGCCGGCAGGCATAAGCCAGCCCCTACGTTTTTTCCACTTTTACCCGCGCGCCCATCGGCACATTCATTGTGCCATCCAAATTGTTCGCGACAGCAATCACGCCTTGCGGAACATTTCCATTCACATGCGCGTTCAAATCCATCACGCGCGGCGGTTTGGCATCCAACGTAACTTTTACGCGTTCGCCATCCGCGATGTTCCATTCTTCCGCGTCGTGAGAATTGATTTCAACAATGGCAGATGGCACGCGCGGCTGAACGATTTCAGAGAATTGCATTTCGTTCCCGCGATCCAAAAGGGAACGTGTCACAGCAAGGTACGGTACGTTCGCCGTCACGTTTCCTTGCTCCTTTGGAGCAACATATTTCACATCAAATTTCGTGTCGCCGTTCGTCTCTGCCACACTCGCCCACGTCACGCCGCTCACATCGCCAAACAATTCCCCAAGCGCGATTTGTACGGGTTCTGCCGAATCGCCGCCCACCGTCGCGACAGAGGTGCGACGACGCGCGGTAACGCGCAAACGTTCATACGACATTTTCGCGTAATGCGGAATCGTGCGCGTGATTTCATTCATTACGTCGGACGCGGATTGATAATTCCATCGCGCGCCCAGTTGATTTGCAACGGCTTGAACGATTTCCCAATCGGCGCGCGCGTTTTTCATCGGTTCAAGTGAACGCTGGAAATACTGCACACGGCGTTCGGTGTTGGTGAATGTGCCGTCGCGTTCTGGCCACGACGCGGCGGGAAAAACGACGTCGGCTTTTTGCGCGGTTTCGGTGAGAAACAAATCTTGCACCACGAGAAATCCCGGATTGCGAAACTTGGGGTCATCGCGCGCGGGGTCAGCGCCCATTACGAACAGCGCTTTCGATTTCAACGCAAAATCTTTCGCGGCGAGACCACCATCTCGCGGCAAAATTCCCATGTCAAGCGCGCCCATCGAATTGTTGTGCGGATAGAGCGCGATGACGCCGTTGATCTTTTTTCCGAAATGACCGCTCAACACGACGAGCGCGTTCAGTGCCGCTTCGAGCGCGGGTTCGTTCTGCATCGCAAACATGAACTCGCGCCCGAACATCACGATACCATTTTCGCTTG
>CALMZO010000379.1 GCA_937870825.1 uncultured Chloroflexota bacterium | reverse complement strand
CGCCAGAGGATGCCCGCGCTTGGTTTGCTCATTGTGGCTATCTCATCCCTTGAATCATTTAGGAATCCGTTCTAATGCCCAGAATGCGTGGATTGCAAATTGCAGATAATAAAATACTCTCGAGTCTTACATGGGGAGATAGGCAAGGAATCGCTCGCGCGCTGGCAAACATGCTCGCAGAAGTGCAAACACTTACTTGGGAATACGCAGGAAAATATGATTCAATCACGGGAAATGTTCACCCAATGGAGCAAAACTATCGTGAATGGATTGTCAAGCGCGTTCGTGAGATTCTCTTGATAGCACACCATACTAACAGCAATACACCCGCCTCCGATTTAAAATGGGCAGAAAGCATTATTGCTAATACTATAGTGGGCCCGTAAATTCAGACACGAAATTGGGTCAAAATAAGATATAAAATCGAACCATGCGAAAACGTCATTCACCCAATTTCAAGGCCGAAACCGTGATCGAAGTCTTCAAAGAAGATCAAACGATCAATCAAATCGCTTCCGCGCGGCAGATTCATCCGACGCAAATCTATGACTGGAAAGCCCATGCTCTCCAAGAGTTGCACACCCTCTTTGAACCGCAGGGCAAGCGCGATGCCGAGTTGCGCGCCGAGTACGAAAAACGCCAGCACGAACTGTATGCCCAGATTGGCAAACTCTCCACTCAACTCGAGTGGCTCAAAAAAAAATCTGGCGTCGAAACTCTGCTGGAATGAACGGTTGGCCCTCGTGGAACGCGAGGCGTTAGAACTCACACTCACGGCACAATGCGAACTGCTGGGGCTCCAGCGCAGCGGGTTGTATTATCAACCCGTGCCGCCCTCTGCGCGGGAAGTGGCGATCAAGCATCGCATTGACGAACTGTACACCGCGTATCCGTTCTATGGTTCGCGCAAGATTGCCTACGCCTTGCGTCCCGAATACATCGTGAATCGCAAAGCCGTGCAACGCCACATGCGCGAAATGGGCTTAGTGGCGATGGTGCCGGGGCCGCACTTGAGTAAACCCCATCCGGCGCATCAAATTTACCCATATTTGTTGCGGCATTTGAAGGTCGCGGCGGTGAATCAAGTCTGGGGCATTGACATCACCTACATTCGCCTGCAAGCCGACTGGATGTATCTCGTGGCGATTCTGGATTGGCACTCGCGCTATGTGGTCAGTTGGGAGTTGGACCAAACGCTCGAACTCCCGTTTGTCTTACGCGCGGTCGCGCGCGCGCTGGCGGGCGCCACTCCGCAGATTATGAACAGCGATCAAGGCAGTCACTTTACCAGTGTGCAATATCTCGAACCACTCATACAGAAAAACGTCGCAATCAGCATGGACGGTCGCGGCCGTGCGCTCGATAACATTTTTACGGAACGGTTGTGGCGCAGCGTCAAGTATGAAGAAGTGTATCTGCAAGAGTATGGCTCACCGAAGGAGGCCCGTCACGGTTTAACACGCTACTTTGACTTTTATAATCACACCCGCCTGCATCAAGCCTTGGGCTATCGTACGCCGGCGGAGGTGTACTTTAACTGACGACCGCGCGTGAAGCCAGTGTGGGCGGTGGATGATGTGGACAACCCAAGTGCGGGCTTGACCACATCACCCACCGCCCCTACGACGACGACGACGACTTATCTCTCTCAAACCAAAGGACAGAAGCTATCTTAACTTTGACCCAAATTGTGTCTTGACAAAAGGGTCCACTTTATACATCTCACGCCTTACATGTGCCCTATCAACCTTGCATCGTATTGGAGGACTACAAAGAAGCCAATACCGTTGTCGAGCGCACTGAAGATGGTTGCTGCGTGAGTGGCATATTTGACTTTATGACCGCACACTTTGGAGATGGTGAAGCGGATCTTTCCAGGCAAGTCGGTGCATATCTACGAGAAAATCCTGCCTTGGCAGATGAATTTGCGCAAACATACATTCAATGCAAGCCTATTCAAATTGGTTTTATCGAACGGCAACAACTCTATATGTTATACGACAGCATACTCATTTGGGCATTTTGGCAAGAGCACGCAGGTGGATTGCCAGAAGATAAAACATTAGCGTTTGAGCAATGGGCAACTCCATTTATTAACTATTGGGATAAATTCAGAAATGCACAAACATGGAACGCGGGCTAACAAAGCGTGCACCTGACGTGTGGGATTCTGCGGCATTTTCAAGCATTTTTCTGGCTTCGGGTTTTTCCTGCTCTCAGGCATTTTCCCAGTCCGCCCACAAACGACTAACGCAAACCGTTCGTCAAAAAAATCCCCCCTACAGGTGAAACGATTCCCCCGCAGGGGGGATTTTTTTTGTCGGAATTTCGTTAGAATGAATCCGGCTTTTTCGGCTTTCTGTTTATCGCGCCTCTCGTCACGCGCGTCTTTTGGAGGCAATTATGGATGATATGGTCCTTCGGCCCGACCGCGAATTGGATTGCAAAGGTTTGCTTTGCCCGATGCCCATTATCAAAGTGAGCAAAGAGGTCAAAACCATGCAGGTGGGCCAAATCCTGAAAATGGTCGCGACAGACCCGGGTTCGATCCCCGACATGGATGCGTGGGCGAAAGAGACGGGCAACGAATTGCTCGATGCTCGGCAAGACGGCAAGACTTATACGTTTTACGTCAAACGGAAACGCTAACTGTCAAGACCTGACAGATTTCTGCGATGGATTCATCGTAAAAATCTGTCAGGTCTTGTACATTCATCGAGGTTTATCATGACCGACGAACAGATCGAGCAACGCGTCAACGAACTCTTTGCCAAGAAATTGGCAGAAATGGAAGACGAGAAAAAGTACAAGACCAAAAAACTTGCGCTGATCGCGAGCAAGGGGTCGCTCGATTGGGGGTACCCGCCGTTCATTCTCGCCAGCGCCGCCGTCTCGATGGGCTGGGAAGTGGGCGTCTTTTTCACCTTTTACGGACTCAAGCTATTGCTCAAGGATTATCATCCTGAGGTCACGCCTTTGGGAAATCCCGCCATGCCGATGAAGATGCCCTTTGGTCCTGAAAGTTTCCAAAAGGTGGACTGGACGATCCCCACGCTCATTCAAGCCCTCCCCGGTTTTAACGCGATGGCGACCACAATGATGAAACAGACGTTCGCCAACAAGGGCGTCGCCACTATTCAAGAACTGCGCAAGACCTGCAACGAATGCGGCGTGCAGCTCCTGGCCTGCCAGATGACGATGGATGTCTTTGGATTCACAAAAGAAGATTTTATCCCTGAAGTCAAGGTTGCGGGCGCAGCGTCGTTCCTCGCGTTCGCGTCTGACGCGAACGTTTCGCTGTTTATCTAAATCTACCAAACATTCCAGACGGAGAGACTGCGCCATGAGCGAAAACGGCGATGAAACGAAAAAAATCCTGTACGTGCAAACGCACGGCGTGAGCGACCCGGGACGCGCGGCGACGCCGTTCTTTCTCGCTTCGACGGCAGCTGCAATGGACGCCGAAGTTGGCATCTATTTTACGATGTACGGTCCGACGCTGTTGAAAAAAGGTGTGCCGGAAACATTGCAGATTCCGCGCGCGGCAGGCGGGGGCGCGTACCTGCGCCACTTTATCAATCAGGCGCTCGAACTCGGCGTCAAGTTGTACGTCTGTCAGCCGAGTCTTGACCTCAACGGGATGACGCAAGAGGAAGTGATTGACGACGTGACCATGATTGGCGGCGCGGCATTCAACCACATGGCGATGGAAGCCGATGCGGTTGTTGCGTTTTGACGGAGATATGCATGTCGTATCGAGATAACGATAAATACGCGGATGTACCGCAAGAGCTGAAACAAAAGCTGTTTGACCAAGTAAGAGCGGACGAGCGGTACGACGATTACTTGTACGGCTGCTACGAGTGCGGCATCTGCGTCTCGGCATGTCCGAGCGCGCGCTTTTACGATTATTCGCCGCGCGTGATTGCACAGGCGTTGGCGCGCGAAGACCTTGACCGCTTTTATGAAATTCTCGCCGACGACATCTGGAATTGCGCGCAGTGCTTTTCGTGTGTGCGCTGTCCGCGCCAAAACAATCCCGGCGGTCTCGTCACCCTCATCCGCGAAGTCGCAGTCCGAAATGGTTTGAAGGAAACGCGCGAAGTATTGCAAGGATACAGCCGCGTCATCTACAAAGTGATGCTCAAGGGCAATCAAGTTTCGCCCGACATGCTGCGCCCCGATTTTTTCCCCGACTGGGGTCCGTGGGTCGCGGAATTTTCCAGCAACATGCGCGAATGGCGTCTTGCAATTCCCACCGAGACGATGCGCGGCGTGTTGGACGCCTCATGGAAAAGCGACGCCAAAACTTTGCGCGAACTGTACTATATCTGGTATTCGACAGGCAACCTCGACCTCATCAAAGAAATTGATCCGGGACTGCACGGGCTGATTTCAGAAGTGGTGGAGGAAGAATTGGCAGAGACGGATTGGTTGGACGCGTAGGGGCAAAGCATTTGCAGACGCCACTTTTCTACGGTCGCGTTCTTTTATGCAAATGCTTCGCCCTTGCAATGGGGATGTCATGAAAACCGCAACAGTTGACCTCGACCAAATCAAGGTACGCAAGGCACAAATTTTTCCGCGCGGACCGAACGCTTCGGTTTCACACGATTTACGCGACGAGTTGTTCGAACTCGAAGCGAAGGGCGAAATCATCGTACAGCGCGTCCCCGAACCATACATCGAGCTCAAAACAAAATTCGGGCGCACGAAAAAAATTCCCATCGAACGCACGTGGCATCACAAATCGTGCGGGCAGTGCGGACATATCCCCGGATATTCCACCACGATTTTTTGGCTGCACCGCCAACTCGGGCTCGATTACAACGACCCGACGGACCAAACGTCATGCACGGGCTGGAACTATTACGCGTCCGCCACATCCAACGCAGTCGCGCAAGCCGCGGTGATGATGCGCAATTTTGCGGCGGCATATGAGACCGGCTATTTTCCGACGATTCACTGCGGCACGTCTTTTGGACACTACAAAGAAGCGCGCGAACAATTGGTCAAGCATCAAGATTTGCGGGACGGCGTGCGCCGCGTCCTTGACAAGCTCGGCAAGCCGCTCGTCATCCCTGAAGAAATCGTGCATTACAGCGAATGGATTCACGCGATGCGCGGCGAATTTGCCAAACGCCAAGTGTTTCCGATGGATGACATTACCGCGTGCGTGCATCCCGCCTGTCACTATCACAAAATCGTGCCCGAAGACGCGATTTATGATTGGGAAGTGTTTGGCGGACAACGCACCGCGACGGTGACGGGGCTGATTCAAGCGCTCGGCGCGACGGCGGCAGATTATTCGACCTGGTTCGACTGCTGCGGTTTCGGTTTTCGCCATGTTCTCGTACAGCGCGATTTTACGCGTTCGTTTGCCGTGCAGCGCAAAATCGAAGTGATGATGATGGAAGCGAATCCCGATGTCGTCATCACGCATGACACGGGCTGCGTAACCACGCTCGACAAGAGTCAATTTTCGGGCAAAGTTCACAACTTTAAGGTTGGCGTTCCCGTGCTCTCGGACGCACAGCTCGCGGGCTTGGCAATGGGCGCGCATCCGTTTCGCGTTCTCCAACTCCACTGGCATTCCGCCGATTGGCGTCCGTTGTTGGACAAGCTCGGCGTTGATTACAAGTATTACTGGCAGGAATTTCAAGATGACCTCGCCAAAATTCGCAGCGGCGAAAAAGAGGGCTTGACGTGGGATGATTCAGACAAGCCGATTCGAGAAAAAGTCAACTGAGGAAAATAAGGGAATATGACAAGCAATCGCATCGTCATCATCGGCGGAGGACCCGCGGGCTTGGAAGCGGCACGCGGCGTTTCGGATCTGGGATTTCACGCGACGCTAATTGAGCGTCGCGAATTTTTGGGCGGCACGCCGATTGCAGAAAACTATGCCGCGCTCACGCACGGCTTTCGCGATGCCGAAGAGGCGATGAACGAAATTATCGCGGATGTGACCGCGCGCCCGAACGTCGAGGTGCATCTGAACAGCTGCGTGTCGAAACTCGACGGCGCGGTCGGAAATTTTCATGTGCAGATGCAAAACAGCGCGGGCGCGCAGATGCTCGACGCGGCGGCGATCATCGTGGCGACGGGCTTTCAACACTTTGACCCCGGGCGCGAGACGCAGATTTACAACTATTACGAATATCCCGACGTCATCACGCTCGCGGACATGGAAGCGATGCTCAAGGCGAAACAAGTGGTGCGGCGCTCGAACGGCGCGCTGCCCGAACGCGTTTGCTTTGTCCAATGCGTCGGCTCGCGTGACCGCCAAATCGGCAACGAGTTTTGTTCCAAAGTGTGCTGCGGCATCGCGTCCAAACAAGCCATTGAAATCAAGCAAGCGGTGCCGTCGGCAAAAGTGTTTATCTTTTATATTGACATGCGGATGTACGGGTATTGGGAAAATGAAATCTATTGGCCCGCGCAAGAAAAGTACAAAGTCAATTATGTGAAAGGTATCATCACCGAAGTCTTGCAGAAAAACGGGAAACTTCTCGTGCGCGGCGAAGACACCACGATGGGGCGTCCGATGGAAGTGACGATGGACCTGGTCGTGCTGTCCGTCGGCATGGAGCCGAGTGAAGGCACACGCGAGATGGCGCAGGTGCTTGGACTGAAACAAAACAAGTACGGCTTTATCGAGGTGCCGCATGAATCACTTGACCCCACGTTGACGACAGTCCCCGGCATTCTCGTCGCGGGCTCGGCAGCAGGTCCCAAAGATTTGGACGACACCTTTAGCAGCGCGGGTTTGGCGGCGATGCGCGCGGTGACGGCGGCGCGCAAGGCGATGGCGTAGGGGTAAAGCACTTGCTCGCGTTGTTTTGCAATGCAAGTGCTTTGCCCAAACAAAATATACCGTGCCTGCTTCGGATGGAATCCCACTGCGCGATTTCTTGGAAGACGCGTTCGAGACAATTGAATGGGACGAACTGCGCGCTGTGGTTCACGAGTTGGATGCCAAGAGCCGCGCGTTTCAATCGCGTTTGCGTCCCGCGTCGAAACTCGACGCCAAAGGCGAACTTGCCCTTGAGGGTCTGAATGAACTTGTCGGAACGATGTTTGCCGTGCGCCGTCAGCGCGATTTTTTTACGCAAGGCGACGGCGCGGAAAAATTTGTGGATGCGACGCGCGAATTGCTGTACGGCAAAGAAGAAGATTTAACGATTCGGCTGAACGAATTTCTTACAAAACTGGATGTCGTGAATCCCGCGCTCGGCGTTGAGGTCGCGGGCGAACTCTTGCACTTTACGTTTCCCGAACGCTATTGGCTGTGGAGCCGTTGGATGTACGACGCCAACGCGCATACGGGCGTGCTGCCGCTGTTGATGGACGGCGACAAAGAACTGCGCGCGGATTCGCCCGGTCAAACCTATTTGCGCGTGGGACGCGCGATTGTCGTCGTCACCGAAGTCGAAGATGCGAAATGGCTTTTTCGCGGTGGCTTGGTAGAAACGCCCGCACTGCGCCCGTTTGCAATTGACACGTTTCTTGCGGCGTCATATTGCGCGTATTTGTACGGCGTCACCGCGTGGCGACTCACGCGCGAGTTTCACAAAGTATTACCCCCCTTACCGCGCCTCGTGCGGCGGTTGTTTGGTCTCAAGTTGAAAACGGAACCAGCAGGTTCAGCGTCTGCGCGCTGACGTTGCGCAACCCTCTTGCGCGGACGCTCAAGGAGTAGAGAATGTCACAAGCGGTTAAAGCGATTCCCATCGAAAAAGAAACAGCAGTCGTTGACGGCGTTGATGTTTCGGGACATTGGAATCGCATGTTCGAGCAGCGCGTAATTTTCACTTATACGCCCGAGAACATCGAAGACATCGCCGCGCTGCCCGGCGGCGAATCGCTGGCGTGGTGTTATCAATGCGCGAAATGTGTCGGCGTTTGTCCCGTTGACATTGTGGGCGATTACGGTCCGCGTAAAATTTATCGCAAAGTGCAGACCGGTATCGCACTGGTGGACGACCCTGATTTGTGGCTGTGTACGACCTGCATGAACTGTTTGCGCGTGTGTCCCAAAGAAGTGGACATGATCAAAATCATGCCCGCCGTACGCGAAGTTGCGGTGAACAAAGGCGCCGTGCCGAACGAATTGCAAAAGGCGTTCGAGAACACTGCGCGTTACGGCAACCCTTTGGGTGAAAACCCGCGCAAGCGCGCCGAATGGGCAAAAGACGCAGGCGTGAATGTCCCCATCATGGCGCAAATCAAAAAGCCCGTTGATGTGTTGTGGTATGTGTCAACATACACCTCATATCATCCGCGCGGCAAAGATGCGGCACGCGCAATGGCGCGGGTCTTTAGCGCGCTCGGCGTAGATTGGGGCATCCTCGGAGTCGAAGAAAAAGACGACGGCGACTCGCAACGGCTCGCGGGCGAAAAAGGTCTGTTTGAAATGCTCGCCGAGCAAAACATCGCGACATTCAACAAATATCAATTCAACAAAATGGTCGTCAGCGGTCCCCACGAATACAACGCGTTCAAGAATTTGTATCCGCAGTACGGCGGCAATTTTCCGATTGAGCACTATACACAGTTCCTCCGTCCGTTCATTCCCCGTTTGCAAGAGCTGATGCAGAAATCGCTCAACGTACAAGTGACGTTCCACGACCCATGTTATCTCGGGCGTCACAATGGCGAATATGACGCGCCGCGCGATGTGTTGCGCGCAATTCCCGGCGTTGACCTTATCGAGATGGGACGCTGCAAAGCGAACGGCTATTGCTGCGGCGGCGGCGGCGGCGGGATGTGGCTCGATTCGTTCTCGCGCGATTTCACTTCGATGCGTTTAAGTGAACGTCGCGTGCGCGAAGCGGTGGAAACAGGCGCGGATGTTTTAGCCGTGTGCTGTCCGTTCGAAGTGTCGCGTTTTGAAGACGCGGTGAAATCCACCGGCAACGCGGGCAAGCTGGTGGTCAAGGATATTATCGAATTGGTGGATGAGAGTATGCGAGGGTTGTCATGAACATTATCGTCTGCATGCGCCAGGTGCCCGACCTCGTGGAAGAACTCGAACTCAACGGCGACGGCACGGATTTGAATCGCGAATTTCTGAAATATGTCGTCAATGAGTTTGACGACTGGGCGCTGGAACAAGCGCTGCTCTTGAAAGAAACACACGGCGGCACCGTCACCGTTATCGGTCTCGAGCAACCGGAGATTGACAATTCCCTTTTTACCGCGCTCGCCAAAGGCGCGGACGCGGCGAAAAAAATTGAGGGCGATTTTGAAAATGGGGTTTCATCGCACACTGCCGCGAGATTATTGGTGGACGCGATTAAATCGCTACCGCACGATTTGATTCTCACCGGCGTTCAATCTGCCGAAGATTTGGACGGACAGGTCAGCGCGCTTGTCGCAACCTATCTCGGCATTCCGCACGTCGGGGTCGTCACGGGAGTTGAGATTGCGGGCAACACGGCGACGGTGAAAAAGGAATTCGCGGGCGGCATGCTTGGCGAGTTTCAAGTCACCTTGCCTGCCGTTCTCGGCATTCAAGCGGCGAAACAAGCGCCGCGTTACGCGCCGGTCAGCAAAGTCCGCGCGATGATGAAAGAAAAACAAATCGAGAGCGCGAGCAGTAACGGCGCATCCGTCAATGGCATCAAAGTGCGCCGAATGTTCAAGCCCGAAAGCGGTCAGCGCGCCGAGATGATTGATGGCGATACCGATGCGATTGTTGAGCGCATTGTCGAGATTCTCAAGGACAAAGGATTCGTCAAATGAGCAGCGATGTTTTGGTTTTCATCGAACACCTGAACGGCAAGATCGCCGATGTGTCGTTTGAACTATTGGGCAAGGGACGCGAATTGGCGGACGCGCTCGGCGGGAAACTCGACGCGGTGGTGATGGGCGGCGCGTGTGACCAAATGGTCGCGCAATTGGGCAAAGCAGACCGCGTCGTGTGCGTGAGCGGCTTGGGCGAATTCAATCCGGACGCGTACAGAAACGCGCTCGCGGACGTGGTGGCGAAACGCGAGCCGCGCGCAACATTGATTCCGTACACTTCGATGGGCATGGAACTCGCGTCGGGCGTTTCCGCCGCGCGGGAAATTCCGCTCGTCTCTTTTGTCAACAATATCGCCGTCGAGAATGGACAGCTCGTTTCGACTGCGTCCGTGTTCGGCGGGAAAATGTTTGCCGAAGTGGAGAGCGATGGCGCGGTCATCCTCGCCGTACTCGCCGGTTCGTTCAACGGCGACGCGGGTAGGGGCGAAGGCGCACCGGTGGTTGAAGAAATGCAAACTGCTGCGGATGGCGCGGGGATCGCGTTCAAACAAATGATTCAGCCCGAAGCAGCGGATGTGGACATTACCAAACAAGAAATTTTGGTAAGCGTCGGGCGCGGGATTCAAAGCGCGGACAACCTGGAACTTGTGGAAGAATTGGCGAACGCGCTCGGCGGCGCGCTTTCGTCGTCGCGTCCTGTCGTGGACAATGGCTGGCTGCCAAAAGCGCGGCAGGTGGGCAAGTCCGGCGTGAGCGTGAAACCGAAACTGTACCTCGCGGTTGGCATCAGCGGCGCGCCCGAACACATTGAAGGTATGAAAGACGCGGGCACCATCATTGCCATCAACACCGACGCGAATGCTCCGATTTTTGATGTCGCGGATTACGGTGTCACGGCAGATTTGTTTGATGTAGTTCCTGCGTTGACGGAAAAAATTAAATCCGCTTGATTCAAAAATTCTCGATCGAAAATCACCGCTTTCGATTGAGAATTTTTGAATAGTATCATGCTCTCTTATCCTGAACGCATCGGTTTTATCATCTTTGCCATCGCGATGCTGTTGCTCACGGCGTTTGGCTTTTTCCAAATTCTGCGCGCGATTCGACGCGGGCACGGCGATTTTCCGTGGCGGCAGTATTTGGGCGAATGGAAGGAACGGCTCAAGACGCAGGTTATCAACGTCGGCTTTAATTTTCCCGTCTTTCAAAATCGCCCGCGCGTCGGTCTTTTGCATTTCATGGTCTTTGCGGGCTTTTCGTTTTATCTGCTCGTCAACATTGTAGACCTCGCCGAAGGGTACGTTGACGGATTCACGACGCTGCATCAGGGAATTTTATTCGCGCCGTTCGTTCTTGCCGCCGATTTGTTGAGCATCAGCGTTTTGGTCGGCATGAGCGCGCTGTTGATCCGCCGCTTTATCGTCAAGGACAAGGCGTTCAACATTCGCGAAAATGTGTTGCTCAATCCAAAGGTGCGCGCGGGCGCGATCCGACGCGATTCTCTCATCGTCGGTCTGTTCATTCTCGTTCACGTCGGTTCGCGGTGGTTGGGACGCGCGTTCGCGTTGGCGGGCAGCGGCAGCGGCGATTGGTTCGAGCCGACCGCGAGCGTGGTCGCAAGTCTTTTCATTGCCCTCAACCTTCCTCACCAGGTGTACGAAATCGGGCAGCACGTCACGTGGTTTCTTGCGCTCGGGTTGATTCTCGCGTTTTTTCCGTACTTTGTCTTTTCGAAACACATTCACATTTTCTTTGCGCCCATCAATTGGCTCGTCTATCGCGATCGTCGGCTTGCCGTCACCGAAGCGAACAACGGCGCGGGCGTCAAACACATGCAGGACTTGTCGTGGCAGTCCATTCTCGACAGTTACGCCTGTATCATGTGCAATCGCTGTCAGGATGTTTGTCCCGCGTACGCGGCCGGTACGCCGCTTTCGCCGAGCGCGCTCGAAATCAACAAACGTTATTGGCTCAATGAAAATCTCTTGAGTTTTGCAAATGGGAAATCGTCGCCGTCGCTTTTGGACATGGCGATTACGCAAGAGGCGGTGTGGGCTTGCACCACCTGCGGCGCGTGCGTGGAAGTGTGTCCCGTCGGCAATGCGCCGATGGTGGACATTGTCGAGATTCGCCAGATGTTGATTAACCAAGGCGAACCGCTCGATACGAATTTGCAAAAGTCGTTGGAGAATCTCGGCAAGCAGGGGAATTCGTTCGGACAATCGGCGCGCGCGCGCGCGAAATGGACGCAAAGTTTGAATTTCAAAATTAAGGACGCGCGCAAAGAAGCTGTAGAATATCTCTGGTTCGTCGGCGATTACGCGTCGTTCGATGGGCGCGGTCAAAATTTGTCGCGTCAAGTGGCGAGTGTGTTTCGGCAGGCGGGCTTGGACTATGGCATTTTGTACGACGCGGAATGGAATTCGGGGAATGACGCGCGGCGCGTCGGCGAAGAAGGTTTGTTTGAACAACTGGCGGAACACAATATCGCCGCGCTCGACAAGGCAAAATTTTCAGAAGGCATCATAACCACTGACCCGCATTCGATGAACGCGCTGCGCTTTGAATACTTGAAGCTCGGCAAACAGTACCGTGTCTTGCACTATACGCAGGTGTTGAATCAATTGCTCGACGAAGGCAAACTGAAACTCAAGCGCCAACTGGATTATCGCGTGACGTATCACGACCCGTGTTATCTCGGACGCTACAACCGCGTCACCGCCGCGCCGCGCGAACTTTTGCAGCGTCTCGGCGTCACGTTAATTGAAATGCCGCGCCACGGCCTCGGCTCTTTCTGCTGCGGCGCAGGCGGCGGACAATTGTGGCGCAGCGAACTCGTCCAAGACGCGCGCCCGAGCGAACTTCGCATCCACGAAGCATTGAGCGTGCTGGACGGCAAGACAAACGAGCCAAACTTGATAAATGCGGCAAATGGGGGAAACGGGTCAAACGGGAATTCGGCGAAAAACTCTGTGCCCCTCTTTGTCGTCGCGTGTCCAAAAGATGTCGCAATGTTCGCGGACGCGGTGAAAACGAGCGGGAACGAAGAGAAAATTGTCGTGAAAGACGTTATCGAACTTGTTGTCGAGGCGATGCAATATCCACAGCGATATGTGGCGAATCAACCGTATCGCGGCGCGGAGGTGGAGGCGGGAGTGGCGCGGCGTTTTCCTTGAGAGGACGTCTACGTGTAGCGGATGAACAAGAACTTGACTTTGACATTTGCGGGGGATGAGTCAGGTGATGTCAGTTTTGCCTTTGATAAAGGCGCATCTCGGTTTTTTGTTATCGCTGTAATTGCCACGCCTGCACCCGACGATATTCGACATCTGCTCACAGCACTCAAAGTTGAAAGCGGCTTGTCCTCACAATTCGAATTCACGTTTGGGCATCTCTCGAAGACGTTGCGGAAACGAACACTGGAGGGATTGGCGCAAGCCAAATTTGAAAGTTGGGCAATCGTCGTAGATAAAACCAGTCTCTCGGACGCGTTCAAGGTGATGCGCCGTTACGAATTTTATTTGTTCTTTGTGACAGAGCTCTTGCGACAAACTCCATCTGAAAAACGCAAAGGCGCGACACTGATTTTGGATGAATATGGTTCGGCAGAACAACTCTATACGGAGCTGAATCGTTTTATGAAGGCGCGCGAAATTCCGCGTCATTTCAAACGCATTCAAATTCGCCGCTCCAAGAGTGAACCGTTAATTCAGGTCGCCGATCTTGTGGCGGGCGCGATTTTACGACGGGATAGCGCAGGGGATGCAGAAGCGTTTGAAATATTGGAGAAAAGAATTCGACGCGTGTACGAATTCAGAGGATAAAAGAAACCCACTCTGCTAGCCCGTTCCTCCATCACTTACAGGAGGGGGCAGGCCGCCACAGTTGGCGACTTTTCGCAGAGTGGGAGAAAGTCCAAAGACTTTTTACGCTTTTATTGTAATCCTAGATTTCGAGTTGTCAAGCAAATCGCGGCATCTCCTACGCCACTTTTTATCCGCTGACGACAACTGTCCAATATCGTTAGCACTACGTAGCAAATCAACCGGTTCGCGGCGCTGAGGTGGAGGCGGGAAATCCGGTGTCAACGCATAGTGCGATTGGACTGCATTGCAACACATTAACGAATCACTCGCGCACACATTCGTTTATTCGTTCGAAATATGCTGACATCAAATTAAGTGATGCTTTACCTTTATCTCGTACTCACATGAATCCCTTTGACGCCATCGCGCTCGGCGTGTGGACACGCCTCCGCAATCTCATCGGCGCGCTTGACCGCGTTGACCGCCTCGAAACGTCGTCCGAGTTTGACGGCTGGTTGAACGCGGTGGCACAAGATGATGCCGCGCTGGAAATGACGATTCGGGAATTTCTCTTGCGCGCGCTGCGGCTTGCGAGCGACCCCATCAACGCGCAGCTGTTGTCACATCTCGACACAAACGGCGCATCCACGCTCGGCGCACTGCTGCAAGTGATACCGCTTTCGCGCGTCGAACTCACCGAGCGCGTCAATGAACTTGCGCGCGCGGGGCTGACCGTGCAGGCGTTGGATGGAGAGCAAGTTGAAGCGACGCCGCTCGCGCGCGGATTTCTCGCGCTGCTGAGCGAAATCGTACAAAAAGTTCAAGAGCAAGCCCGGAACGATTACTTGCTCAATCCGAATGCCAAGATGCCGCTCGCACAAATGCACAAGAGACCAGCGCATCATTTCTGATTTGTGATTTCTGATTTGGGAATGTCGCGCACGCGCCCCGTCAATCAGAAATCCGGATTCAAACCCAAAAATCACCATGTCCACCATCAACAACTGTAATCTCCCCGAAGACATTTACTACTGGGTCGAAAAACATGTGTGGGTGAGACCGGAAGCGGATGGCACCGTGACCGTCGGCATTACCGATGTTGCGCAGAATCTCGCGCGCAAAATGGTCGCGGCAACGCTGAAAAAAACGACCAAGCCGATTGACAAGGGCAAGAGTATTGCCACGCTCGAAAGCGGCAAGTGGGTCGGTCCCGTCGCCAACCCCATAACGGGGACGATTGTCCAAACAAATGACCTCGTCGAGCAGACGCCAACCTTGATTAACGGCGACCCGTACGGCGCGGGCTGGATTGCGCGCATGCAGCCGACAAATTGGGATGCCGACAAAGCCGCCCTCGTCACGGGAACGGAAGGCGTCGAAGCGTATCGCGCGTTTTTGGATAAAGAGGGAATTCAGTGTCAATAAAGTGATGAGTGACATGCAGCATCTGTCACTTGTCACCTGTCGCTTGTCACTTTGAACGTCTATCGCGGTTGCGCGTTTCCCGATGATTTGTTGTACGATGTCGCGCAAGATGTGTGGGTGCGTTGGGATGAAACGAACCGCATTGCGACGCTCGGCATGACCGACCCCGCGCAATCGCGCGGCGGAAAATTGGTGAGCGTGAGTTTCAAACCAATTGGTCGCGTGGTGCCGCGCGGCAAATCGTTCGCCACGATTGAATCGGGCAAATGGGTCGGTGCGTTTCCTGCTCCCCTGTCCGGTGAAATTGTCGAGACGAATCGCGCGACGTTTGAACGCGATATCTTGATGGCGAATCGCGATCCGTACGGTGAAGGATGGCTGGTAAAAATTCGCCCGACGCGCTTTGCCGAAGAAAAGAGCACGCTGTTGGACGCGGACGCGGCGTTTGTCGAATATCAAAGGAAAATCGAAGAGTGGAAAATTAATTGTATGCGGTGTATAGATTGAGCGCTTATGTCTTCCACTGAACCCGGCGCGAAGGATCCTTTTGAAAACGAACGACCCATTTCCGAACCTGTCTGGACCTTTCGCGGTTACGCACTGCGTCCCGCCGATTTCAGCACCGCGATGGTGCATTTTTATCGCGGCGAAGTACAGCGCGCCAACACATGGCGCAATCGCCTTGATGCGACGACCAACTGGGCGATTCTCACCACCGCCGCCGTCGTTTCTTTTGCGCTGACAGACCCTTCGCATCATCACGGCATTATCTTGATTAACCTCGCGCTGATTTTCATGTTGATGGTGATTGAAGCGCGACGCTATCGTTATTACGAATTGTGGAGTTATCGTGTGCGGCTCTTGGAGACGGACTATTTTGCCGCAATGCTCGTGCCGCCGTTTCACCCCTCGCCCGATTGGTCTGAAACACTCGCCAGTTCGCTGCTGCGCCCGCAGTTTCCCATCAGCGCCGCCGAAGCAATGGGGCGACGACTGCGACGAAATTACATTGCCATTTTTGGATTTCTAATTGCCGTTTGGCTGTTCAAGAATTATACGCAACCTGTCGCCGTGACCTCTTGGGAGGAATTTGTCCGGCGCACGGGCGTTGGACCACTCGCGGGTGAAATTGTTTTGATTGGAGTTTTTGTCTTTATCGTGGCAATGACGCTCTTTGCGCTGGGCACCTGGAATTTGCAGCAAGCGACAGGGGAAGTGCTTCAACAGCCGCGCGTGTTCGCGGGTTTGCGTTTTGGACGCACACCCGAAACGCGCAAACCGCCAATGTCGGCAGCCTCTCGCCGCCCCACTCAGCGACCCTCCGCGCGGCGCGAAGAATTTATGGCGATGATTATTTCCGACAAGCCGCAAGCGGTTGCCGAACAGGTTATGCAAGAGCTCAAGCGCGGCGTGACCGCGCTGCACGGCGAAGGCATGTACACACAAAAAGAACGCGAAGTATTGATGTGTGCGCTCACCGGCACGGAAATCAACGCGCTGAAAAAAGCCGTCAAAACAGTGGACCCACAGAGTTTTCTCGTACTAATGCCCGCCGCCGAAGTCGCGGGGCGCGGCTTTCAACCCCTCGCAACGTGAAAGGAACGACGATGAACCAGATTCGCCTGCTCGACCTCGGGATGATGTCTCCGCTCGAATCGCAAACCGTGTACCACGCCGTCGCGTATGCGATGACCGACACCACACCCGATACGATTATGCTCGTCAGTCCCAATTCCCCGTACATTTCCATCGGCTATCACCAAGATTTGGACAAAGAGGTGGATGTCGAATACGCGGCGAGCATGGGCTTGCCCATTTATCGGCGTGAAGTCGGTGGCGGCGCGGTGTACCTCGACCGCGGGCAGCTCTTTACACAATGGGTTTTCCAGCGCGACCATTTGCCCGCGCCGTTGGACGAACGGTTCGGGCTGTACGTCAAACCGCTCGTCGAAACGTATCAGCAACTCGGCATCCCCGCGTATCATCGTCCCATCAACGACATTCACGTCGGCGGCAAAAAAATCGGCGGCACGGGCGCGGCGCAAATGGGACGCGCCGAAGTCGTCGTCGGCAGTCTGATGTTCACCTTTGACAAAAAGACGATGGCGCGCGTTTTAAAAGTTTCGTCCGAAAAAATGCGCGACAAAATTTTCGAGTCGCTCGAACAATACATGACGACGATGACCGAGCAGCTCGGCGAAACGCCGGACCGGAAAACCGTGAGCGAGCTGTACGCGCAAAAATGCGCGGACGCATTGAACGCGGAAATCGTTTCGGGCGAATTGTCTGAAGCGGAACGCGCGCTGATGCAAGAATTGAACGCGCGTTTTGACTCGGACGAATGGCGGCGGCAAAAGGGCGGCTTGCGCCAGAGCGGCGTCAAAATTCACGAAGACGTGCGCGTGGTGGAAGGCGCGTTCAAAGCGCCCGGCGGTCTGATTCGCGTCACCGCGCGTTTGCGCGAAGGACGCATTGACGACATTTCGCTGTCGGGTGATTTCACCCTGCTGCCCGCGTTCGCCGTCGGCGCGTTGGAGCAAGCGGTCCGCGGACTGAAAACGATGCGGGAATCTTTGACCCCGCGTTTCGAAGACGCGTATCGCGCGCTCGCGATTCAATCCCCCGGCGTCACCCCCGAAAATTTTGCCGAAGCGATTGTGAATGCTGCCGCCTGACGACACCTCCGTTCACGAAGCGACCTGTTACCTCCTCATCGGCGCGAGCGAAGGTAAGTTGCAGCTGCGCGCGCGTCTGAACGAGGGGAAAATTGCGGCGCTCGAAATTGAACCGCAAGGAGATTTCGGCGGATTCATTTGGAATGCGCTTGCGGCATCACTCGTCGGCGTGCCGTTGCAAGCCGCCCCGCTGCGCGCGAAAATTCAAGCGTTTGAAAATTCGGGACTGATTCCGCAAGAAATCAGTCTCGCACCACTCGTTTCGACACTGCTAAAAATTGGAAAATGAAATGACCCAATACGCGTTCCTCATTGACAATCGCAAGTGCATCGGCTGCCACGCCTGTACGACCGCGTGCAAAAGCGAAAACGAGGTGCCGCTCGGCGTCAATCGTACGTGGGTCAAGTATGTGGAAAAAGGGAAATTTCCCGACACGCGGCGCTACTTTCAGGTCACGCGCTGTAATCACTGCGCCAATCCGCCGTGCGTTCACATCTGCCCCGTCACCGCGATGTTTCAACGCAAAGACGGCATCGTCGAATTTGACCCCGAACTTTGTATCGGCTGTAAGGCGTGCATGCAAGCGTGTCCGTATGACGCGATTTACATTGACCCCGAATCGCATACGGCGGCGAAATGTCATTTCTGCGCGCATCGCACAGAGGTTGGACTCGAACCCGCGTGCGTCGTCGTTTGTCCCGAACACGCCATTATCGCGGGCGACCTGGAAGATGCCAATTCCGAAATTTCGCGTCTTGTCGCCACGCAGCAAGTGCGCGTGCGAAAACCGGAACAAAACACACTGCCGAAATTGTTTTATATTGACGCGGAAGAAGTCGCCATCAATCCGTTGGCGTCGCAACACGGCGACGCTTTGCTGTGGGGCGCTTTGCCTCAATCTGGCAACGGCGATTGGCGCGGACCGATTCAGATTGGCGAAGGCAAGATGGCGAGCGCGATGCTGCGGAGCGCAATGCCGCCGCGCGAAACGTACAACGTGCCGCACCGCATCCCCTGGCATTGGCAAGTGCCTGCGTATCTCACCACGAAAGCGATTGGCGCGGGCATGTTCATCGTCGCGGCAGTTGGCATCCTATTTGGCTGGCTTCCGCAAACGCCATTGTTCACATCCATCGCGACATTCCTCGCGCTCGTGTTCATCGGAATTACGACGGGCTTGCTCGTGTGGGACCTGGACCGCCCCGAACGTTTTTGGACGATTCTCATTCGCCCGCAGTGGAAATCGTGGCTCGCGCGCGGCGCATTTATTCTCATCGGTTTCACCATCGTTGGCGGTCTCTTTTTTCTCGGTCACGCCGCGCAGCAGGTGGGTTTGTTCGCGCAAGGTGGCGCGATGGCGAATTGGTTGATTGTCCCCGGCGTGATTCTCGCCGTGTTGAGCGCGGTGTACACCGCGTTCCTGTTCGCGCAAGCGGAAGGACGCGACTTGTGGCAAAGCACACTGCTGCCGTGGCATCTTTTTGTCCAAGCGCTCATGGTTGGCGCGGGCGCGCTGTTGATGCTCGTTCCATTCTTGAACGCCGACGCAAACCACATCAATCTCCTCGCGTGGACGTTCGGCGCGAGCGCGCTGGCGAACTTGTTCATCACCGTCGGCGGTGAGTTCGCCGTGCCGCACGCGTCAACGGTTGCCGCAGCTGCCGCGCACATGATTACACACGGGAAATACAAACGTCACTTTCAAATCGGCATCGGGCTTGGTCTCGTCGCGCCGTTGATACTGACCGCGCTCGCGTTCCTCATCGGCGTTGCATTCGGAACCTGGCTGCTCGCGCTCGCGGGCTTGTTGTCCATCGTCGGCTTGTTCGCGTACGAGTGGGCATTCGTCATGGCGCCGCAAGAAATTCCAAACAACTAAAATGATTTCTCCTCTCCCTCTCCAACACACCGACGCGGGCGAACGGATGCAGCAATATCCGCCGCCCGAACGCTGGGACAACTGGACAGAGTACGACCCCAGAGCATGGCCCCAGAAAAAAACGCGCGACTATATGCTCATCCCCACCGTCTGTTTCAATTGCGAGTCCGCGTGCGGGTTGCTCGCGTGGGTGGACAAAGAGACGATGCAGATTCGCAAGTTCGAAGGCAATCCCGCGCATCCCGGCAGCCGCGGGCGCAATTGCGCCAAAGGTCCCGCGACCATCAATCAAGTCAACGACCCCGACCGCGTGCTGTATCCAATGAAACGCGCGGGCAAACGCGGCGAGGGCAAATGGGTGCGCGTGTCGTGGGACGAAGCATTAAAAGACATCGGCGGGCGAATTCGCAAGGCATTTCTCGAAGAGCGGCACAACGAAATCATGTATCACGTTGGGCGTCCGGGACATGATGGCGTGATGGAATGGGTGCTGCTTGGTTGGGGGATTGACGGACACAATTCGCACACCAACATTTGCTCATCCGGCGCGCGCGCGGGTTATGCGTTTTGGATGGGCTATGACCGTCCGAGTCCCGACCACGCGAACGCGAATGTGATTCTGCTCATCAGCAGCCATCTCGAAACGGGACACTATTTCAATCCGCACGCGCAGCGCATCATCGAGGGCAAGATGAGCGGCGCGAAATTGATTGTGATGGACACGCGCCTTTCCAACACCGCGTCTATGGCAGATGTTTGGATTGCGCCGTGGCCCGGTTCCGAAGCCGCGATTCTCCTGGCGATTGTGAATTATCTCCTCACAACGGGCAAGTATGATCGCGAGTTTGTGCGGAAATGGGTGAATTGGGAGGAATTCCTTGACGAAAGACGCAAGACGCAAGACGAAGGGGAATCGTCCGTCGTTCGTCCTTCGTCATTCGTCGCGTTTGAAGCCGCGTTGAAAAAAGAGTACGCGCAGTACACATTTGAATACGCGGAAAAAGAATCGGGCGTGGACGCGCGCATCATCCAACAAATTGCCGAGACGGTGGCAAACTGCGGCGGGAAATTGGCGACGCACAATTGGCGGAGCGCGGGGGCGGGCAATCTCGGCGGCTGGCAAGTCGCGCGCTGTATCTGGTTTCTGAACGTCTTGACAGGCAGCATCGGCGTCGAGGGCGGCACGTCGGCAAACGCGTGGGACAAATGGGTGCCGCGCCCGCACAAGTTTCCTCCGCACAGCAAACGTTGGAATGAACTGACGTGGCCCCGCGAATACCCGCTCACGTACTTTGAATTGAGTTTTCTCCTCCCGCACTTTTTACAAGACGGACGCGCAAAACTCGATACCTACTTTACGCGCGTCTACAATCCCATGTGGACGAATCCCGACGGTTTTTCGTGGCTGGAAGTCTTGCGCGACGAATCCAAAATCGGCTGTCATGTTGCGCTCACGCCAACATGGAACGAGACCGCGTGGTGGGCGGACTATGTTTTGCCGATGGGGCACGCGTCGGAACGGCATGACGTGATGAGTCAAGAAACACACGCGGGACAATGGATCGCGTTTCGTCAACCTGTCCACCGCGTCGCAATGGAAAAGATGGGCAAGCAGGTGAATCGCACGTATGAAGCAAATCCCGGTCAAGTGTGGGAAGAGACCGAATTTTGGGTGGACTTGTCATGGGAGATTGACCCCGATGGCGCGCTGGGCATTCGCCAGTATTTTGAATCGCCGTATCGTGCGGGCGAAAAAATCACGATGGACGATTATTTCGGCTGGATGTTTGAAAACACGGTGCCCGGTTTGCCCGAAGCCGCGCAGCAAGAAAATTTGACACCCCTCCAGTACATGCGGAAATATGGCGCGTTCGAAATCAAACAAGGCGCGACGACGGAATATGCGCGCACGTTGACGAACCAGGAAATGACGAACGCGCGCGTGGACGAAGACACGGGCATCGTGTACACAAACGACGCGGCGAAACCCGCGCCGAACATCGTGCCGCGCCCCGTCCCCGTCACAGGTCCGCTCGGACGCGCGATTGGCGTCATGGTGGACGGTGAAGCAAAATTCGGATTCCCCACGCCTTCGCGCAAACTCGAACTTTTTTCATCCACCTTGCGCGATTTTGGTTGGAGCGAATACGCGCTGCCGACGTACATCAAAAGTCACGTCCATCCTTCAAACATCAATCGCGACGCGAACGAATTTATTTTGCTCTCGACCTATCGTTTGCCCACGCTCATCCACACGCGCAGCGCGAACGCGAAATGGCTCGTCGAAATCTCGCACTCGAACCCGACCTGGCTTTATACATCGGACGCGGAGCGACTCGGCGTAAAAACCGGTGACCTCGTGCGCGTGGAAACCGAGATTGGTTATTTCGTTGACCGCGTGTGGGTTACCGAGGGCATTCGCCCCGGGGTCATCGCGTGTTCGCATCATCTCGGACGCTGGCGTTTGGCAGAAGGCGAAGGCACAAGTCGCATCGCGTCGGCAGTAGTGGATTTGCAAGAGAACGCGGGCGAATGGAATTTGCGTCAACGGCATGGGGTTCAGCCGTACAAGTCCTCTGACCCCGACACCGAACGCATCTGGTGGACCGACGCGGGCGTGCATCAAAATCTCACGATGCCCGTGCAGCCCGACCCCATTAGCGGAATGCACTGCTGGCATCAAAAAGTGCGCGTCACGCGCGCGCAGAGTGGCGACCAATACGGCGATGTGTACGTGGACACAAAAAAATCGCGTCAAGCATACAAGCGTTGGCTTGCCCTCACGCGTCCCGCGCGCGGCGAGTGGCGGCGTCCGAACTGGATGCTGCGTCCCTTCCGTCCCGATGTGAGCGCGTACCGCCTTGTAAAGGATGAGGGATGAAGGATGATTTTCTTGTCCTTGCGCGGCTGTGGCTGCATGAACCGAACGCGGATTTGATAGAACAAGCGCAGGCCGGATTGGGCTTGCCCTTTGTCGAACCGCAAGAATTGGCAGTCGCATACACCGATTTGTTTTTGCTGAATGTGTATCCGTATGCGAGTCTGTTTTTGGAACCGACAGGGGAAATGAATGGGACGCGCGCACAACAAGTCGCGGCGTTGTATCAAGAGTACGCGTATGCGCCGTCCGAATTGAACGCAGTCGGTGCGGCAGACCACATCGGCTTGATGTTGGGGATGGCAGGTGAGATAGGGCAAGATGGAATCTTGCCCTTTTTGATGGATTGGGCGCCGGTCTTGTGTCTTGCCGTCGAACGCGCGCCGACCACGCATCCGTTTTACCAAACACTCGCCGCGCGCACCCGCGAACTGCTGTTCAGCGAAAACCGAAAACCGAAAACCGAAAACCGAAAATCAGACATCGAATCTCCAATTTCCAATTTCCAAATTCTCCTAGACGAGGACCAAGAACTCTCTACCCGCGCCGTCGTACACTATCTGCTTACTCCGGCGCGCAGTGGAATGTTTCTCACACGGGCGCGGTTGGGGTTGTGGGGACGCGCGTTGGGCGCGCCGCTCGCGTTCGGGGAACGTTTTCAGGTGGGCTTGGCACTTTTGGAAAGCGCGGGCGCGACGGGTCAAGTGGCGCAAGCGCTGAACTGGCTGCGCGCCGAAGTGGAGATGTGGGATGCGGCGTATGCGCAGTGGGCAAGCAAATACGAGTGGAGATACGCGGCGATGTGGAGCGAACGCACAACCAACACGCTGCGTCTCCTGGAAGAAATGAATCGTCTGCTCGAAACGAGCCCACTCTTGAACGCGGACGAAATTCAGTAGTGTCAAAACATTTTCGGACGCGCTGGATTGTCTTGGATTGAATGATGCCTTTCCCTCACAGGAAAGGCTCATTTTTTTGAGACATAATACGCGTTTGTATCACAGGCGCGGCATAACACCTTTTCAGCGCGTTGAATTTCGCGCCGATTGAGAATTTCCTCGCCGCACGTTTGGCACACGACGCGCGTTCCCGCTTGTCCGATGAGGGCATCCAAACCGCCCGCTAACTCTACTTCGCACACCTCCAAAAGTTCACAATTGGGCATGCTTTGATAGCCGTAGAGCTGCGCGTGCCAGCGGTCGGGCGCATCTGAAACGTATTCAAGCGCGCGAACACGCGCATCGAGTGCGGGACGGATGCGGAGCGCGCGCCCCGTCCGGGTGTCCACAAATGTCGCGGCAACTTTGCCATAATCCATCAGTCGCATCGTGCGGCGTCCCCACCAACAACCTGTCGAAACGGCGATGCCGTCCGTAAAGCATCCGTCAGTCTCTACCAAAGCCAGCAGGCGTTTGTCGCCTTGCGGCAGGTCGAGGTGAAACATTTCTCCCGCATACATTCCTACTCGTACCCCCAAGACTTGACGCGGGCAAAGCCGCTGGTGATGTCGCGCTGCCGTTTCCTGAAGCAATGTTTTGAGATCGCGTGTCATGTCTGTCGTTCTCCGGGCAATTCGTCCGCTGTACGCTGTCGCTCGTTCTTTCCCAATTTCGGGATGTTGTATTTTACCAAATGTAACGGCTGGCGGGACGATGCCCCGTTGCAAGCGAATAGCCGTCATCCGGGAGTGAGCGTTCAAGAATGGATTTTGGAGCGCACTCGTACCTTATATCGGAAAATTGCATCATCGCGTGCGAACCAAAAATTGGGTTATAATTTCGTCACTCTGTTCCTTTCCGTTTTCTGAAGAGGTGACGGGTAATGCAAAATCGCAAGATTCATTTTCGGTTCTTGAGTGTGGGATGTTTGGCTGCCTTGTTGCTTGGGTCCATGGTTTCGGCGGCGTTTGGTGCGGCAAGCGGGATGACGCCCCGCGAAACTGTAACGCTTGACGCGCGCTCTGTCATTCTCAATACATTTTCCGTGAGAGCCAAGCCGCGCGGCAAGGCAAAAGTGAATTGGGAAACGGGCAGTGAAATTGTGGTGGTGGGCTTCCATGTTTGGCGCGCGAATAAAAAGAATGGCAAGTACACGCAGGTGAACGCCGAGCTCATTGATGCCGAAAACCCCGGCGGAATTTCCGGCTGGAGTTATACATTCACGGACAAAAAGTTGATTGCGGGAAAAACCTATTTTTATAAATTGCAAGTCGTCAAAGTCAGCTCGCCAAACGAGTGGAGTGAAATCGTTAGAATCACGGCAAAACCGTGACCTTCCAAAGGAGGAATCTGTATGAATCACGACGAGCAAGAGGACACCACGATTTACAAAGTGGTCATCAATCACGAGGAGCAGTACAGCATCTGGCCCGCTGACCGCGAAAATGCTCTGGGCTGGAATGACGTGGGCAAAGAGGGCACCAAACAGGAATGTTTGGATTACATCAAAGAGGTCTGGACCGATATGCGCCCGCTGTCGCTCCGGAAAAAAATGGACGGGGAAGGCGGATAAGACCAAGGGGGGGGATTTCACCCCCCCCTTTTGGTGTCGCCCCGTCCAAACAAATTCACAAAACGTTCGGGCATGATTTCGCTCGCCACCGTCGCGGCGAGATAGCCAAGCACCATCACGTACGCGCCCCATTCGCCCAATACGAAACCCATCAGGTAAATCAAAATCAGCACAATCACCCAACGCGTCATCAAAATTCCAAAATCGTGTTTCACATTCGACCCGTCGGGCGTCAAACGTTCAATGATTTGATAATGGCGCAGCATTCCCACCAGCGACAACACCACAATCAACACAATCCCAAACACAAATTCCGTGTCGCTCAACGCCGCGCGCCAGTCCCACTGCACGAGCATCAGATAAATAAACAGCGGCATCCCCAACGGAATCGCCATGAACGCAATCAAGAATGCGCCGACAAACAACATCGTACCCCACGCGTTGAGCCGTTCGAAAAATCCGGTCTGCGCTTTCGCTTCGGGAAAATTCAACGCGAGTCCCGTCACCAACGCCCACATCGCGCCGAGCGTGTCCGCGAAATACAACACGATTAAATTTTGCGCGGACCAGCCCAAAAAGAAAATGCCGACGAGCGAAATCGCGTTTCGCAAAATCACAAACACAAAACGTTCGCGTCGGTCTTGAAGCGTCGCGCGCGTTTCAAGGAGTGTACGAAAATTTTTCACCCCAAAATAATTCTCCACAATGGCAGCATCGCCAACAACGCGACGGAGGTCAGCACCAACGTTGACGATGCTTCCGATTGATATGTGCCATACCGCGCGGCGAGAATCGTGGAAAGCACGGGTGTCGGCAGTGCGCTCAAGATGACCCCTTGCTGCGCCAACGGGTCGGCGATGCCCAACGCGCGCACGAGCAGCAACATTGCCAGCGGCTGCGCGACCATTTTCAAGAATGTATTGACCACGATTTCAAAATTGACGCGCAAGCGGTAGGCGGCGAGAACGAGTCCGGCAGCAAACATTGCCAGTCCCGACGTCACGCCGCCGAGCAGGTTCAGCATGTTCAAAATTTCGCGCGGCAGTGTGATTCCCGCCAGGACCAAGACTGCGCCGAGGATTGGCGCCCACACCAGCGGCGCGCGCGCCGCATTCCCAAACGCATCAAACACAATCGTGCGCCAATGCAATTCATGATGATGCTGCGCGCTGTGCATGATTTCCAAAATAATCACCGCACTCGGAATAAACACCAGCGTTCCCAACACTGTCGCCATCGCCACCGTCACCACACTCGATGCGCCAAAGAGACCGCCCAAAATCGGAACGCCCATAAAGCCCGTATTCGGAAAGGCGAATGCCGTCGCCTGCAACACCGCCGCGCCCGCGTGATGATGAAACAATACGCGCGCGATAAAATTTCCGAGCAACCAAAAGCCGACAAATACGAGCAACAGCGCAAACAGCAAAGGCGCGTGCCGCAACAATTCGTCGCGCGGGGTTTGCACCGTCCCTGTAAAAAGTGCCGCGGGCAGTGTAAAATCAATCAGCACGCGATTGATGCCTGTCATATGGTGCGTATCAAGGCGCTGCGTACGTCCGGCAAAAAAGCCCACGCCCATGACAAAGAAAAGCGGCAAGAGCACAAGAGTTGTGGCAATCATGAAAATGTCAAGTAGGAGTTTGCGTATGGTGACGGTCGGGTTGTATTATCAAGTGCGTCCGGGCATGGAAAAAATTTTTGAAGCGACGGTTGACCGCGTAATCGAGTTGCTGCTGCAAAATTCGGGACACGTTGCCAGTCACCTGTATCGCGACGTCAAGAATCCCCGTTCGTATGCGATTCTTTCGGAATGGAATTCGTACAGGGATTTTACTGATTTTGTGAAAAGCGACATCTTTCGCCGGGTGACCGATTTTGGCAAAGCGCAGGTGCTGGAACAGCGCCCCCGCCACAAAGTATATGGCAGCGAACGCGAATTGGGCGCGTAATTTCTTTTTCTTTTTGATATAATGCGCGTATGCCACTTTCCCCCTTCGCCGGCAAACCTGCCCCCGAAAATTTGTTGATTGACGCTGCCGCGCTCGCACGCGCGTATTATGACATAACGCCCGACGCGGACAATCCTGCACAGCGCGTCGCATTCGGCACGAGCGGACATCGCGGTTCGCCGTTCGACGGCAATTTCAACGAAGCGCACATTCTCGCTATCACGCAGGCGATTTGCGATTATCGCACCGCGCACAACATCACCGGTCCGTTGTTCATGGGCAAGGACACGCACGCCGCGTCGCGTCCCGCCGAACGTTCCGCGCTTCAAGTTCTCGCGGCGAATGGCGTGGAAGTGTTTATTCAACGCGAGGATGGCTACGCGCCGACGCCCGTGATTTCGCGCGCGATTTTGGTGTGGAACCGCGAACAGCCGCATCTCACCGCCGACGGGATTGTGATTACGCCGTCGCACAATCCCCCGCGCGACGGCGGTTTCAAATACAATCCGCCCGAAGCAGGTCCTGCCGATTCCGCGACGACGAAATGGATTCAAGACCGCGCGAATGAACTCTTGCGCGAAAAAAATCGCGGCGTCATGCGAATCGGTTACACCGCCGCGCTCCAAGAAAGTTCAGTGCATCAACACGATTACGTTTCCGATTACGTGGACGATTTGGCGAACGTGATTGATATGGACGCGCTGCGCGCGTCGAATATCAAAATTGGCGTTGACCCGTTGGGCGGCGCGGCGCTCGCGTATTGGGAACCCATCGCGGAAAAATACAAATTGAATTTGACGGTGACGAATCCGAACATTGACCCGACGTTTCGATTCATGACCGTTGACCACGATGGAAAAATTCGGATGGATTGTTCCAGCCCGTATGCGATGGCGGGGCTTGTAAATTTAAAAGACGATTTTGATATTGCATGGGGCAATGACCCCGATGCGGACCGTCACGGCATCGTCACGCGCTCGCTGGGTTTGTTGAATCCGAACGCGTATCTGGCGGTGGCAATTCATTACTTGCTCACGCATCGCCCGCAGTGGAGTGAAGCATCGGGCATCGGCAAAACGCTCGTGAGCAGCAGTATGATTGATCGAGTTGTCTCCAAACTGCGGAGACAACTCGTCGAAGTTCCTGTCGGTTTCAAATATCTCGCGCCGGGATTGTTCAACAGTTCGTTTTGTTTCGGCGGCGAAGAAAGCGCGGGCGCGAGTTTTTTGCGGCGCGATGGAACCGTGTGGACGACGGACAAGGATGGTCCGCTGCTCGGCTTGCTCGCGGCTGAAATTACGGCGGTGACGGGGCAAGACCCGGGCGAACACTTTCAACAACTCACCGCGCAATTTGGCACGCCGTTTTATACGCGTCAAGACGCGGCGGCGAACGCGGAACAAAAAGCAAAACTCGCAAAACTTGCGCCCAAAGATGTGAGCGCGACAGAACTTGCAGGCGAAAAAATTATTGCGAAATTGACGCGCGCTCCGGGCAACGACGAACCGATTGGTGGATTAAAAGTGGTGACGGAAAATGGTTGGTTCGCCGCGCGTCCGTCGGGGACGGAAGACATTTACAAAATTTACGCGGAAAGTTTCAAGAGCGCAGAACATTTGCAAGAGATTGTGATTGAAGCGCAGACGATTGTGGGAAAGGAGTTAGGTTAAATATGGATAATGTTTGGAAAACAGGGCTCTGGCAGCAATTCGGCGCGGCGATTGATATGTTTGAGGCGAGCGTGCGCGCCTGTCCCGATGAATTATGGGAAGCGTCGTTATCGCTGCCTGACCCCCAACAGCCGATGTGGTCACAAGTTTGGTACACCGTCCTGCATGTGTTGAAATGGCTTGACCGGTACTTGGAAGGAGCATCACTGAGTTATATGCCGCCCCTGCCATTTCAATTCATCGAGATAGATGGAGGTTTGGAACCCGAGCGCGTGTACACAAAACAAGAATTGTTGACGTATCTCGCGCAATGTCGTGAAAAATGCCGCGCGACAATTCTGAACATGACGGATGAACGGGCGCAAGAAATTTTGGATTACGGCTGGATGGCATTGCCCTTTGCGGAATTGCAAATGTACAGTATGCGGCATGTGCAGGAACATGCCGCGCAATTGAGTTTGTTTATCGGGCAACACACCCAATCGCACACGCTCGATTGGATTTCGATTGCGAAAAGTGACTGATGCAATTGATTGTTTTCACGGGATTGCCCGGTACGGGAAAAAGTACGATTGCCGAAGCGGTGGCGCGTGAGTTGGAAATTCCGGTGTTTGCAAAAGATTGGTTGGAAGCCACATTGCGGCGCGCGGAATTGCGCGCGGGTGATGACAAGAAAAATTTGGGCTATGCGGGATACGAATTGCTCACCACTCTCGCGGAACGACAATTAATGTTGGGACAATCCGCAATTCTCGACAGCGTTGCAAGTTTTGAAAACATTCGTGAACAATGGCGCGCGCTGGCGAAAAAATACAACGCACAATGGCGCGTGGTTGAATGTATTTGGTCCGACGAAAACGCGCATCGCGCCCATTTGGCGAATCGTCAACGCCACATTCCCGGCTGGCATGAATTGGAATGGAGCGAAGTGGAACGCGTGAAAAAATATTACGCGGAATGGAAGGAAGAACGGTTGATTCTCGATGCCGCGAATCAGTTGGAAAAAAATATTGTCAGCACGATTGTGTATCTTGGCGGAAACAAATGAACGCACAACACATTCAAATCACCTTATCTGACGGAAGTCCGAACGGTGTCCTGGATGCAGAAATAATCGGCGGTACTGTTCGGGTCACAGTTTGTCCGAAAGACCTGGCTTTGAGTAAAGAGCAGTCGAATCGTTTTAAGGGGCCTGGCTTATATTGTCTTTTAGGAAAAGAAATGGGTGATGATGTAATCTATATCGGCGAAAGTGATAATGTTTCGGTTCGTCTTGCCCATCATCGGTATGATCCTAAAAAGAAGTTTTGGCAGAGTACAATAGTAATGACCAGTAAGGATGGTGGTTTGGGCAAGACACTCGTCCTCTACTTACAAAACCTGCTCTATAACGCCGTTAAGGACTCAAACAAGATAAAACTTGTAAAAGGACAAACACCTGGCAAACCTGCTCACTCTGTTATTGACAAAATTTATGCGGAAA
Organism: uncultured Chloroflexota bacterium; assembly: GCA_937870825.1. Lineage (GTDB taxonomy): Bacteria > Chloroflexota > Anaerolineae > UBA4142 > SHND01 > SHND01. Next base: position 598 of record CALMZO010000379.1, on the reverse strand, counting down.
AATTTTTCGACCAGATAAAAATTATTCTGCCAGTTCTGGGATTCAAATTCATTGCCCAAGAGACCGAGCTTTTCAAGAGTAAAACAATAAATCTCGAGTCAAAAAAGTCCCCATTGTTTGTGATGTCTTATGCGGACGCAAAAGCTACGGCGCAACAGATCAATGGAAAGTTTGTTGTCTTCAAAGGTTCCATGGCGAGGAATACAGCTACGCCCGCTATACGTGATTCCTCGAAACAGCTTCGCGAGAGTCTGTTGCGCGACGGAAGTATAAAGGTGGATAGAAATTCGGTATTTTGGATTTTTGTTCAGGATGTCGCCTTTTCCAGTCCAAGTGCAGCGGCAGGTGTTATTGGGGGAACATCCTTGAATGGACGACTTTGTTGGAAAATTCAAGGTACAGATCAGACATATGCCGACTGGGAAGAGTCACAATCATAGAGAACAATCGTAATGCCAACCTACCTCACCGAAACCTCCGCCTACCGCGCGCTCGCCGCGCATCATCAACACATCCGCGATGTTCATCTCCGCGAATTATTTGCGAATGATTCGACGCGCGGCGAACGTTTGACGCTTGACCCTTCACTTCATTCAGG
>CALMZO010000378.1 GCA_937870825.1 uncultured Chloroflexota bacterium | reverse complement strand
AATGAAACTCGTTTTTGCTGAAAAAGAGCAAAAACGAGTTTTTTATTAACTCACCTTACGCAGAGCTGTCATTTCGAGCCGCTTTTGCGAGAAATCTCGCGCTGCAAAACCGAGATTTCTCGTTACCTCGAAATGACATGCGTAACATCAGTTGTTAAGAGAGCTTAGCTAGAGTTTTACATTGTGTTGAACATTTCTTGATTGATTGTTAAGACAAAAGCGCGAAAGTATTGCGAAATATGTTTGTGTCCGAAACGTTTCTGAACAATCGAGACGCGCCGTTTTGTCGCCGCTGCCGTAACGGGCGCGGCGATTGTTATGTCTGCATATCTCATTCAGGAGGAGAAGTAAATGGTTTCCAAGAAATCGGTTTTTCTTTTTGGCATCGTAACGCTCATCGCACTCGTCGCAATCGCCTGTGCGCCAACTGCCGCGCCAACTGCCGCGCCAACCGTTGTTCCCGCGCCGACGCAAGCCCCCGCGCAACCTTCGCAGCCAACCGCCGCGCCACAACCCACAACCGCATCCGCCGCCCCGGGTCTCTCGGGACAAATTTCGGTTGACGGTTCGTCCACCGTGTTCCCCATCACCGAAGCCGTAGCGGAGGACTTTGGCAAGACGCATCCGAACGTACAAGTCACGGTTGGTATCAAAGGCACGGGTGGTGGTTTCAAAGTGTTCTGTTCAGAGAACGCGGCGGAACGCACCGCGATTCAAGACGCCTCGCGCGCCATCAAAGCCGCAGAAGTGGATTTGTGCAAAAAAGCAGGCATCGAATATTTTGAATTGCTCATTGGTCTCGACGGTCTCACCGTCGTCGTGAATCCCGCAAACAATTTCGCGACCTGTTTGACCAAAGAGGAACTGAAAAAGATTTGGGACACGGGCAGCACGGTGAAAAATTGGAACGAAGTGAATGCGAGTTTCCCAAATCAACCGTTAACATTGTACGGACCCGGCACGGATTCCGGAACGTTCGATTTCTTTACCGAAGAAATCAACGGCAAAGCAAAACAGTCGCGCGCGGATTACACCGCGTCGGAAGATGACAATACACTCGTGCAAGGGGTGAGTGGCGATGCGAATGCGCTGGGGTATTTCGGACTGGCGTATTATCTCGAGAACAAAGACAAACTCAAGGCGCTCGAGATTGACGGCGGCAAGGGCTGTGTTGCGCCGAAATTTGAAACGGTTGCCGATGGCACCTACGCGCCGCTCTCGCGTCCGCTGTACATCTATGTGAACCTTAAGGAATTTGAACGCCCCGAAGTGAAAGAGTTCGTCAAGTATTATCTCGAAAATGCAAAGAGCATTGTGGATCAAGTCGGTTACGTCGAGGTGCAGCCGGAAATTTACGCCAAAGGAATGGAGATTCTCGCCTCGCCAAAAGCAGGCGCGACAAATGACATTCGCAAAGAATTGGGCGGCGGTTCGAGCACTACGGAGCCGTCCTCGCCAACCATCAATCTCGCGGCAGCGAACACGTTGAGCGGACAAATTTCGGTTGACGGTTCGTCCACCGTGTTCCCCATTACCGAAGCGATTGCAGAAGAATACGGCAAGACGCAAAAAGATGTCAAAGTCACAGTTGGTATCAAAGGCACGGGTGGTGGTTTCAAAGTGTTCTGTTCAGAGAACGCGGCGGAACGCACCGCGATTCAAGACGCCTCGCGCGCCATCAAAGCCGCAGAAGTGGATTTGTGCAAAAAAGCAGGCATCGAATATTTTGAATTGCTCATTGGTCTCGACGGTCTCACCGTCGTCGTGAATCCCGCAAACAATTTCGCGACCTGTTTGACCAAAGAGGAACTGAAAAAGATTTGGGACACGGGCAGCACGGTGAAAAATTGGAACGAAGTGAATGCGAGTTTCCCAAATCAACCGTTAACATTGTACGGACCCGGCACGGATTCCGGAACGTTCGATTTCTTTACCGAAGAAATCAACGGCAAAGCAAAACAGTCGCGCGCGGATTACACCGCGTCGGAAGATGACAATACACTCGTGCAAGGGGTGAGTGGCGATGCGAATGCGCTGGGGTATTTCGGACTGGCGTATTATCTCGAGAACAAAGACAAACTCAAGGCGCTCGAGATTGACGGCGGCAAGGGCTGTGTTGCGCCGAAATTTGAAACGGTTGCCGATGGCACCTACGCGCCGCTCTCGCGTCCACTGTACATTTACGTGAACAACAAAGATTTGGAACGCCCCGAAGTATTTGATTTCGTCGCGTTCTATCTCTCGAATGCGAAAAATGTCGTGGACGAAGTGGGTTATGTGAATGTGGCGGATGAAGTGTACGCGACGGGTCTTGCGACGCTCGCGAAAATGAAAAAATGAGTTGGGCAGGGAACGACAGAGGTGTTGAGAACACTGGCTTGGGTATAGGATGAAGTCCGCCCAAGCCAGTTGTTCGCGTGTAAAATACAAACCGGAGAAATCCAATGGCAGCGAATCCGCTTTCCGTTCCGCAAAAAAAAACCATCGAGTTTTCCGCGTCGAGTTCGCGCCGCATCTATGAGACCGCGATTGCGGGATTTCTTTTTTTCTGCGCGGCGGTCTCTGTTCTCACAACGGTGGGAATCATCGGGGTGCTCATCTTTGAAACGATTGAATTCCTTCAAGTCGTTTCCATTTTTGAATTTCTCTTTGGCACAGTTTGGACACCCTTGTTTGAACCAGCGCAGTTCGGCGTGTTGCCTCTCGTCGGCGCGACGCTTGTGACGTCGCTGATTGCGATGTTTGTCGCGCTGCCGCTGGGAATGCTGGCGGCAATTTATTTGAGTGAGTACGCATCGCGCCGCACGCGCGGGTATCTGAAACCCGCGTTGGAAATTCTCGCGGGCGTGCCGACGGTGGTGTATGGTTATTTTGCATTGACGTTCGTCACACCGTTTTTGCGCCAATACATTCCTGACCTCAAAGTGTTTAATGGACTTACGGCGGGTTTGGTGATGGGCATCATGATTCTTCCGCTTGTGTCGTCGCTGTCGGAAGATGCAATGAACGCGGTGCCAAATTCACTGCGCGAAGCCGCGTACGGGTTGGGTTCGACCAAGTTGGAAGTGACATTGCGCGTTGTTGTGCCCGCTGCGCTTTCGGGAATTGTCGCCGCGTTCATATTGGCAATCTCGCGCGCCGTCGGCGAAACGATGATTGTGGCGATTGCGGCAGGACAAAGCACGACGCTCCAATTCAATCCGCTGAACCCGATGGAAACGATGACCGCGTTCATTGCGCGCGTTTCGCTCGGCGACAATCCGCAAACGAGTTTGGAATTCAAAACCATTTTCGCGGTGGGCATGTTGCTCTTTCTCATCACCTTCGGATTGAACTTGGTCAGCCAGCGCGTTCTCGCACGATTCCGCGAGGTGTATCAATGAACGAAATCGAAATGTTCGAGACACAACAACGCATCAAGCAGCGCCAACGCGTCGGAAAAATTTTCAAGTGGCTCGCCTTTACGGCGACGGTGATTGGATTGTTTTTTCTCGCGTTGCTCTTGATTGACACATGGAACAAAAGTTTCGGCTGGCTCGATTGGCAATTCGTTACGAGTTATCCGTCGCGTCGTCCGCAAGATGCGGGCATTTTCGCCGCGCTGGTCGGTTCAATGGTTCTCGTCGCGCTGACCGCGCTCATCGCGTTTCCGATTGGTGTGAGCGCGGCGATTTATTTGGAAGAATATCCGTCCCAAAATTGGGTCACGCGGTTCATTCAGGCAAACATTGCGAATCTCGCGGGCGTGCCTTCAATTGTGTACGGTTTGCTCGGCTTGGGAATTTTTGTGCGAACGTTCGGTCTGGGACGCAGTATTCTCGCGGGCGCGCTGACGATGAGTTTGCTTGTGCTGCCCATCGTGATTATTTCGGCGCAAGAGGCGATTCGCGCGGTCCCGCCTTCGATTCGGCAAGCATCGCTCGCGCTCGGCGCGACGCGCTGGCAAACGATTTGGAATCAAGTTTTGCCGATGGCGTTTCCCGGAATTTTGACGGGAACGATTCTCGCGCTCTCGCGCGCGATTGGCGAGACCGCGCCGTTGATTACGATTGGCGCGTTGACGTTTATCGCGTTCTTGCCTGTTTCGGCGAATCCGCCGTTTGTGGATGTGACGAGCGCGTTCACCGTTTTGCCGATTCAAATTTTCAATTGGACTTCACGCCCGCAAGCAGAGTTCCGAAATATCGCGGCAGCAGGCATCATCGTCTTGCTCGTCATTTTGCTCGGCATGAATTCGATTGCGATTTTGTTACGCAATCGGCTGTCGAAACGCGCGACGTACTAGTGCATCATTAACCAACTTGTTTTGCGTACCGATGCGTTGAAAGACGCTTTCTAAACGATTTCATTGTGCGCGACTCACAAGAGCTTGTTTAATGCTGCACTAGAGCAAAACAGGATTAACAAGATGTACAGGATTGGAACCTTGGAACATGTTAATCCTGTCCATCCTGTCAAAACCCAATGACCCAATTTTTACAGAAATCGCGTATGGATGTACAAGGGGGCTACCGCATGGCTGATTTAACGCAAGAGGTTCAAGGCAGCGCGCCTGCGGATTTTCCTGCAATAAGGACGGAATTGGGTATGCGCGGCGATGGAGCAGCACCCACAAAGATGAAACCGGGCATGGAAACGCGCGTGTCGCCAAACGCGGAATTTGATGTGACGGATTTGGATATGTTTTATGGCAGCGCGCAAGCGTTAAAGAATGTCAATATTCAAATTTACGAAAAACGCATCACCGCGATTATCGGTCCTTCGGGCTGCGGCAAAAGCACGTTCTTGCGGTGTTTCAATCGCATGAACGAATTGATTCCGAACACGCGCACTCAGGGACGCGTCTTGTTTCGCGGTAAGGATTTGTATGCGCCGAATGTGGACCCCGTCGCGGTTCGCAAAACGGTGGGCATGGTCTTTCAAAAACCAAATCCGTTTCCGAAATCCATTTTCGACAATATCGCATACGGCGCGCAAATCAACGGCATCAAAGGCAACATGAACGACATCGTGGAACGCGCGCTCAGGCAAGCGGAATTGTGGGATGAAGTGAAAGACAAATTGAAACAATCGGGACTCGCGCTGTCGGGCGGGCAGCAGCAGCGTTTGTGCATCGCGCGCACGCTCGCCGCGCAGCCCGAAGTGATTTTGATGGACGAGCCGTGCGCGTCGCTCGACCCCATCGCGACAATCCGCATCGAAGAATTGATGCGCGAGTTGAAAAAAGATTTCACGATTGTGATTGTCACGCACAACATGCAGCAAGCTGCGCGCGTGTCGGACTATACGGCGATGATGATGATTACCGACAAAGAAGAAGGCAAACGCACCGGCACCGTCATCGAATACGGCGAAACGCGAACCCTCTTTACCACACCCCAAGACTCGCGCACCGAAGATTACATCACCGGAAGATTCGGATAGAAATTTGGGGTTAGGAATTAGATGGTGAAAGTTGGATTCCGCCTTCTAATTCCCAACCTCTAACTTTTAGATTTATGCCGCGCAATACTTTTGAATCGGAACTTTCGGGACTCAAAGTGCAACTGCTGGAATACGGCGCGCGCGTCGAGACTGTGATTGGCGAAGCGATGGAGTCCCTCAAGACGCGTGACCGCGCGCTCGCCGAGTCCATCATTCAACACGACGCAACGCTCAACAAGACGCGGTATGAACTCGAAGAGCAATGTTATTTTTTGATGGCGACGCAATCGCCGATGGCGCATGACTTGCGCGAAATTCTTTCGATTCAATTGATTGCGATTGAATTGGAACGCATTGCCGACCACGCGAAAAATCTCGCGGAAATCAACATCTATCTTGGCAACGAGCCGCTGCTGAAACCCTTGATTGATTTGCCGCGCATGGCAACGATTTCGCAAGAAATGTTACGCGGCGCGCTAGATGCTTTTGCGCGCAACGACCCCATCAAAGCCGGCGAAATTGCGAATCGCGACGACGAAATTGATGATTTGTACAAACAAGTTTTTCGTGAATTGATGAGTTACATTGTCGAAGACCCGCGCACCGTCACGCGCGCGTTGAATCTTTTGTTTGCAGGACACAATCTGGAACGCATCGGCGATTGTGTGACGAACATTGCCGAACGCGTCATTTACGCGGCGACGGGGCGGTTGGAAGAGTTGAATGTGCAAAGAGAAGTCTGAGGGAGAAAAAGAGAGATTGAGCGAAAGAGAGATTGAGAGATAGCGAGAGTAATTACGCTCCATCTCTCTATCACTCCATCACCCCATCATGAAATATCGCGTTCTCTTTCTCTGTGTTCACAATTCTGCGCGTTCGCAGATCGCGGAGGGATTGCTGCGCAACATGGCTGGTGATTCCATCGAGGTATTCAGCGCGGGAAGTGAACCCTCGCGCGTGAATCCGTTTGCGCTGCGCGTTTTGCAGGATTACGGGATTGACGCGAGCGCGCACTATTCAAAAAACGTGAAGGAATTTGTACACGAACCGTTTGACTATGTGATTACCCTCTGTGACGACGAAGTGTGTCCCTATTTTCCCAATGCGCGGACGCGTTTGCATTGGGGCATGGCAGACCCCTCTGCCGCGCAAGGTGACACCGATGAAAAATTGGAAGCGTTTCGACGAACCGCCGACGCGTTGGATGTACGCTTGCGTGAATTTGTTCAAACGCTCCTCTAACCTGATTTATGAGTACGCCTCTCTTGACCGAATCGAAATTCCTTATGAGCTCGGCAAAAGCGTCGCTTTTGAAGAATTCGAGTGCGCCGATGGACATGACCAAACTTTTGCTCGTCGAAGACGACCAAACCTTGTTGGATACACTGACGTTCAATCTTTCGCGTGAAGGATATGATGTGATTCGCGCAAGCGACGGCGTCACCGCACTCGACCTGGCGCGCGAACACAAGCCCGATTTGATTTTGCTCGACGTGATGCTGCCGGGACTCGATGGTCTTACGGTGTGCCGCACACTGCGGCGCGAAACCGAAGCGCCGATTGTTTTGCTCACCGCGCGCAGCAGTGAAGTGGACCGCATTGTGGGTCTCGACACGGGCGCGGACGATTACATCATCAAACCGTTTTCGCTCGGCGAGCTGATGGCGCGATTGCGCGCCGTAATGCGCCGCGGACAGCATCGCACCGAAACGCGCTTGCACTCGGGCAACCTCATCCTTGACCTTGTGGGACATCGCGCCATGCGCGACGGAAAAAATTTAAATTTGCCGCCGAAGGAATTTGATTTGCTCGCGGAACTGATTCGCCACAAAGGCGCGGTGTTGACGCGCGATTTGTTGTTGCAGCGCGTTTGGGGATTCGATTTTGCGGGCGATTCGCGTACAGTGGATGTACACATTCGCTGGCTGCGCGAAAAAATTGAGCAAGACCCCGCGAATCCGACAAGGATTGAAACGGTGCGGGGATTGGGTTACAGGTTTTCGGGGTAAGCGTTGTTCGTTATTTGCTATTCGTTGTTCGCCCAGCCAGCGCCGCTACTAACGAATGACAAATAACAGACAACAAAAAACCATCAACGACTTGGAATTTCTTTTTGGGGCGGCGATTCTCATCATCGTCGCCTTGCTTTTTCTCTGGTGGCGGACACATGAACGCGCGCAAGCTCAAGCGCGTCAAGGTGCGGAACATGCCGCGCGTCTGCACGCGTTGGAACAAGAACGCGCGAGCGCACAAGAAAAACTCGCCGCGTTCACGCACATCACTTCCGATGGGATTGTCCAAGTGGATGCGAACGGTCTCGTGACCTACATGAACGATAGAGCGCGCGATTTGCTGCAAGTGACAAATCGGGTTGAACGTCCACTGCGCGAGGTGGCGTGGGGTTATGATTTGCAGCCATTGGTGGCCCAGGTGTTGAGTGAAAGCGGTGGCGCGACGAGTCAGACAATCGTCAAAGACGAACGGGCGTTTCATGTGCAGGTGGTTGCTCTCGGCGACGAAAACAAACGCGGCGCGCTGTTGGGGATTACCGAAGTAACCGAATTGCAGCGACTCGGACGCGCGCGCCGCGAATTTGTCGCCAACATTTCGCACGAACTGCGCACGCCCGTTGCCTCTTTGCAATTGCTCGCCGATACCCTCTCCGAAGATGTTTTGGACAACAAAGAACTTGTCACGGATTTGTTGTCGCGCGCGCGCACGCAGATTGATTTGTTAAAGCAGCTCACCGACGAATTGATGGACCTCGCGTTGATTGAATCGGGGCAAGCGCCGATTCGGCTCGTGAGCATCTTTGCGGTGGATTTGGTCAACGATGCGATAGCTCCATTGCGTCCGCAACTCGAACGCAAACAGATTGCGCTCGAAACGCACATCCCGCCCGACATGGAAGTTCTCGCGGACCCGCAGGCGATTCGTAAGGTCATCAGCAATCTCACACACAACGCGTTAAAATTCACTCCGAACGAGGGGAGACTTGTCATCCGCGCGGTGTGGCACAACCAGGGCGCCGATGTAGAATTTTCAATTCAAGACAACGGCATCGGCATTCCCGACAAAGACTTGCCGCGCATCTTTGAACGCTTTTACAAAGTAGACCGTTCGCGCACGCGCGCCGCGGGCGATTTGCGCGGCACCGGTTTGGGGCTCGCCATCGCGCGTCACATTGTCGAAGCGCACGGCGGCAAAATTTCGGTGGCAAGTGTCGAGGGCAAAGGTTCGACCTTTTATTTCACGCTGCCGTCGGGAGAATAAAAAACCTTCAAGGTCTCCAAGACCTTGAAGGTTTAGTTTCCAGACACCGCGCGTTCATACACTCTCATCACTCCATCCACCATTTTCTCTACCGTAAATTCCTGCTCTATGCGTAATCTTCCCGCCGCACCAAATTTATGACGCAGCGCGTCATCCCGTAACAATCGCGTAATCGCCTCTGCCAACGCGCGCGGATTTTTCGGCGGCGCGACGAGTCCGGTAATTTCGTTTTGATTCACCCACGCGACGCCCGTATCTACATCACACGACACCACAGGTTTCCCCGCGCGCATGGCTTCCAGCTGCACTGCGCCAAATGCTTCGCTTCGTTCCGAACAGGGCAAAACAAAAATATCACACGCCTCGTAATACGCGGGCAATTCGTCATCCCTCACTTCGCCCGCCCACGTCACGCGCTGCGACACGCCCAGCGTTTCCGCCAAATGTTTCCACGCGCGTTCCATCGGTCCCGTACCCACAATCGTCAGCCGCGCGTCCGGCAGCAATGTCAACGCCTCTAGCAAATAATTCACGCCTTTGTAATATCGCAGCCGCCCAACGAACAACAAATCTCCCCCTCTCTCCAAAATCTTCGGTAGAACATTTTGGGGAGAGGGAGCAGGGGGGTGAGGTACCGCCAACGGCACCACCACACATTTTGCTTGCCACTCGCGCAGCACGCGTGACGATTGCACGTAATTCGGACTCGTCGCAATAATCGTGTTCACGCGCGCGAGAACGCGATAAAGGAACGGTGTGTAGAGCGCGCCCAGAAATTTTTGCCGCACAATGTCGCTGTGATAGGTCAACACGGTAGCGCGTGCGCGTCCAAAAAAATAATTCGCCATCTCCCCAAAAGGATACGGCGAATGAAGATGAGCAATATCGGTCTCAATTTCGCGCAGGCGCGCAAACATTTCGAGACTGAACGGCGCGGATGAAAGATTGAAAAGGCGTGAAGCAAACATCGCGCGCACCCCATTCATTTTTTCTCTGTGCGCCCGCGCATTCAAACTTGTCACCAGCACCGTTACATCATGCCCGCGCGCAGCTTGCGCTTCGGCGAGCAACTTGATGTGATTTTCAATTCCGCCGACGACGGGGAAATAATCTTTATAGACGTGAAGAATTTTCACGCGAAATTTCCAACCTGTTGAAACACCTCGAACGTCGCGCGCGCCGCGCGTTCCCATGTGAATTGTTTTGCGTGGAGCAATCCTTTGGCGCGCATCTCAAATCGCAGGTGCGCGTTGTCCAGAATACGCGACATGGTTTCCGCCATGTCTTGCGGATTGTATGGGTCAAAGACAAGCGCGGCATCGGCGACGACTTCGGGCAAACTCGACGCGTGCGCGCAGGCGACCGGCACACCGCACGCCATGGCTTCGAGCGGCGGCAATCCAAATCCCTCATGCACCGAGGGAAACACGAACGCGCGCGCGCCGCTGATTAACGCGGGCAGCGCCGCTTCGACAATGTTGTGGCGAAACAACACACGTTCTTGCATTCCCCACTGTGCCACCAACTGCTTTGCTTGCGGATACCGCTTGTCCCACGCGCCCGCGATTACCAACACCGCGTCCGTATTCACATATGCCCATGCTTCCATCAGGCGCGCAAGATTTTTGTGCGGCTTGTTGCTGCCGACGTACAACGCGTACACTTGTGGCAAATTCAGCGCCGCGCGAATTTGCGCAATGTCTTGCGAACTCGCCGGATGAAAATTGGAATCCACACCGAGCGGAATCACGACCATTTTTTCGTTCGGCACATTCAACAGCCGTTCCAAATCGAAACGCGACGCGTCCGAAAATGTAAGCACGGCGCGGGCGCGCCATCCCGCCGCCTGATTCAAGCCGCGATACAACATTCGTTTTGAAGGGTTCGGCATTTCTTCCGGCAGCACAAGCGGGGTGACGTCGGCGAGGGTGACGACAGAGGGCGTCGCCACGGTGAGGGGCAGCGCATAGTACGGCGAGAACCACACGCGCGCATTCCCGATGACGTAGGGATTGCGTCCGAGCGTTTGTTCCTGTGGCGAAAAGATTTGCGCGGGTGTCGGCACGGGAACGACATTGGCGCGCGTCGTCAACGTTTGCAAATCAAAGCGGCTGTTGTAGGCGCGCGGATTAAACAACAAGCGAAATTGATGCTCCGGAAAACATTCCGCCAACGCGCGCGCGAGATAGAATGCATACCGCCCGATACCGGGGTAATGGTCTTGAATTGTGCGCCCATCAAAAACAATCGTCGCCATTTATTTTTCCGCGCCGCGCGGATTTGTCCGCCGCGCTTGTTCGTACACTCTCAACGTTTCTTGCGCCGCGCGTTCCCACGTAAAACGCGCGGCTTGTTTCAAGCCCCGCGCGCGGAATTCTTGACGCAGTGCGTCATTTTCCAAAACACGCGCAATCGCGTCCGCGAATCCACTGACGTCGCGCGGCGCTACCAAAATCCCCGCGTCGCCAATGACTTCGGGCAGCGACGACGCATTAGACGAAATCACGGGCGTCCCACATGCCATCGCTTCGAGCGGTGTCAGTCCAAACCCTTCATAGAGCGAGGGAAATACAAAAACATCCGCAAGATTGATGACGGCGGGAACGTCCGCGCCCTCGACCCAATTCGTCAGCACAACGCGTTCGGTTAAATCCAACGCGCCAATGTGCTGCAACGTTTTTTCGTACAGCCAACCTTTGCGCCCCATCACTACCAACGGTGGCACATCGCTCCCGCGTTTCCGCAATTCCGCATATGCGTCGAGCAGTGAAATCAAATTCTTGCGCGGCTCAATCGTGCTGAAAAACAAAATATAGCGCGGCGGCAAATGATACGCGGCGCGGACGCGTTCCAATTCATCGCGGTCCTGAATGGGACGAAACGCGTGACTGACGCCTTCGTAAATCACCGAAATTTTTTCGGCGGGAACGTTCATCCATTTCACTACATCGCGTTTGGTGTTCTCCGAGACTGCGATGATGGCATCCGCGCGCCGCATAAATTTGGGCAGCATCAAATCGAGAAACCACCGATTGAGCGGCAAATGATATTCGGGAAAAAATCGAAAAATCAAATCGTGAATCGTGAACACACTGCGCGAATTTTTTAGCGGCGGCAGCAAATGGTCGGTCGCATGAAAAATCTCTGTAGTAGGCAGCCAGCGGTCCATGTTCACGCGCGCGTGATAGGCGAGCAAAACACTCATGCGCCATGGTTTCGCATCGAGCGGCACGCGAAATGTTTCGAGATTGGGGAAAGCGGTGAGCGAATGGGCACGCGTCGCGTGATACAAGCCGGTGTATTCATTTTTCGGCGCGAGGTTTTGCAGCGCGTGCGTGAGTTCGCCCGCGTACCGTCCCAAACCCGCGTGATGATGCACAAAGGGCGAAAGGTCAAGCGTAATTCGCATCCGGAATTTTCAATCCCTCACGTTTGTTCGGGACATGTTTTCGATTTTCGATTTGGCGCGACTTGCAAATAAAGTTCCGCCGTCATGGACGCCGCGCGTTCCCATGTGAATTGTTGTGCGCGCTGCAAGCCGCGCTGTCGTAATGCCGCGCGCAGGTTTGAATTCTTTGCCAATGTTTCCATCGCGTGCGCGAATCCATTGACATCGTTCGGCGCAACGAGAATGCCCGCGTCTGCGATGACTTCCGGCAGCGATGCCGCGTTGGAGGAAATGACGGGCGTCCCGCACGCCATCGCTTCGAGCGGCGTATACCCAAATCCCTCATAGCGCGAGGGAAACACAAACGCGGCTGCCAATGCATAGAGGCGCGGCAACTCTTGAGCGGAAACATAATCCGCGAAATGAATTCGTTCTGCGCCAATCGCGCGCGCTTGAGCAAGCAGCGATTGATAATACCAGCCGCGTTTGCCGACAATGACGAGATGTTCATCCACGTACGGCGCGATGCGCGCGTACGCGTTCAAGAGCGTGTCAACCCCTTTGCGCGGTTCAAGTGTACTGACGAAAAGAAAAAAGCGCGGGGGCAATTTCAAACGCGCGCGCGTTTCGTCCAACGCGCGTGAATCGGTGATGGGATAAAAGCGCGCGTCCAAGCCCGGCGGAATCACGGTGATGCGCTGGGGCGGAATCCGCGTGAGGCGCAAAATGTCGCGCTTGGTGTGTTCCGAAAGCGTGATGAGATGTTTTGCCGAGTTCAACGTAAAAGCCAGGTACCGACTCCAATAAAAACGTGACGCGGGCGGAAAATGGCGTGAAAACAAAATGCCAATCAAATCCATCACGGTCAACACAACGGGGACTTGAGAACGCAGCGGCGCGGCGAAACCGGTGAGATGTACCAAGTCCACGTTCGCCTTTATCGCCAAACGCGGCAATACAAACTGTTCGCGCCAGATGCGTTTGTCAGTGCGTTGGTCCACTTCCGCGCCGTCATTCAATTCGACAGTTTCAATTTGCGGCGCGTACGCGCGCAGCGCGCGCAGCAGTTGTTCCGTATAGATGCCGATGCCGGTTTTGCGCCCGCGTATCGAACTCGTATCGAACGCCACGCGCAACTTATCTGACACAATGCTCCATCACGAGTTGCTCTGCGCGCTCGATATTTTTTTGCGCGTCGTACTGCATACGCGCATAGTCTGCCGCGCGTCTTCCCATTTCGCGCGCGCGTTCGGGATGCGTTAACAATTCGCGCAGGGCTTGTGCAAGCGCGCCCGCATCATTTTCTCGCACCAAAATTCCTGCATTCTCGGGAATATATTCGGGAATCGCGCCGCTGCGTGTTGAAACAATCGGCAGTCCTGACGCCATCGCTTGGAGTGCCGACATCCCAACTTGTTCCGCCCATTTTCTGGTTGTGAGCGAGGGCGCGCAGAATAGATCTGCCTGGCGCATCAATGCCGGCACGTCGCGATTTTTGACGATGCCGCGCAATTCGACGTTGCTGATATTGTGCTGTGCGATTTCCTGCGCGAGTTTTCCGCGCGCAGGTCCGTCGCCCGCCATCACCAGACGCGCCTCAGGGAATTCGTGTTGGATTGCTTGAAATGCGTCGAGCAGGACAAACACGCCCTTTTCCTCATGCAAACGCCCGGTAAATAAAACGATAGGCGATTGGTTTGTATTGCGCCCGTTGTGTGGAAAAAACTCGCGCGTGTCCACGCCCCACGTTCCCCACAGCGCGCGCACGATTTTGTGCGGCGCGACATGACATTGCAAAACGTTCTCGCGTGCGCCGTTGTTCAACGCAAAAATCAAACACGCGCGCGCAAAATAAAATTGCAACACGCGACGCAAAACTATCGCGCGCAGTTTTCCAAACTTGACATCGAGCGGGCGATTTTCAAAAGTGGGAACCACCAACGCCGCGTGTGTTTTGCGCGCTGCCATGACGCACGCCCACGCCAACGGCTGTGTGTAAAATGAAAACGGCTCCACGCCTTGAATTACGGTCGGCTGTGCGCGCACGAGTTGTTGTTCCAGGTCGCGCGGCGAGTGATACCCGCGCAAGGTCGAATCAAAATCATCCGCCGTGAGATCGCCGTACACATTTTTTTTGTAAAAATGGACAAGTTCGAATTTTGAAAAATAGACGAGCGGCGCGAGCAGATCGCGGCGGATGCCGATGCTGACGAGGGCGAGGCGCGGTTGCGTAATGGTGTGCCTCCGACTCCTCAGACTCTCTGGCGCGCGCCGACAATTTTTTCTGCCAGGCGCGAACCCCATGCGGTCTTGCTCAAAAACAAAGTAAAAGTTGCAACGCCAATGGCACGCGGCAAAAACCGCAAACGCGCGGGAGAATAGGATAACGCGGCTTGAAACGTTTGCCGCGCCTTGTGCCAGCGCCGTTGTTCGAGATGCCGAATCGTCCAATCCAGATAGACGTTGCGATACGCGAGTGATTTGATTTCCAAAACATCGGCGGGAATATCGGGCTGCGCGAAAAATTTGTCCAACACGCGCACGCGGTCAAGCATCACCTGCTCCATGCGCGCAGAATCCGTCCGCGTCAAGTTGTGCGCGTGAAAACGATAACGCGCAAGAATTTTTGGAACAAACATAATTTCGTGCGCGCGCGCAATTCGCAGCCACACATCCCAATCTTCGTTCGCAATCAATGTTTCATCATAACCGCCGACGCGTTCCAGCGCGTCGCGTCGGATGAGTACCGCAATCGGACAAACAAAGTCGCCATACACCAAACTCTTGAGCGTTTGACCGGGGAATTTTTCGCGCGCGCCAACCAATTGCGGCAACGATTCGCCGCGCGCATTCATGCCTTGCGCGCGCGCATACGCGACGCCAATCGTCGGCGATTGTTCAAGCGCGCGGACCAGTTCTTGCAAACATTCAGGCAGCCACACATCATCCGAGCCGATGACAGCAATGGATTCCCCGCGCGCGCTGCGCCATCCCAAATTCAATGCCGCGCTGACGCCGCGATTGTCTTGATACAAGTACACGAGGCGCGGGTCTTGAAACGCGCGCGCGATTTCTGCGGTGTTGTCCGTCGAACCGTCGTCCGCGATGACGAGTTCCAAGTTTTGATACGTTTGCGCCAAAACGCTCGCAATGGTTTCGCGGAGAAAATTCGCGCGATTGAACGCGGGGACAACCACGCTCACTTTCATTCCACAAACTCCACCAAATCACCTTTTTCACTCATGCGATACCGCGCGCCGTCATGTGTACACTTCCAAATTCTATCGCCGTTGTGTCCGTGCTGCATCAAGCGGTGTCCGCATTTGCAAACGTAGCCGACGATGCGCGCGGGAACGCCGACGACGAGCGCATGTGACGGAATGTCGCGCGTGACGAGCGCGCCCGAACCCACCATCGCCCACGCGCCGATTGTGATATCGGTAAGAACAGTTGTCCCCGCGCCGATGGACGCGCCGCGCCCGATGTGAATGTGTCCCGCGTGCCAATCGTCCGCATTTTTTAACGAACCGTCGGGATTGACCGCGCGCGGAATTTTGTCGTTCGTGAGAATGACGCCCGGTCCGATGAACACGCCGTCTTCTAACGTCGCGCGATGGTACAACAGCGCGTTGTTTTGCACTTTAACATTGTCGCCAAGTGTGACCCCGTTTTCGATGTATGTGTTGCGTCCGATGATGCAGTTGCGTCCGATTTTTACATCTTCACGGATTTGAACATTCATCCATATTTTCGTGCCGTCGCCGATTTCGGATTTTTCGGAAACAACGGCGCTGGGATGAATAAAAATTTCGCTCATAATGTTTCCTTACACGACGCGTTGACGAATTAGATTCCACACGTACGCGGCGCGTTCACGCGTTCCGCGCGGAGACAAGAGAAACGTGATTGCCCAAAATGTTGCGAGCGTGAACAGGGCTTTGAAAAATAATTCAATCACTTTTGGAATTTGCCACATGTTGAGCAAAGAGGATGCAAACAACGCGACGACGAGCGTGATTCCTGCTGCGACGAATGGAACGAGAAACGCGTCGCGCAGGGACAAGTTCGGCAGCGTGCGGCGCACAAAATAATACGCGACGAGCAAGCCAATCACAAATGCGATACCCACACCGATCGCCGTGCCAACCGCGCCAAATTGAAGTGTGAGTGGTGTCGCGGCAAGCACGAGCGCGAATGCTTGAATGGCGGCGAGAATTGTTGCGCGGCGCGGGTGTCCCAACGCGGTGAACAACGCCCCCGCATTGTCCAACAGCGGACGGAGCACAGAATAAGCAATCAGAAATTTTAACAGCAGTGCGCTGGGCAGCCATTTTTCGCCAAACAAAAAAAACACCAGATCATCCGCCGCGACAAAAATCGCGAGCGCGACGGGAACGGTCAGCGTCGTCACAATCCACAGCAGCATGTTGACCGCGCGTTCCAGCCGCACCGCATCATTTTGCAAATTTGTGAATGTATAAAACGCGGTGCGCGCAATCACACTTGCGACGAGAACGTACGACCATTGGGCGATGCGATACGCGCGGTCATAATAACCGAGCGCCTCGACATTCACAAACGTTCCGACGAGAAAATTGTCGAATTGATACACGAGCGTCAAAAAAATTGTGCCGAGTCCGACGAAAATGCCAAAGCGCAAAAATTGCGCGGCAAGCGCGCGCGAAAATGTCCAACGCTGTTTCCACACCTCGGGCAGCGCGCGCCGCGCGGTGAACCACAAACCAATCAGCAGCAAAAACGCATACGCGATGTTGGGCGCGAGCAGCGCCCAGTAGCCGCCATTGTTGAACGCGAGATAAAACGCCGGAAGATACGCGAGGGGAAACGCGACCGCGGTGACGAGACTGACGCGCGAGAACAAGAGCGCCTTGTCGAGCTGCACCCATGCGATGCCCATGATGGAATCCATGATGCCAACGCCCGCGAGCGCGAGCGTAACGACGATGACGGGTTGTGAATAGCCGAGCGCGCCGAGAATCGGGAGCGCAATCAATGTGAGGACAAACGAGGCGATGCCGCTCGCGATGCTCAGCGCCGCAAATGTTCCGGATGATTCTGCGTCCGTGACTGCGTGCTGCGCGAATGCCTGGTCAATTCCCAGTTTGGGGCGCAGATTGAGCAACGCGAAAAAAAATGTGCCGAGCGCCAAGACGCCAAAATCGGCAGGCGCGAGGAGACGCGTCAAGACAAGATTGGAGAGAAAACCGAATGCAAAGAGGAAATACGAAGTGAGCGCTACCGCAACACCGCCGCGCACAACACGAAAGGCGAGGGGAGTGGACGCGCGGGATTCATTCGGTTCGTCAGGCAAGGTTGGGGTAGAGTTCAGCACACGCGCAGGACTTGCGCCGCAGGGCGAGAAATGAGAACCGGGCAAAAAATTATTCCTCAATCGGCTCCGCAAAATCGGGAGAGGGAATGTACGGCTCGTGATTGACATGCGCGCGCATGGCGCGCACAAATTCGGCGAGGTCGTCGAGACGTTTTTTCAAGACGCTATAGACCATCATATGGTCCACCACATCATATTCGTACACCAACAAATTCCGCAGTTCCACCAACATCGTCATCGAATTCACCAACATGGGCGAAAGTATTTTGTGGTCGCCCAAGACGATGAACACATCATGATAATTTTCCGGCGCGCGCAAATTTGCGTAGGTCAAAATTTCGATTGCGATTTGGATGCACACATCAATCGTCATGTGCAGCATCCGTTCGGCGTAACGGCGCAGCATTTTGTCTTGCTCGAACGCGTCAAAATTCGCGGGTTGAATATCGCGCAAATCGGTCAGGTACTTGTCGAGCAAGTCGAACTTGGTTTCGAGGGAAGAATTCATTTGGATTTTTTATTTCGTCGCGCGCTGCGAACGCGTTGAAATTTCCAGAACGCCCGCGAGAGAATTGACCAGTGGAATTTTGCACACAATTCCATCGAGCGCAATCAGTGGTCTGCTAAATAGACTGTACGCGTTTCGCAGTCGAGTTGGCATGCCCGTTAGATTTTTTGGAATCAAGTTGGCGCGACGCACGCGTTGGACAAAGAAACCTGCCTGTTCGAGCAACGTCGTTATTTCGCGAACGGTGTAGCGACGAGGGTGTGCATAGCCGAGATGCAACCGGCGAATCACGGCTTCTTGCCACGCGAAATGCTGCGGCAATTGATAAATGAAAAATTGTCCGCCCGGACGTAACACGCGCGCAATTTCGCGCAAGGATTTGAATTCATTGCCGCGTTCACTGAATTCGTCAACATGTTCAAGAACACCGCAGCTCAGTACGGCATCAAACGATTTGTCCGAGAACGGCAGCGTGGTCGGATGCGCGGAATACACAACATCAATTTCACGACACAACGCAATGTCCGGCAATTTTTTTCCTGCTTCTCCAATATCGAACGCGGTGACTTGCAAACCGCGCCGCCTGAGCAAGTAGGTCATTTGTCCGTACCCGCAGCCCCAATCCAACACATGACCGGCAGAAAATTGCTTTGCAATGTCGTCCGCGATGCGAATATAGTTCCAAATGCCAATAGGATGTTCGAGATGCGAAAAGAACGGGAGTCCAAGTGCTGAACCTGCGCGAGCGTTTGCGAGTAGAAAATCGAAATCGGCTTGGTTAGAGCCAGCGTGGTTCATCTTTTAGGAAAAGTTTGTCGTAATAGTTTGTATCGTGCAACCAAAGTTGAATCCGCTAACCACTCTTCAAACTGCTCCAACCAGTGAATGATGTGCTTGTCGTCTAGTTTTTCTCCTTGATGTTGAAGTGTCCATTTGACATCCTCAATGTCGTATCCGCGCGTAGTAATCATTTTATAGATAATCAGGTCCTCCGCAGTACACATTCGAAGACGAGTCTTTTTGTCTATCTTGACCTCATGCGCGCGTTCGATGACTGCAACGTCAAAGGGAGTATCCGCAAGCAAAACATCTATCCTGACTTTGTCAGGGTCTTGAAGAAAGACATAACCGCGTTTGCGAATAGTAAAGTCAGGATCTTCAGATAGAAACCCATAACCTTTTGGCAGGTTCGCGACAAGTCGCGCGCGCTCATCACGTTCCAAGAGGACACGAAAATCAATATCTTTGGTAAGTCGTGGTCTGCCCCAAATAATGGCTGCGAGCCCTCCGATAACGGCAGAGCGAATTCCAATTTTGTCAAGGTGCTTTTGGAAGCGCGCGGCGTTGTGATACAGGTTCAGCATGATTTTTCCGTCGTTTCTTGGCGCGTGCGATTCGTCTTGCTATTTCCGTAAAATAGATTTCATCTTGCTTGCGAGCCAAATCCTGAGTTTCTTTTGCCATTGCCGCAAAGGTCTTGTAGAGCAAGAGAAATTCTTTTACGCTCTCTTCAACGGTCATTGGAACAAAGAGTTTGAATTCTTCGCGATTCATCATCTCGCCCTGTTCGCGCAACCATCTTAAAGTTTTCATTGTTATCCCTTCGTCTCCAACATCGCGCGCACGCGCGCGACAATCACATCTACGCCCACCGTGTTGAAACCGCCTTCGGGCAAAATCAAATCGGCAAAACGTTTGGTCGGCTCCACAAATTCCATGTGCATCGGACGCACCGTTTCGAGATATTGACGAATGACGCTTTCGGGTGTGCGTTGGCGTTCGGTCAAGTCGCGCTGCAAACGACGGATGAAACGCAAATCGGCGGGCGCATCCACATAAATTTTAATGTCAATCAGGGAACGGAGTGCCGCAGCCACAAACAGCAAAATGCCTTCGAGCAAAATGACGGGGTGAGGTTCGATGCGCGTTGTCTGGTCGGTGCGCGTAAACGCGGCGAAATCATATACGGGAATTTGTACTGCGCGCCCCGCGCGCAGGTCATGCACATGTTGCACGAGCAGCGATGTTTCGAGGGAAGCCGGATGGTCGTAATTGACTCGCAAGCGCTGTTCCAGCGCCATGTCGCTTTGGTCGCAATAATACGCGTCGTGTTGGATATATGCGATCCGGTCGCGTCCGACGCGTTCCATAATCGTTCGCGCAATCGTCGTTTTTCCCGAACCCGTACCGCCCGCAAGTCCAATGACCAATGGCTGCATCGGGATTCATTATACAACGGGTTATTCCAAGCCCTTTCATCGCGCGGACAAAACTGGGTTTCAATGACCCTTGACATTCCAAAGTGCGTTTCGTAAAATGCGCGTAGTTAATTTGTCCTACGACTCTAACGCACGAATCCTCTTGCGTTGTATTCAAAGCAGAAGGGAGCCGCATGGAACACGTCTGGTTCAAGAATTACGAAAAGGGTGTTCCCCACACCCTCGATTACCCACAAGCCCCGCTGTACAAATTGCTGGACAATTCTGCCGCCGAATATCCTGACCGCGCGGCGATTGTGTTTGGCGCGGTTGCTCACAAATTGCCCGGGCAACCGTTGATGGACGCATCGTTGTCGTATCGCGATTTGCGTGATGCGGTGAACCGTTTTGCGAACACATTGATAAAACTCGGTGTGAAAAAAGGGGACCGCGTCGCGATTTATTTGCCCAATTGTCCGCAGTTCGCGATTGCGTTTTATGGCGCGTTGAAAGCGGGCGCGGTGATTGCGCCGGTGAATCCGATTTACACGCCGCGCGAACTCGAATTTATTTTGCAGGATTCGGGCGCGGAAACAATTGTGGCGCTTTCGCAGTTTTATCCGAAATTGCAAGAGGTGCGCGGCAAAACAAAAATCAAGAACGTACTGGTCGCCAACATCAAAGAATATTTTCCAATGGTCTTGAAAACTCTGTTCTCGCTCGCAATGGAAAAAAAGGAAGGACACCGCCAAGAACTCGCGGCAGGAGACCATTGGTTTCAAGAAGTGTTGAAAAATGAATCCGCGCTTGCGCCGAATGTGGATGTGAAATCTGACGACGACGCGGTGTTGTTGTACACAGGTGGGACGACGGGACTTCCCAAAGCGGCGCAGTTGACGCATCGAAATTTGTTATGCAACGCGATTCAACTGCGCGCGTGGATTCCCTGGGCAAAAGAAGCGAACGAAGGATTTTTGACCGCGCTGCCGATGTTTCATTCGTACGCGATGACGACATGTTTGAATGAAGCGATGCTGCTTGCAGGCACGTTGATTTTGATTCCGAATCCGCGCGATTTGGACCACGTGCTGAAAGCGATTGACAAGCACAAGCCGTCATTTTTCCCCGGCGTGCCGACGCTGTACACCGCCATCAACAACAATCCGAATGTGACCAAGTACGATTTGAAATCCATTCGCGCGTGCATCAGCGGCGCGGCAGGATTGCCCGTCGAAGTCGCAAAAAAATTTGGTGAAATTACGGGCGGGCGTTTGGTCGAAGGGTACGGCTTGAGCGAAGCATCGCCGGTGGTCACGGCGAATCCGGTGTTTGGAGAAAATCGCATCGGCACCATCGGCGTGCCGATTCCCGATACCGATGTGAAATTGTTTGATGTGGAAACGGGTGACAAACAAGTTCCGATTGGAACGCCCGGCGAATTGTGCGTCAAGGGTCCGCAGGTGATGAAGGGCTATTGGAACAAACCTGACGAGACGATGAAAACAATTCGCGATGGTTGGCTGCACACGGGCGATGTCGCGGTGATGGACGAGGACGGCTATTTCCGCATCGTGGACCGCTTGAAGGAAATGATAATTTCCGGCGGCTATAACATTTATCCGCGCGAAATTGAAGAAGTGTTGTATCAACATCCCGCCGTTCTCGAAGCGACGGCGATTGGAATACCCGATGAGTATCGCGGCGAATCGGCAAAAGCATTCGTCGTGTTGAAACAAGGACAAAGCGCGACGTCGGAAGAACTCATCGCGTTCTGCAAACAAAATCTCGCGCCGTACAAAGTGCCGCGTCAAGTCGAATTCCGCGATGCGCTGCCGAAAACGATGATTGGAAAAATTTTGCGCCGCGAATTGGTGGCAGAAGAAAAAGCCAAGATGGCACAAGGGAATGGCAAGAAATAGGAATGACGGACGACGAAACACGAAGGACGAAGGACGGAGTGAATTCCGTCCTTTTATTTTTCCAGGTCGCCCGCGTCTTGCATCCCAAACAATTTCAGCGCGTTGCGATAGGCGATATTTTCCGCGACATCGCGCGGCAGTTGTGCCAACCACGCGCGGTCGTGTTCGATAATTTTCTCGTAACTCGTCCAGCGTTCGGGAATCCATGTGTCACTGCCGATGGTGATGCAGTCAGGATGTTTCAAAAATAACGCGCGCCATTCCTCGGATAGTTTGCCGTTCGGCGCAATGGAATACTCGCGAATCGAAATGTCCGTCCACAGCTTTGGAAATTCGTCCAACACTTGCGATACGGTTTGCGGCGATTCAATCAAACCCGCGTGCGCCCACAAAATTTTTGCATCAGGCGCGATTTTGTACACTCCACGAATCGTCTCCGCGTCGGAATGAATGTGCAAAATCAAATTGCGCGCGAGCGCGCGTTTCACCGCGTTTCGAAAAATCGGCGATTCGATATTTTGAACGTGAACATGAATTTCGCCGAGCGCGACATACATCGGCGAATCAATTCGCTCCTCCAAATACGGCAAAGTTTTTTCACTCGTCTCCCAATTCGTCGTCGTCACATCGTCGTGATACGGACGCAGCCCCGGCACAATGCGAACGGGGTCGAGTTCATACAACCGCCGCGTGCCTTCATCGGGCGAACTGGACACGAGCGCGCGCGCCACCTTCGCGTTGATGAGTTTGGCGATGATGTCTTGCGGCGAATACAAACTCCATGAATTGCGGCTATAATGCGCGTGGGTGTCGAAAATGGGGAGGATGTTGTTTGATGATGTTTGTGTTGCGATGGCGGTGGGGGTTGGCGCAAGAGTGGGCGCGATGAATGTTGGTTCTTGTGTGGCGGTCGCTTGCGAACGCGGCGATGATGTGGCGATGGGGGGCGGTGTTGAGGTGGGTGAGGGGAGTGCGGTGGGTGGAGGCGTTGCACAAGACGCGAGGCACAGAAGGAGCAGGACATAGAAAATCGGGAAGTGGAATCTCGACTTCTGCACGGTAAACAATAGCCACACGGAATGATTCGCGCTGGCTTGTTTGCTTTGGATCATTCTTCTTACCACTTACATATTTTTTCCTATTGACAATTATATCACAAGGGATATAATCATTTTGATGCCCGAATCAGAGCATTGGAGACTATTCTTTTACCAAGATTCGCATCAGAGACTACCTGTCCAAGACTGGTTGAAGGGACTGAATACTCAAGACGAAGCCCGAGTGTTTCAATATTTTGAATTGCTCAAAGAGTTTGGACTACAGCTAAAAGAGCCTTACACCCGGCATCTTCACGAGAAAATATGGGAACTTCGGATACCATCAGGTGGCTCTGCGTATCGAGTTTTGTATTTTGCCGCGCCCGATGGAGTTAAGCGATTCATTTTAGTCCATGCTTTCACCAAGACCACAAGGAAGACCCCAAAGAGAGAAATTAAAATTGCAGTTGAACGGTATGAGGATTGGCTCCACAGAAACAAAGAGAAATGAGTGCTATGTCTAAATCTCAAGAACTTTTAGCAAGTGTGCCAATCGAAGATTACTTTAACGAGAGAATGGCGGATCCTGCCTTCGCCAAGGCGTATGCAGATCTCCAACCCGAGTTCAACATTATCAGACAAATCATTGAATTGCGACTTGAACGAGGACTAACTCAGTCAGACCTTGCGAAGAGAATCGGAGCGCCTCAGCCGAGTATTAGTAGGTTGGAGTCGCGGCAACGAACTCATGATTTGAGTTTCCTTTCACGCATTGCTAATGCGCTTGGGGCGAAACTGGAGATAAAACTAACGCCACTAGAGACTTCCACACAGACCTACAAACTTGGCCGTAACTTTTTCCATAAGGAAAGTGCGGGAAAGGATTTACCCAAGATAACTGTTAATCTTTCGATAGACTTCAGCAGTCATGGTAGTCGGGTGAGTTCCTCTAATTCGATTGAGGCAATGAATCTTAAGGAAAGCATAATTGATACTGCGCGGAACGAGTCCTTTGTTATAGTTCCCGAGCCAACAAACAGTACACGCAAGTTGAGAATACCAACCTTTCAGCTTGCGAGTTCTACAGGCATATGAATTTTCAAGGAGACACAAAAATGGCTGAAGTACAAAAAATAGGTTTCGATCACAATCAGGTTACTGAAGCACTGGTGAAACAAGCTGGAATTCACGAGGGCATTTGGGCTCTTTATATGGAGTTTGGCATTGCTGCTGCAAACGTTGCCTCTGGCCCGAGTGATACTTACAATCCCGCTGCAATTATTCCAGTCGTCAAAATAGGACTTGAGAGGACTGACAAACAAAGCAATCTTTCGGTTGATGCTGCAAAGGTAAATCCTCTTGTAAGAATCAAAAATCCGAATACCCAGAAAAAACGGTAAGAGAAAATGGCGTTCAATAGCGTGGCGATGTCCGGGATTTCGACCCTTCTCATGCACGCCGTCAAGTCAGTTAAAGTGATTTAGAGTTTGCAACTCACCGTCAGAAAATTCTTTAGTACAAATCACTCGGATTTTCCTCCTGCACAAACGTCGGAACCCCATCAATAATTTTCACCACCATCGTCCGTAGTTTAGAAAACTATGGCAAACAAAAGAACAAATGCACACAACGAGGACAGAGTCTTTCGTTGTTGTCCTTCTCTCCATCGTTTGCCAATGAATTTTATTCTTCGGACGCGCGATGCGCCGAATCAATTCGGCGTCTCAAGCAGGTCAAAATCCGTTAGAAACGGATTCCGCGCCCAACCCAATTCATTGGGTTTTCACCTGATTAGCCGTGAAATTCATTTCACGCGTCTCTCAATACAACTCACTCGGATCCTCCTGACGAATTGCTTTTTTCGCTTCGCGCACGACGGTGTCTTGCGCGCCCCGCCCGGTTTCGCCGAAATCGGTTTTTCGACGCGCACGCCGGTTGCAATCGCGAACGCTTCACGCGCGTGCGTGAGATGATAAATTTCATCGTAGAGCGTGTTTGGCATTTCAGTTCCCGCTACCCTACGAAACGGAATCGAGATACTTGAGGAACGGCATCATCAAGCGGTAACCGCGCGCTGCATCGGCGACGATGTTCGCGGACAAAACTTCTTGGTCACTCAATCGCCGCGCGACGGTGACATCTTTTAATTTGAGCAATTCGATTTCGGGATGGTCTCTTGGGTAGCCCTTGGGTGCGGTCGCAAGTTTCGTGCCGTCCAGCGTTCCAAAGTATTTGACAAATTTTTTCGCGCGAATAATTTTTTTGAACGGCGCGGCGTCGCGGTCAATCGCTTGACGGAATTGCGCCAACGGTTCGGGTGGTGGCATGTACAAGCCGCCCGCGAGAAACGATTCGTCGTTTGGCGCGAGATGAAAATAATATCCTTGCCGCGCGGATTTTTTTCCGCCCGGCGCCATCAACGCGCCCATGTTGGTTTTGTACGGCGATTTGTCTTTGGAAAAACGCACATCGCGATGGATGCGAAAGATACATTCCTTTGGAGAGAGAATTCCCAGTTTGTCGAACTTGTCTATCTCGGCAATGAGCAGCTGCACAAATTCTTCAAACGCCGCTTTCGCTTGTTCGTACCGTGCGCGGTTGGCATCGAACCACGCCTTGTTGTTGTTGTCGCGCAAATCGTATAGAAACGCGAGGGCAGGTGAGAGGTTGACCGATTTTTTCATGATGCGCGGTTACGCGTACAAACGATAAAACTGAAAGAAAAAATTTTCGATTGGCAGCATTTCGACGCGGCGAAATCCCGCTTGACGCGCGTATTCGCGCAAAGTATCCGCGCGCATGACGGTTCCCGTTTCTGCCGATGGTTGTTCTGCCATGCCGACGGGCAGACAATGCAAAACACTCCAGCCGTACATCATCCATTCGACATCGTTGCCTTCCGCAGTGAATCTATCGCCGACGCGTTCGTCCACAATCAACACCGCGCCGCGTTCGCCCGCGAGCCGTTTCATCGTTTGCAGCGCGTCCACCGGATTCGACATGTCATGCACACATTCAAACGCAGTCACGAGCGCGTACTGCCCGAGCAGTTCTGCGTCACCCGCATCCTTGACGTGAAACTGCGCGCGTTCACTCACCCCGTACTCGTTCGCAATCTCGCGCGCGCGTTCAATCGAGGGCGCGTCGAGGTCGAATCCATCCACACGCGCGTTGGGATACGCGCGCGCCATTCCAATGCTTGACCATCCAAGACCGCAGCCGAAATCGGCTATGTGCGCGCCGTGTGTCTGCAAGCGTTCATGCACATCGGGCATCGCGGGAATCCAAACGTTGGGCAAGTCCGTGAGAAACGCGGGGCGATTGATTGCTGCTTGTCCTTCGCGCAAATTCGCGCCATACGCGCGGTATGGCACACCGCCGCCGGTGCGAAACGCGTTCAGCAATTCCTCCATTGGACGCGTCGCGCCGACAATCAGTTGCGTGACTGGCGCGAGATAATTTCCGCTGTCCTGGTCCAAAAGCGGCTCGATCAAACCGCGCGGCAAAAGATAACGACGTTCGCGCGCAGGCAGCGTTTCATCTTGCACGCGCAAAATTCCTGTGACCGTTTGCTGCTCCAACCATTCGCGCGTGTAACGTTCGTTGGTGTTGGTGCGCGCGGCGAGTTCCACGCTCGTCAACGCATCGCCGTCCGCGAGTGCGCGATAATAACCGAGCTGCGTACCAAGATACACGGAAAAAATATCAAAGACGCCGCGCGCCGAATTGAGCAGGCGTTCGACAAATTGATCGCGCGACTGCGATAAGGATTCATCAGGCATCAGAATATCTCACCACATGAAGAATTATTAGCTCATGTTATGCATGTCATTTCGAGAGAAGCGAGAAATCTCGGTTTTCGCGCCGCTGAGCTTTCTCGCAAAAGCGGCTCGAAATGAAACTGCAGCGTAAGTGAGTTACGAGCTCGAGGTTGCATCCGCCTGTGAAGAAACGGGCGTACGAAACTGACGAATGAGAATAAACGCGATGATGAGCTCGACAATGAGAACGACGATGTCAATGACAAAACCGTACGAGACGGCTACCTCTCCAAAAAGGACGCCAAGCACCAGCCCGACACCAAAAGAAAATGGCAGCGGAAGGACAAGGACAAGCCCAATAATTCTGGCATTCGTCCCCACAATTTCGCATCCTTTTTTACCAAGAACCCAATTCGGAACTTTGCCCGCGATGAGCATATAGACGCCAGCGATTGCTAAAATCAATTGCAGCATGTTGCCTCCAAAGATTCGGCGTGTGTGAACCATATCGGCGTACCGTCCCAAGCCATTCGGTATCTGGGATGCGCGGCGATAAATTTTTCCAAACGTCCGGCGGCTGTCTTCTGAAATCGAAATTCCGCGCCGAGGATGTTATGCACGAAACGCTTGGCACACGTGGAACGCGTTTCTCAATGCGCGCTGCCGCGTTCGTCGTTCGCTTGCGCGTTGTTGTGCGTAATTAGTAAATCGTTACCGGAATCGCAAAGCATGTGCCGCATCGCGCCGACGCGGTTACCTTGCGGCGCAAATACCTCGTCCGCGAAATCAAAATCAGGCGCGTAACACGCAATCATTCCTGCGTGAGCGCGGCGCGCGAACGCGCTGTAAAAATTTTCGATGAGTTGAGTGTTGGGGTGCATGAAAATTTTTGACGCGTTGAGCGTTGAGGTGCATGAAAATTTTTACCGGTGAGCGCACAATCTTGCGCGCTCACCTGACTTTATGAACTTATTGTCCCGTTATTGCAATCGTGTCGACCCCGCATTCCACCAAACTCGCAGGATTGACGTCTGCGCATTCGACTTGGAGGCGAATCGTTTGTCCCGCAAAGGAGGTGAGATTCGCCGTATAGTTTGTCCACGCGCCATTGCGATTGCTTGCCGCGCCAAGAACTTGAATGGGTGTCGTCGTCGTGTTCCCAATCACCTTGACGCGCAAGTAATCGGCGCTCGACGAATTGCTGCCGTGCGCCAGGTAACCGTAGAGGGAAAGGGTGATGGTCGAAAACGTGGTAGGCAATGTAATCGTAGTGGAACGCGCGCTCGTCACACCGCCATCTACATCATGTGTTCCCGCGCTCGAACCTGCAAGACGCCCCGTGACCAAGTCAATCGTTCCCGAATGGGTGGTGCCGAGTTGTTTGACGCCGCTCGAGCTCGTTTGCGCGGGGTCGCCGATTTCGAATTGTCCACTCGTAGCAGTGTCCGTGCCGCCCGCATTCATCGTCCAACCCGTTGCCGCGCCGTCGAAACTGTCTGACCAGATTGTCGTCGGCGGAGCGCCGCCGCAGTACTGCGCCTCTTTGCCGATGGTGCGCCAGAGACAGTCCGCGTTGGTGAGCAAATACAAAATCGCTTGGCGGTTCCGCGAAGTTTGCGCGGGAATCACTTCGTCGGGCGGATAGAAACCGCCGCCTGCGGAACTCGTCGGATACATTTCAAACGTGTAACTGAAAATTTTGTGTACGCCGAATGTCCAATCGCCGATGGTACCGTCCGTGATATACAGGTCGGATGCTTGTTCGGGCGTATAGCCGTTGGTCGCCGCCATCGCTCGTCCCGCCGCAACATGCGCGTCGTGTTCATCCTGCGTCATGTCGGACGGAACATCGGCGGTGGTGTACCCGTAGGGCCACAGAATCAATTCACTGTACGTGTGAAAATCAATGGTGGCTTTGATTTGCTGTGTGCCGCCGACGACGCGCGAGTTGATGAAATCGCGCACGCGCTGCGTTTCGGGCGCCGAGAACGCGGTAGGACCGCGATACGTCTCCGAACTGGTCGCGCCGCTGCTTCCGCCGCAGCAGCCCCAGCGATAATCCCAGTTGCGATTGAGGTCCGTGCCAACATACGACGAACCGGCATTGGGTTGACGATTTTTGCGCCACGAGCGGTAGGTGCCTGTCGCAATATCGTACTCGCCGCCATCGGGATTCATGTCGAACACGAGCCAAACTTCGCGCGTGTTGACGAGGTCGGTGATGGTGGAATCAACGCCGTACTCGTCGGTCAACATTTTCAACGTGTATAACGCCATCTCGACGGTGAGATGTTCGCGCGCGTGTTGATGGTGCGTGAACAACACTTCGGGTTCGTTTTCGTCGGTGGCAACGTTGTCGGAAATTTTTCCTGCCCAAATGGTGCGCCCTTCGTACGATGTGCCGAGTGAGAACAAATCAAAAATCGCGCTGTGGTCTATTTCAGCTTGTTGAATTTCCGCGACCATCTCATTGTAATCGTGATAGTTCGAGTCCGCGCTCGGAAACGCTTCGGGCGCAAACAATTCGCGCGGCGGCGTGACGGGATTGAAGCCTGCTTGACGCAGGGCGCGGCGTTCGGCGCGCGTCGCTTCGACGAGTACGTAATCGTGTCCGACTTCGAGAATCAGCGCGCCTGTTTTGGCAATTTGATTGCGCTGACGCAGACGCGTCACCTTTTCAATGTAATAGACGCGCGTTCCATCTTGCTCGCGTTCTGGGTCTTGCGCGGACGCGGTGGAGATACCGAGTGTGGCAAAGAGCGCGAGACCGAGGACCGCGAATAGGATAAGCTTGCGGAGCTGCATGTTTTTCCCCCTTGGGGTGAGTTTGGTTTTTTCTGCCGGGATGAGGATACGGATTCGGAACTCGACCTGGGTCACCTCCTTTCGTGTTGCGGACTCGAGCGGTGGCATGCCACCCCCCGAGCCGCGCTCAATGGGATGGCGCGCTGTACAAATACACTTCTTGCTCGACGTAGGTGTCGCCGCGCATTCGGCGCGCGAGTACGCCGCGCAAGGTCCATTCAATCGCGCCGTGACGTGTGCGACAGGTGATGGGTGCAGATGCAGGAATTTTGAGTTGAAAGGGCAGGACCATTTCGTTGCCGCGCGTCAATTTCGTTCCGCCTGCCAATTTGCTTTGTTCTTTTTGCTTGACGATATTCCCCTCGTCACGCGGCACATTTTCGGTGCGTTCGAGTTCCACGCGAATCTCCGTCACATCCAAATCTTTTTGCGGACGAATGACGAGTTCACCCGCAACGATTTCGCCGATAGAAAATTGTGTGTTCGGAACGCGCAGTAACAATTCCGCCTCGCCCGGTTCATTGGAGGAACCGTACGTTCCGGCGCCGAGCATTTTGTCGCTTGCGCCTGTGAGAACATAAACAGTTTGTTTGTCTTCGACATCGCCCGCAAGTTTGCGGTCCAGCGTCGTTTTGACGAGCCACTCGTGATTGAGAATTTTTCCGCCCTCGACACTTGGGAGCGCGTTCGAGGGCAGCTGCATATCAAATTCAAATGTTTGGTTCGAGTTTGCTTTGATGGTGGTCTCACCCAAAAATTGCTGCTCCCATGCTTTGACTTCGTCGCTGGTTTTCACCGTGCGCGTTTTTTGATCGCCATCCGAATCGCGATACTCGTCGCGGTATTCGTATTCCTCGCGCGAGACGAGCGCAATGACGCCGCGTTGAATTTTCAAGTCTTTGACGCCTTCCACGCGCACGGTTGC
>CALMZO010000377.1 GCA_937870825.1 uncultured Chloroflexota bacterium | reverse complement strand
TTTTCTTCTTCCGCCAATGCTTCGCGCAAGTCCGCAGGCGCGGGTTGTGTCATCGCGCGCAACGTTTCGATTTGTTTCGCGCGGCGCTGACGCGCGCCTTGCGTTGGTTTCGTACTTTTCTTATTTGTAGTGCGCGTAGATTTCGTGCCGCGCGCGGTGGGTTTCTTATTTGATTTCTTGGGCATTTCCATTCTTCTTATTTCATTTGTTTTGGTATCTTGACTCGACGTACCTGCCATTACGGAATTCGAATACTGTGCTGCGGGTTACGTCTTTATTATTATAACCTGTCCCCTTGGCATCAATCACCAAATCAGGATAATCCAAGTTATTGCCTTGTATAAATCGGATCTCCGAATCAAATTCATAACACGGGGACGTAACTGGGCAAGCCCCATGATTATCTTCTGCAATCTCTGTACTCGACAAGACCTGAGCAAGCCGTCCATCTACAGTACCGATCAAGATGAACGAAGTAGCGGTAACTCCCATTTGCTGATACGTGTCCTTTATCATTACCACATAGCGCCCCGACCCAAATCGAAACAACTTTTCATGCTCTTTCGAGACTCGCACAAACCCCCAATTGCCATACCAGGTAATTTCTGTAGGTTCGTGGATTGTAATCCACCTTCCATCGCGGCGTTCAAAGATACCACCCCAAATCGGAATGGCGCAACCGTGGCATCCACAACCACTACATCTTTGTTGCGTCAAAACGATAAATGGACCTCTGGTAATATCATCTCCCACGAGCCCAACAAATATCAAAGAGTACTCAAGATTCGCACCATACCACCGACTGTCGAGATTGTCTTCAAAAAACTTGACCACCGCAAGATAAGGTTGCTCTATGGGCCATAGTGACTGTAAGTCCTCAATCGTACAAATGGCAAGCAATCCGTCTCCGCCATGCATCAACTCAAGTGCAATCTTGTCGCTAAACTTTTCGTTTGCAAGCGAGCTTGGCAGAGGCACAGCTGCACCGCTGAAACATTGTGGACTGCGCTCAAATATCTGCGCGGTCTGAGTTGCCTTGGCGAACAACTCTGCATTTTGGTTTTGCCTTGCCTGCACTGTCCAAGTTGCCCTGGCGAACAACTCCGCCCTTCGGTCTCGGGTTGCAGTGGGGGTGGTTTCCAAATAAGTAGTGGAAACCGACAAATTGGGTGCCGGTTGTGCGCATGCCACCAAAACAAGACATGCTAAAGGGAAAAAAATTCTCAACATCTCCAAAAGACATTCTAACAGTCACTTGCACCTGAACAAAATTTTGTGTCATACGTAAACTTTTGGTCAATAGAAAACCCGCCGCGAAATTCGCGGCGGTTTCGTTTTGCATCGCACGGTTTCATCCCAAGGCAAAACCAACTCCATCCCCGGTTGAATCACATCGGGATTGGCGCCGACCGTTTTCTTGTTTGCCTCGTACAATTCTTTCCACTTTTTCACGCTGCCCGTGTACTGTTTGGCTTGATACTCCAAATTCGAACCTGCTTTTTCACTCTGCGCCATTGCTGTTGCCGCATGTTATGGTAAAAAAAATCGCGGAACATTTTTGAAAATGTTCCGCGAGAGGTATACAACGTTTAGCGTTTGGTGTACTGCTTGGCTTTGCGCGCCTTTTTCAAACCCGGTTTCTTGCGTTCCTTTTCGCGCGGGTCACGCGTCAAAAGATTCGTGGTACGCAATTGCTTTTTGAAATTTTCATCGGCGGCGACGAGCGCACGCGCGAGTCCGAGTTGTACCGCTGCCGCTTGCCCCGAAGGACCGCCGCCGACGACTTTGGCGGAAATGGTGAAACGTCCTTCGTTCTGCGTCGAGCGCAACGGTTCGCGCAGCATTTGCATCCACAACGGGCGCGGGAAATATTCATCCACCGGGCGTTCGTTCACGAGAAAACTGCCCTGCCCTGCATAAATCCGCACGCGTGCGGTGGCGGTCTTGCGGCGACCAATGCCTTCGTAATATTTTCCGGTAGCTGCCATTACTTTGCTTTTAGCAATCGAAAAATTTGTTGTTACACAAGCAACAACAAATTTTTCTACGCTTTTACCTCCAACACTTTGGGCTGTTGCGCCGCGTGCGGGTGCTCTGTCCCTTTGTAAATTTTCAATTTTTTGAGCTGCGCGCGTCCGAGCCGATTGTGCGGCAACATGCCCCACACCGCTTTTTGAATGACCACTTCGGGATGCACGCGCAGCTGTTCGCGCAAAATGGTTTTGCGAAAACCGCCGGGATATTGCGAATGGCGGGTATAAAATTTTTCGTCCATCTTGTTGCCGGTGACGACGAATTTGTCACAATTGAGGACGATAACGAAATCGCCCGTGTCCACTCCAGGCGAATAAATGCGTTTGTGTTTGCCTGTAAGAATGCGCGCGATTTGTGACGCGAGACGCCCGAGCGTTTTGCCTTCGGCGTTAATCACAAACCATTCGCGTTTTACATCTTCGGCTTTGGCGTGAAAAGTTTTCATTGCTCTCATGTTGTCATTGCGAGGAGCGCTCTCTGCGACGAAGCAATCTCATCCGTTGAACGGTAGAGATTGCTTTGTGCGACAAAAACCGTCGCACTCGCAATGACAAATCAGTACTTGATCTCCATCAGCGTCAATCCCTGCGGCGGGGCGGAAAAGCCCGAACGGCGTTTGCGCTGAAGTACGTTTTCCATTTCGTCGGGCGGCATCACACCGAGCCCAACCCATAACAATGTGCCGACAATGCGGCGCACCATACGATACAAAAACGCGTTCGCTTCAATGGTAAAAAAAATTTCGTCGCCCGCGCGCTCGACGGTGAGTCGCATCACATTGCGTACGGGGTTATCCCCTTGCGGCGGCGAACCGAACGCGCTGAAATCTTTTTTGCCGACGAGAAATGTTGCCGCGTGCTGCATCGCGTTCACGTCGAGCGCTTCTGAAATCCAATGCGCGTAACGGGTGCGAAACACATCGCGTTCGGGATGATTCCACACGCGGTATTGATACACGCGGCTCGTCGCGCGGTAACGCGCCGAGAATTTTTCATCCACCGCCATCACGCGGCGTACATAGATATCGTTTGGTAATTTTGCGTTGAGCGCGCGCTTGAACGTTTCCAAATCGCGCGTCCATTCGATGGTAAACGATGCGGTTTGCCCTTTGGCATGAACGCCCGCATCCGTGCGTCCGCCCCCGACCGTCTTTACGCGCGTCTTGCCAAAATCGTACAGCGCATGTTCCAATTCCTGCTGTACACTGCGCCCGTTTTTCTGAATCTGAAAGCCCTGAAAGTCGGTGCCGTCGTATTCAAGAATTGCAAGACAATGCACAATGCAGGACAGAGTACCGAGAACTGAGGACTGACCAAGTGCTTGGTTCTCTGTCCTCAGCGCTCGTACCTCGGCGCTATTCTGCTTTTTCGCGTTCGGTCAATTCCAACAGCACCATTTCGGCGGCGTCACCATGACGCGGACCCAAACGGATGATGCGCGTGTAACCGCCGTTGCGGTCGGCAAAACGCGGACCGATTTTGTCAAAAAGTT
Source organism: uncultured Chloroflexota bacterium (assembly GCA_937870825.1). Taxonomy (GTDB): domain Bacteria; phylum Chloroflexota; class Anaerolineae; order UBA4142; family SHND01; genus SHND01. Next base: position 17,127 of record CALMZO010000377.1, on the reverse strand, counting down.
TTTCGACCACTTTTTTATTGGCGACGGTTTTCAGCACAAGGCGGCGCGCGTGAACGTCTCCGCGTTTCGCCAGTGTAATTATTTTCTCGACATCCGAACGGACTGCTTTCGCTTTCGCTTCGGTGGTCTCGATGCGTTCGTGTTGTAAAACTTGGGTCACCAAACTTTTAAACAACGCCTTGCGCTGTGAACTGTTGCGATTGAGGTGACGCCCGGCAATTTGATGCGGCATAGAACTATTCCCCTAATCCATCGCTGGCGCCGTCAGACGACGCAGTATCGGGCGGTGTCTGGATCGCGTCGAGATACCCTTTCTGTTCGAGGCGTTCCATCAATTCGTCAAGCGACTTTTGACCGAAATTGCGAATCGTCAAAAGTTCTTCTTTGCCCTTTTTCAATTTTTCGAGAATTTCGCCGACACGCGTAATGCTGGCGCGTTTGAGACAATTGTACGCGCGCACCGAAAGCTCGAGTTCTTCAATCGGCGTTTCGTAAATGCGGCTCGGAATTTCGGACTCGGCAGCCACTTCGACGGTTTCTTCGCCGGCGAACCCAGCAACCATGCCGAGCAATTTCACCAAGAGGCGCGCGGATTCGGTTAATGCCTCGCGCGGTGAAATGGACCCGTCCGTCCAAATTTCCATGACGAGCGAATCAAAATTCGTCATCTGTTGGACACGGGCGCGTTCGACGCGAAAATTCGCTTTGCGAACGGGCGTGTAAATCGCGTCCACCGGAATTTCGTCAATCGCGAGTTTGCCGCCGCTTTCCGCCGGATGATACCCCTTGCCCTTGTTGACGGTGAGGTCCATTGTGAATTGGGCATCGTCGCTGTCGAGCGTGAGCAGGTGCAAATCGGGATTGATGATTTCGATTTGCGCGGGGGTTTGAATATCGGCGGCGGTGACGTTGCCCTTGCCGCGCGCTTCGAGCGAGAGCCGGAGTGGACCTTCGTCGCCGTGCATTTTCATTCGCAGCTGTTTGACGTTCAAGATGAGCTGCGTCGTATCTTCTTTGGCGTTCGGAATCGGCGTGAATTCGTGATGCACGCCGTCAACTTTGATCGAAGTGACAGCCGCGCCCGGAAGGGACGACAACAACACACGGCGCAGTGCGTTCCCCAAGGTCACGCCATAACCACTTTCGAGCGGACCAATGATGAACTTGCCGTAATTTTTGCTGTTGGCTTCGGCTTCGATTTTTGGAAATATATCTAACAACGCAACCTCCACAAAGGAGAAACATTGAGGGATGAGCATTGAGATCGGGTAACCAGCCGGTGTACCCAATGTTCAAACGCTCAGCGCTCATTGCTCGTTCTTATCGACTGTAAAATTCGATGATGAGCTGTTCTTTGACCGGCGTATCAATTTGTTCGCGCGAAGGCAAGCTCATGACATTGCCGCTCAGTTGACGCGGGTCAACGGCGAGCCAGCCCGGCGTGCGCGCGCTCTTGAGTCCCTTGTCGAGGTCGACAAAGTACGGCGATTTGCGACTGCCTTCGGCAACGGCGACCTTGTCGCCGGCTTTGACCAAATAGGAAGGAATCGTTACTTTTTTGCCGTTCACGGTAAAGTGTCCGTGGTCAACGAGCTGACGCGCTTGCTTGCGCGAAGACGCAAAGCCGAGACGGTACACCACGTTGTCGAGACGCGATTCGAGATATTGCAAAAGGACCGCGCCGGTGACGCCGCTGCGACGCGACGCGTCCGCATAATAGCGGCGGAATTGGCGTTCGAGGACGCCATAGATGCGGCGCGCTTTTTGTTTCTCGCGCAGCTGCATGGAATAGTCGCTTGCCTTTTTGCGAAATGAGCGCGCGGCACCGTGTTGGCCGGGCGGCTGGTTGCGTTTTTCAATCGCGCATTTCGGCGAAAAGCAGCGTTCGCCTTTCAAAAATAATTTCTCGCCTTCGCGGCGGCATAATCTGCAAACGGGTCCGAGATATCGAGCCATTCTTGCTCCAGTAATCAGTATCCAGTATTCAGTAATCAGTATTCGTTTTCATCAATAATCACAGAGAATGGATTACGGATAACTGATTACTTTGCCTACTGTTCTAGACGCGTCGTCGCTTGGACGGACGGCAGCCATTATGCGGAATCGGCGTCAGGTCGGTAATCGAGCGCACCTTGAGTCCGGCGTTTTGCATCGAGCGCACGGCAGACTCGCGTCCGGGTCCGGGACCAATCACGCGCACATCCACTTCGCGCATTCCTTGTTCCATCGCTTGACGCGCGGCATTTTGCGCGGCGATGCCTGCGGCGAAGGGTGTGCTTTTGCGCGAACCGCGAAAGCCGCTTGCGCCCGCGCTGCCTTGTGCCAATACATTGCCTTGCGGGTCGGCGATGGTTACGAGCGTGTTGTTGAACGACGCGTTGACCGTCGCTACACCGACAGGCACATTTTTCTTTTCTTTACGCCGCCCGCGCTGCGGACGACGGGGGGCTTGTTTCTCGTCAGCCATTGATTAAAAAGCAAAAAGCTAAAAGTTCCAAGTTAAAAGTCCGAACAGATTTCTCTTTTCGCTTTTTACTTTTAGCTTTTTACTGGATTTACTTCTTCGCCTTGGATTTCTTGCGTCCGGCGACGGTTTTCTTGGTGCCGCGTTTGGTGCGGGCGTTCGTGCGCGTGCGCTGCCCGCGTACGGGCAGGTTGCGGCGATGCCTCAGACCGCGGTACGCGCCAATTTCCTGCAAGCGTTTGATGTTGAGCGCCACTTCGCGGCGCAAATCGCCCTCGACTTTTAGGTCGCGGTCAATCACACTGCGAATTCGCGAAACTTCGGCTTCGGACAAATCTTTGACGCGAATTTCGTGCGCGACTTGCGCCTTGTCCAAAATTTCGTTGCTCCGCGCGGGACCGATGCCATAAATATAGCGGAGCGCAATGTCTACGCGTTTCTGTCGGGGCAGGTCAACTCCTGCGATACGAGCCATTTGTTAGTTGTTAGTTCTTAGTTATTAGTTATTAGGGATTAGCGCAAACGGCTAATGCCTAATGACTAATGGCTAATGACTATCCTTGTCGCTGATTGTGCTTGGGATTCTGGCAAATGATGCGGATGACACCTTTGCGCCGAATGATTTTGCACTTTTCGCAACGCTTTTTGACCGATGGTTGGACTTTCATGATGATTGCTCCCTTTCGCTGAAACCAATACACTAAGTGGCAAATTTCTCGAATTGCTTACGTTTATTTCCAAAGCGTCAAAATCTCGGGTCCATTATCGGTGACCAGGACGGTATGTTCGTAATGGGCTGCGAGTCCGTGGTCAGCAGTGACAACCGTCCACTGGTCGCCCAACACTTGAGTCTCCCAAGTCCCCGTCACCACCATCGGTTCGATCGCCAGTGTCATGCCGGGTTTGAATTGAATGTTGGCGGGACGTTTGTCGAACTCTTCATCCAAAAAATTGGGAATGCTCGGCTCTTCGTGCATCTCCCGTCCGACACCGTGTCCTTGATATTCGCGCACGACATTCATGCCGCGCTTTTCTACATAGTCTTGAATCGTCGCAATCAAGTCCCAAAGACGTTTGTTGGTCTGCACTTGCGCAATGCCAATCGCGAGCGACTCTTCGGTCACGTGCATCAGTTCTTGGGCTTTGGCGCTCACGTTGCCGATGGGAAATGTCCACGCCGAATCGCCGATGTAGCCCGCGTAATTTGCGCCGACGTCTATTTTTAAAAGGTCGCCCTCTTTTAACACGCGCTTTTTGCGCGGGATGCCGTGTACGATTTCTTCATTCACGGATGTACAAATGGAGGCAGGGAATTTCGGACCGCGTTCTTGGGAATTCGGATAGCCCATGAACGGGGATGTCGCGCCGTACTTGTCCAAAATTTTCTGCGCCCGTTCGTCCAGTTCGCGCGTGGTGACGCCGGGGCGGGCGCGTTCCTGCAAATCGTTCAAAATTTCCGCCACAATTTTTCCCGCCGCGCGCATGAGTGCCAGTTCTTTGCGCGACTTGATTTCGATGGGCCGCGGTCTTTCTTTGTGTTTGTACATCTCTGTCAGTTCGGGCAATCACGCAGAATTGCTTGCAATTCAGATTGCTTGCAATTCAGATTGCTTGCAATTCAGATTGCTTGCAATTCAGATTGCTTGCAATTCAGATTGCTTGCAATTCAGATTGCTTCCACATCGTTCTATCAATTCGCGTTGTAGATGAACATGGGCATCCATTCGTCCATCTGCGCGGTGATTTCCTCAATTCCGCGCGACGCGTCAATCTCAACCAGCATATCCTGTTCGCGATAAAATTCGATTAACGGTTCCGTTTGTTGACGATACACTTGCAGACGATGGCGAATCACTTCCGGTTTATCGTCATCGCGCATAATCAACAGCGTGCCGCACAAATCACACTTGGCGTCGTTCTTGGGCGCGTTGCTTTTCAAGTTGTACGTCGTGTTGTCTTTCGGGCACATGCGGCGCGAGCTCAAGCGTTCGACAATCTGCTCGTCGCTGATTTTGAATTGAATCGCCGCCGTAATGCACTTGCCTTTTTCATCCAACTTGTACTGTAACGCCAGCGCCTGGTCACGCGTGCGCGGAAAGCCGTCAAACACAACACCCATAATCGTATCCGGCTTGGCAAGCCGGTCCATGACCATCGCAATCGTCAAGTCATCCGGGACGAGTTCGCCTTTTGCCAAGATGTCTTTGACTTTGAGTCCCAGTTCTGTGCCTTTGGAAATGTGTTCGCGAAACAAATTTCCGGTCGAGAGTTGAACGAGGCGAAAGTTTTGATGCAGCTTTTCCGCTTGTGTCCCTTTGCCCGAACCCGGCGGTCCCAAAAAAATCAAGTAAGGCGCTTCGCAGGTGCGATTGTTAAACGAACGTGTTCTTGTAGCCATCGTCGTTGATGTCTGCCCTTCAACGAGTCCACGCGGCAATTCGCGCGTTGTTTCCTGCATCACAATTCGCTCCTTTGCGCGTTGTGAGAGAGTTTGTCAAGGGATAGACCCGGCGCAACAAACCCGGCGCCCTTGCCTCGATTGTTACGCGTCGTTCTCTCGTTCCTCGCCTAACCGTGACGAGTTCACGAAAAATAAAACCCGTTGATTGGATTTTATCGGATAAAACCCTCGTAGTGGCGCATCATCAACTGCGCCTCGAGCTGCTTCATCGTATCCAATACAACGCCAACCACAATCAACAGCCCCGTGCTCGAGATAATCAAATCGCCCGTTTGCTGCACCGATGGGTCAACGAACGCGAGCAAGAACGGCAAAATCGCAATGATGCCCAACCCCACCGCGCCAATAATCGTGATTCGCATGACCACGCCGTTCAAATATCGGGTTGTCGAACCCCCCGGGCGAATGCCCGGAATAAAGCCGCCCTGATTTTGCAGCGTTTCGGCGAGATTCTGCTGTTGAAACACGATATAGGTGTAAAAGAACGTGAACGCCATGACCAGCAGGAAATAAATCCCCGCATAAAACCAGCCCCGCGTATCAAACAAATTGACGACGCTGACGGCAAAGTTCCGTAACCACTCGACGCTTGAATTTTGAAAGAACGACGCAATGAGCGCGGGAAAAATCAAAATCGAAACGGCAAAGATGAGCGGAATCATACCTGCCGAGTTGACGCGCAGCGGAATATAGGTGCTGCCGCCGCCGTACACTTTCATCCCGCGCACGCGCTTGCCATATTGCACCGGCACGCGGCGCTGTCCTTCTTGTAAATACACAATGCCGACAATCGTGACAACGGTGATAATCAAAAAGATGAGCAGCGTGACCGGACTCGTCGTCGCAAGTTGAATGATACGCGTCGGGATTGCGGCGACGATACCGCCAAAGATAATGATGGAAACGCCACTGCCGATGCCCTGTTCGGAAATCAATTCGCCGAGCCACAACGCAAACATCGTGCCTGCCACGAGCGTTGCCATAATCGCCCACGTCGAAATAAATTGCGGCGATGTCGGATTGAGCATGTTCAACGCGTTGTAACCGGGCAAAACGGGCGGCTGCGTATTCGCCATGATGGACGCTTGCCCGACCCCTTGCAAGAACGCGAGCGGAATCGTAATCCAGTGCGTGATTTGATTGATGCGCCGACGCCCCTGGTCACCTTCTTTTTGCAACGCCTCCAACTGCGGAATAAGCGGCGTCAACAATTGCATGATGATAGACCCCGTGATGTACGGGTACACGCCCATCGCGACCACAGAAAAATTCGACAGCGCACCGCCGGAAAAAATATCCAGCACATTCAGCAAGCCACTTGTGGCATTGCCGTTTTGCGGGTTGAAAACAGATTCCAACGCCGCCAAGTCTACACCCGGTACCGGAATATGCGCGGCGATACGGTAAATGACCAGAATAAACAGCGTGAAAAGAATTTTCCGCCGCAAGTCCGGCAACCGCATTGCATTTTGAAGAGCATCCAGCATGTTGACTCCTGCCTCTCCTCCCCCTTGCGCTCTCCCTGCGCCTGAATTTGATTTTATTCAGGAGAGGGAGGGGAGTTGGGGGTGGGGTGAGGTCTATCGTATCCTGCGGGGCGGACGCGTCCACGCCAATTCCGTCACGGTGCCACCGGCGGCAGCAATTTTTTCTTTGGCGCTGTCCGAGAACGAATGCGCGCTCACTTGAAGCGGCTTGGTAATTTCGCCGCGTCCCAATACCTTGACGCGCTTTGTGTCCTTGACGAGTCGCTGCGCCAACAACACCTCCGGCGTCACTTGCGCGTTCGCTTCGAATTTCGTGTCGAGCGAATCGAGATTCACCACTTGAAACGGAATGCGATAGATGTTTTTGAACCCGCGCACGTGCGGCAAGCGGCGCACGAGTGGCAATTGACCGCCTTCAAAGTACGGACCTTTGGAACCGCCCGCGCGCGAATTTTGCCCTTTGGTGCCGCGTCCGGCAGTCTTGCCTTTTCCCGCCGCGATGCCGCGTCCCTTGCGCGTTTTATTTTTCTTGGCGCCCTGTGGCGGACGCAAATCAGATAATTTCATCGTTCGTTATTCGTTGTTCGTTATTAGTTGTTCGTTCCTGGTATATGACCAATAACGAATAACCAAAAACCAACAACTAGTTTTCTTCCACCCGTACCAAGTGTCGGACTTTGCGAATCATGCCGCGAATCGAGGGCGTGTCGGGTAGTTCACGCGTCTCGCCCAATTTTTTGAAACCCATCGCGAGGATGGTTGCTTTTTGGTCTTTTTTGTACCCGATGGAACTTTTGAAATAGGTGACGCGCACCGTACTAGTTGGCGTTGCCATTTGTCTTTCTCCATGGCGGCAGCAAATCGGCAGCATCTTTGCCGCGCTTTTTCGCTTCCGTTTCCGCGTTTTGCATTTGACTCAATGCGAGCAGCGTCGCGCGCACGACGTTCAGTTTATTGGAACTGCCGAGCGATTTCGTCAACACATCGCGCACGCCCGCGCATTCCAACACTGCGCGCACGCCACCACCGGCAATCACACCCGTCCCGGGTGTCGCCGGTTTGAGAATGACTTCGGACGCGCCGAATTTCGCAATGATGGGATGCGGAATGGTGTTTCCGGAAATTGAGTACGACTTCATTGACTTGCGCGCTTGCTCGGTCCCCTTGCGAACAGCATCCGGCACTTCACGCGCTTTGCCAATACCAACGCCCACAGTGCCTTTGTTGTCGCCGACGACGACCACCGCGCGAAAGGCAAACCGCCGACCACCTTTGACCACTTTGGCGGTGCGTCCAATATCCACCACGCGTTCGTCAAAGGAAGGACCTTCTTGCTCTTGTTCGCGTGGTCGCTCGTCACGATTGCGTCCGCCGCCGCGTCCACCGCGTCCCTGTCCGCCGCCCGAACCTTGTCCGCCTGTTCGATTATTTCGTTGCTCTGGCATGTTTTGGAAATTGGAAGTTTGAAGTTAGAAGTTGGAATCCAACCTCTAACCTCCAACATCTAACATCAAATCTCTAAAATTCTAGTCCTGCTTCGCGTGAGGCGTCCGCCAAGGCTTTGACGCGCCCGTGATAACGAAAGCCGCCGCGGTCAAACACAACCGCCTTGATGCCCGCCGCCTGCGCGCGCTCGGCAATCAATTTGCCGACACGTTTTGCTTCTTCCACTTTGGTCAATTCTTTGGCTTGCGCGCGAATGTCCTTGTCGAGCGTCGAAGCCGCCGCAAGCGTATGTCCTTTGGTATCATCAATCAATTGCACAAAAATATGTTTCGTGCTGCGAAAGACATTCAAACGCGGACGTTCCGCGCTGCCTGCCAGGCGATGGCGTTCACGCGCCCGCCAGTGGCGCCGCTGGCGCAAGAGTGCTGATTTGTTTTTCGTGCTGTTCATTACTTGCCTCCCGCTTTGCCTGCCTTGCCTGCCTTGCGGCGGATTTTTTCGCCTTGATAGCGAATGCCCTTGCCTTTGTACGGTTCGGGCGGACGCAGCGAGCGAATGTTGGCGGCAACTTGTCCGACCATTTGCTTGTCGGACCCCTCGATGGTAATGACGCGCTGGGACTTGTCTACGACAAAGCTGATACCTGCCGGCGGTTCTACCGGGACAGGGTGCGAATAGCCCAATGCCAAGACCAAATTTTTGCCTTGCAGTTCGCCGCGATAGCCGACGCCTTCAATTTCCAAAGTCTTGCTGAAACCGTCGCTGACGCCTTTGACCATGTTGTTAATCATGGCACGCACCATCCCGTGCATGGCATCGTACGCTTTGTCATCAGGTTTCGAGACAACAATTTTGCCATCTTCTTGCGCGATGGTCATATCTTCGTGAAAGGTTTGAGAGAGTTCGCCCTTGGGTCCTTTTACTCGTACGGTTGTGCCGTCAATGGAAACGGTTACGCCTTTCGGGAGAACCACGGGCATTTTACCAATACGCGACATATCACCACACCTCACACAAAATTTCGCCGCCCAAGCCCTCTTTTTTCGCGCGTGCGCCGGTCATCACGCCTTTGGTCGTCGAAACAATCGCGACGCCCAAGCCGTTGCGCACCCATGGAATATCGCGCTTGCTGGCATAAATGCGGCGTCCGGGTTTGGAGACGCGGCGCGTGCCCGACAACACCGGTTTGCGCGCCGTATCATACCTGAGCCACAATTTCAATTGCGCTTGGGGGCGGTCACGCGTCACCTCGAGCTTGTCCACGAAACCTTCATCTTTTAAAATTTTAGCGATTGCCACGCGCATTTTTGATGCGGGCATCACCACTTGGGGATGTCGCACCATCGCAGCATTGTGCATTCGCGCGAGCATGTCAGCAATCGGATCATTCATCTGTCGAACTCCTGTGAGCGACGCATCAGCTTTGTTCGCCGTAGGCGAACGAACATTACGTCACTCGAAATATCCTTCCATCGTCGGAGCGAAATTACCAACTCGATTTCGTCACGCCGGGCAGTCGCCCTTCGAGTGCTTCTTTGCGAAAGCAGATGCGGCACAATTGAAAACGGCGAATATAGCCGCGCGGGCGTCCGCACAATTTGCAGCGATTGCGAACGCGGTTCGGGTATTTGCGATGCAGTTCGCGATTAATCATTGATTTCTTTGCCACTCTATCCTCACTTTTGTCGGAACGGCATGCCCATTAACTGCAGCAGGCGGCGCGCCTCTTCGTCGTTTTTGGCGCTGGTCACAATCGTGATTTCCATGCCGCGCAATTTGTCAATGGCATCGTAATCAATTTCCGGAAAAATCAATTGTTCGCGCAAACCGAGCGTATAGTTACCGCGTCCGTCGAACGCATCACGCGGCACGCCGCGAAAATCGCGCACCCGCGGGAGCGCCGCGCTCATCAAACGGTCCAGGAACCAATACATGCGGTCCCCGCGCAACGTCGCTTTGACGCCAATCGCATTGCCTTCGCGCAGTTTGAACGTGGCGATGGATTTTTTCGCTTTGCGAACAATCGGCTTTTGCCCCGTAATGGTTGTCAAATCTTTGACTGCGGCGTCCAACGCCTTGGCATTGCTCAACGCTTCACCGAGACCAATGTTGACCACAACTTTGTCGAGTTGTGGGACCTGCATCTTGTTCGAGTAGTTAAACTCTTTCATCAAAGCAGGCGCGATTTCTTGGCGATAGCGTTCCAACAAACGCGGCGGGATACGTTCCGCGCGCGGCGCGGTTGTTTTCGGCGCGCCCTTGCCGTCGCCTTTTGGCTCGGCTTGTTTTGCGGCGCCACCTTTGGGCGCACCGCCCTTGCCATCGCCTTTTGGTTTTTGCTGTTGCTTGTCTTTCTTTTCGTCAGCCATGTCAGTAAAAGTTAAAAGTTAAAAGTTAAAAGTTAAAAGTAAAATGGCCCAAGAATACTTTTAGCTTTTAGCTTTTTACTTTCTACTTGTCAATCGGATTGCCGCATTTACGACAGACGCGATATTTGGCGCCACCATCGGTTAATTCAAAACCGACGCGCGTCGGTTTGCCGCAGTGCGGACACACGAGCGCGACTTTGGACCAATGCATCGGGCCCTCGCGTTCGATGATGCCGGTTTGCGTTTTCACCTGACCGGGCACGCGGCGTTGTGCCTTTTTCATCATGTTGACGCCGGCGACGACGACGCGTTCTTTTTTCGGATAGACGAACTGTACTGCGCCTGTTTTACCTTTGTCATCACCGCTCAATACGCGAACGGTATCGCCTTTGCGAATCTTGTTCATTTCAACCTAGACCAAAGACGAAGGATGAAAGACGAATTTGCAAATGTCGTTCGTCATTCGTCGTTCGTCGTTCGTCGCTTACAGAACTTCCGGCGACAGGGAAACGATTTTCATAAATCCTTTTTCGCGCAATTCGCGTCCGACGGGACCGAAAATGCGCGTGCCGCGCGGGTTGGTGTTTTCTTTTTCCAAAAGGACGGCTGCGTTCTCGTCGAACTTGATGTACGAGCCGTCGCTGCGTCCGTATTCTTTGGCGGTGCGAACAACAACGGCGCGGACGACTTCGCCCTTTTTCACCGCGCTGTTGGGCGCGGCAGTTTTTACCGAAGCAATAATAATGTCGCCCACTGCCGCGTACTTGCGATTGGAGCCGCCCATCACGCGAATACACATGAGGGTACGTGCGCCGGTATTGTCGGCGACTTTGAGACGAGTCGTTTCCTGAATCATTCTTCGTCTCCTTCTTCTTCGCCTTCGGCTTGGTCATCGCCCGCATATTCGGCGGCAAATTCGCTTTGCTCTTTGTCTTCGCCTTCCATCTCTTGGACCGATTCAAAGCCGCCCAATTTGGCGAGACGTTCTGCCGCGCGCTTGCGTTCTTCTTCCTTGCGCGATTCTTTTTCGGTGCGTTCTTTTTCCATCAAGGATTCGAGCTCGGTCTCGCGAATCATTTCGACCACTTCGCCGGCGCGAACAATTTCGGCAACGCGCCAGCGTTTTTCGCGCGAGAGCGGACGCGATTCCACGATTTTCACAATATCGCCCGCTTTGGCGAGCGGCTCTTGGTTGTGCGCTTTGAAGCGGCGGCGCATGGTGATGATTTTGCCGTACAGCGGATGGCGGCGGCGCGTTTCGACGACGACGACAACCGTCTTTTGCATTTTGTCGGAAACCACTTTGCCGACCATCACCTTGCCTTTGTATTTGCGTTCCGTAGTCACTTGAGCCATTATGCGCCTCCCTGCTTGGCAGCCGCGTTGGCAAGCTCACGTTCGCGCTGCAATGTTTTGATGCGCGCAATCTGGCGGCGCACAATTTTGAAACGGTTCTGGTTGGCAACTTGCCCCGACGCGTTTTGAAAGCGCAGATTGAATTGCTCTTGATAGAGCTCATCCAATTGTTTTTGCAATTCGGCATCGTTGAGACGGCGCAATTCATTCACATTTGTTTTCATTGCCCCACCTCATGTCGGCGGACGAACTGTGTCTTGATGGGAAATTTGTGCGAGGCGAGACGCATGGCTTCTTCTGCCACGTCTTCTTTAATCCCGCCAATTTCCATCAGCACGCGGCCGGGCTTGACGACGGCGACCCAATGGTCGGGTGCGCCTTTGCCGCCACCCATGCGTGTTTCTGCGCCTTTGATTGTTACCACGTGGTCAGGAAAAATCCGAATCCAGATTTTGCCGCCGCGTTTTACAAAACGGACAATCGCGCGGCGCGCCGCTTCAATTTGACGGCTGGTAATCCACGCCGGTTCAAGCGCTTGTAATCCAAATTCACCGAACGATACATCCACGCCGCGCAGTTCTTTGCCCTTCATGCGCCCGCGATGTTGTTTGCGGTGCTTGGTTCGTTTTGGCATCAACATGGTAAAAACAACTATCTCGTATTTCCGTCATTTCCATTCTTTCCCTTGTCACCACACTCGCGATGCTAAAGGAAGGAAAGGAAATAAGGGAAATCTCAACGTTCTCTCTCGCGTTCCTGCGTCGTGCTGGCTTCGACGACGCGCGCAATGCGTTCTTCCAATTTGCGTTTGCGGTCTTCGGGCAAAATTTCGCCGTGATAGACCCACACTTTGATTCCGATTTTGCCGTACGTGGTTTTCGCTTCGCGGCGCGCATAATCAATATCCGCGCGCAGGGTTCCAAGCGGCACGCGTCCGTCCTTGACGGTTTCGCGGCGTTTCATTTCGGAACCGGCGAGACGCCCGGCCATTTCCACTTTGACGCCTTTTGCGCCGGCGCGCATTGCCCGCTGCACGGATTGTTTCATGGCGCGTTTGTGCGAGATACGTTTCTCAACTTGCTGCGCGATGCTGTCGGCAATCAATTGCGCGTTCGTTTCCGGTTTGCCCACTTCCAAGACTTCGAGTTTTGTTTTCTTTTTCGTCAACTCGTCCAATTTTTTACGCAGCTCGGAAACGGTAGCGCCTTTGCGCCCGATGACAAGACCAGGTTTCGCCGTGTACACATTCACCGTGACGTTGCCGGGATAGCGTTCGATTTCCACATCGGCGATGCCCGCGTTCGCGACTTTACCGTAAATCAATTTGCGAATCTCGCGGTCTTCGAGCAGCAATTGATGATAGGCTTTTTTCTCTGCGGCGTACCAGCGCGAGCGGCTGTCTTTGATGACGCCCAAACGAAAACCGAAAGGATGAACTTTGCGACCCATTACTTGCTCTCCTTTTCCGAGACGCCCACCGTAATGTGGGTGTACCGATGCTCAATCGGTTTGACGCGTGAGCGTGAACCAATTTTACGCCACTTGCGCGACGGGGCTTTGTCGGCGATTGCGGTAGAAATGTACAACTCGTCGCGCGACAAGCCAAAATTATTTTCCGCGTTGGCGGCAGCCGAATTGATGGCTTTGGAAATGGCGACGGCGGAACCTTTGGAGGTCATTTTCAAAACGCCGATGGCGCGGTCCACTTGCTGTCCGCGAATCATGTCCAGCACGAGACGGACTTTGCGCGGCGACATGCGAAGATATTTTTCAACTGCCTTGACTTCAAAATCTGCCATGATACACCTGACAAGGTGACAAGGTGAGCGAGTGACAAGTTGACACAACAATTCCCGCGTCACCTTGTCACGCTGTCACCATGTCAACTCTTTACCTCTGTCGCTTTTTCTTTGGACGAATGTCCGCGAAAATGGCGCGTGGGCGCAAATTCGCCGAGACGATGCCCGACCATATTTTCGGTAATGTAAATTGGCACATGGCGGCGTCCATCGTGAATCGCAATCGTGTGACCGACCATTTGCGGAAATATCACCGACGCGCGCGACCATGTTTTTACTACGCGCTTTTCATTGTTCCGATTCATCAGCTCAATGCGCTTGAGCAGTTTCGGTTCGACAAAAGGTCCTTTTTTGAGTGAACGGCTCATTAGATTTTAGAATTTAGATTTTCGATTTTCGATTTACAAGCACACCATTGGCGCAATCGAAAATCACAAATCGAAAATCGAAAATTCATCTATTTCTTTCCGCGTCGCCTTACAATATATTTGTCCGTGCGCGAATTGTTGCGGGTGCGATAACCGAGCGCGGGTTTGCCCCAACGCGTTTTTGGTCCCGGCATCCCAATACCGGATTTGCCTTCGCCGCCCCCGTGGGGATGGTCACGCGGGGTCATTGCGACACCGCGCACGCTCGGACGCCAGCCCATGTGCCGACGACGCCCGGCTTTGCCGAGTTTGATGGTGCTTTGTTCGATATTGCCGATTTGTCCAATCGTCGCGGAACATTCCATCGAAATGTAGCGCACTTCGCCGGACGGCATTCGAATTTGCGCGTACTTGCCTTCTTTTGCCAAAAGCTGCGCGCCCGTTCCCGCACTGCGCGCCAATTGTCCGCCCTTGCCTTTGACCAGTTCGATGTTGTGGATGACGGTGCCAAGCGGGATGTTTTGAATCGGCACGGTGTTACCCGGTTTGATTTCCGCTTCCGGACCCGAAAGCAATATGTCGCCGACGATGACGCCGAGTGGTGCGATGATGTAACGTTTTTCGCCATCCGCGTAATGCAGCAGCGCGATGCGCGCGGTGCGATTGGGGTCGTATTCAATCGCGGCAACTTTGGCAGGAATGCCCACTTTGTCACGGCGAAAATCAATGACGCGATATTTTGGCGATGTGCCGCCGCCGCGATGACGCACGCTCAATTCGCCACGATTGTTGCGTCCCGCCCATTTCTTTTTGTGGCGCAGCAGGGACTTTTCGGGTTTCTTGCCCTTGGTAATCTCTTCAAACGTCGAAACGGTTTGCCAGCGGCGTCCGGGCGACGTAGGTTTGTATGCTTTGGTTGGCATTGGAGTTGTTCGTTATTGGTTATTGGTTATTAGTGGATTCTTCAACCAACATGCTAATAACAAATAACGAATAACTAATAACTTATACTCCCTCAAACAATTCAATTCTCTGATTCGCCGGAATGGTGACGATGGCTTTTTTCCAGATAGACGTGAAACGCGTTTTGCGGCGTCGCAGGGAGCGGCGCGCTTTGCGCGGCATCTTCATCACATGCACATCCAACACATTGATTTTTGGAAACGCGGTTTCGACGGCTTCTTTGATTTGCCGTTTGTTGGCGCGTTCGTCCACTTCGAACGCGTACTTGCGATATTTTTCCGCAAGCAAATTGCTTTTTTCTGTCGTCAGCGGGCGGCGTAATACTTCATAAACGTGCATGACTATTCGCCTCCTTTGGCGGCGCCGTTCGCGCTGTCAAAAAATGTTTCTACCGCGCTGAGTGCCGCTTTGCTCATCACCACAAATTCATAACCGAGCAAATCGCGCACGTTCAAATAACCGGTGCGAAGGGTTTTCACTTTCGCGAGGTTGTGCGCGGACTTGGTGACGGGCGTGCTTGACTCGGACACGAGAATCAACGCGGACGGTTTCGCTTGCAGTCGGTCCAAAATGGTTTTCATGTCGCGCGTTTTCGTGCCTTCGAGGTTGAACTCGTCAATGACTTTGATTTGATTCTCTTGGGCTTTGGCAGCGAGTGCGGACTTGAGTGCGAGATGGCGCATTTTGCGCGGCATCTTTTGTTCGTACGAACGCGGGTGCGGACCAAAGACGACGCCGCCGCCTTTCCAGTGCGGCGCGCGGGTGCTGCCTTGCCGCGCGCGTCCCGTGCCTTTTTGCTTCCACGGTTTCTTGCCGCCGCCGCGCACTTGCCCGCGCGTTTTAGTAGCGTGTGTGCCTTGACGCGCATTCGCCATTTGGCGCAAGTACGCTTGATGCATCACCGCTTTGTTGGGCTCGATTCCAAAAATGTCGTCGCGCAATTCGATTTGGCTAATCTCGTCGCCCGCTTGGTTAAATAATGGAACTTGCATCGTTACATCAGTGGTCAGTGTCCAGTAATCAGTATTCAGCTTTGCTTCTGATTACTGATAACGGCTTACTGCTTACTTTTTCGCCTTGGGCTGCTTGCGCGCCTTTTGCACAAAAATCAGTCCGTTCTTGGAACCGGGGACTGCGCCGCGTACGGCAACCAAATTGCGTTCCGCGTCCACTTGCACCACATCCAAATTGGAAACGGTTACGCGCACGTTGCCCATTTGCCCCGCGCGGCGCGTGCCTTTTAAAACGCGGCCGGGCGTTGTCGTCGCGCTGCTCGAACCGGGGCGGCGCGTGCGGTCCGATTGACCATGCGTTTTCGGTCCGCCGCGAAAATGATATTTTTTGACCGGGCCTGCGGTGCCTTTGCCTTTGCTCGTGCCGACGACATCCACTTTTTCGCCAACCGAAAAAATTCCCGCCGTGAGTTTTTGTCCGACTTTGTACTTGGCGAGTTGCGATGTGCGAACTTCGCGCAAATGTTTGAGCGAGGGCAGGTTTTTCAAATGTCCGCGTTCGGGTTTGTTCAACTTGCGCGTTTCTTCAAAACCGAGTTGCACCGCGCTATAGCCCGATTTGTCTTGTGTATGAATTTGCGTCACATAGCACGGACCCACTTCCAAAATGGTGACCGGGACCACGTGTCCCTTTTCGGAAAAAATCTGTGTCATGCCGCGCTTGCGACCCATCAATCCTTCAGCCATTTCAATGTCTCCCCTTCATCGCGGGGGAACGTAATCGTTCCACGCGACAGTAGGCGTTTCGAATTTTCGATTTGCGCGTGATTCAAAACAAATCGAAAATCGAAATTTGAAAATCTACAACTTGATTTCAATGTCCACGCCCGCCGGTAAATTCAGGCGCATCAGTGTGTCAATGGTTTTGCTGCTTGGTTCGAGCACGTCAATCAATCGCTTGTGCGTGCGAATCTCGAACTGTTCGCGCGAGTCTTTGTCAATGAACGCGCCGCGAATGACGGTGAACTTTTCAATTTTCGTCGGAAGCGGGACCGGTCCGATAACGGCTGCGCCCGTGCGTTCTGCGGTTTCGACGATTTGTTTAACGGATTGGTCAAGCACGCGGTGGTCGTACCCTTTGAGCCGAATGCGGATTTTTTGTCGAGCCATAATTGTTGGTTATTAGTCATTAGTCGTTAGTTATTAGCGGTTCGCATTTGCGAGCGACTAATAACCAATAACTTACTCACTCACGTTACGCACTTGCCCTAGAAACAAGGGCGTTTTGACAGGATTAACAGGATTAACATGACGAAAAAATCCTGTAAATCTTGTTAATCCTGTCAATTGTCGTTTTTGACTGCGTAACATCAGTTACTCAATCACTTTGGTAATCACACCTGCGCCGACCGTGCGACCGCCTTCGCGAATCGCAAAGCGCGAACCGTTTTCCAATGCCAC
>CALMZO010000376.1 GCA_937870825.1 uncultured Chloroflexota bacterium | reverse complement strand
TTCTCGCCATGCGCTTGCCAATCGCGCGCGCTCACGCGTCCGCGCGCAAAATGCTCATGCGGTAAAAAGACACCCCATGTGGGCAAAAGTGGCAGAACAACTTGCAGTACGAGCCACAGTGCGAAAAACGCGCGCAGATAATTCATTGCATCAAATCCAGCGTCGCACACGGCGCGTATAGTCACGATACGCGTCGCCGTGAACGCGCGTCAAGAATTCCTCTTCCAATCGCACTTGTACGCCAATCAACGCCGCGCTCATAACGAGCACCAACAGCGTCAGTGCATTCGGCGTCACGAGAAACAACCCGACGAGTGCGACGAGCAATCCAAGAAAAATCGGATTGCGTGAAATGCCAAAGATGCCTGTTTGCACCAGTGCGGTTTTATTTTGTTCATCAATGCCGATGCGTAATGAATTGCCCATTTGAATTTGCGCGCTCACCGTCCACACCAACGCGGCGACGAGCAACATCAATCCGAGGGCGACGAGCAGCCAATTTTCAAGCCACGTGAGCGGCGCGAGATACGCGTAAAGCTGCGGCGCGAACGCGTAAACGAGTACGGCGAAAAGCGCAAGCACAATAACAGCGCGAAACAAGCGCACCACAAAATCGTGTGCGCTATCGCCGCGCGTGGCGACAAAGGGATTCACACCCGTCGCACGCCAAACCATGAACGGTCTCCACACAAACGTCGCGGCGACAAAGACGAGGAAAAAAAGCGGCAGAAAAATTCGGAGAAATGTTTCCATTTGTCATTCTATTCTTCGGGCGTCGGCGTTTGCGCGGGCGCGAGTTCTGCCACCAGCCCGCGCAAGACCGAATCGTAAATCACCATGTTGAATTCTTGCGTAACACGCTCGGACAAGTTTGCGAGCAATTCGTCATGGCGGTCATGCGTCAATTTTTCGCGAATCACCTCTTTTGCCTGCTCGAACGGAATGGGCTGTGGGTCATTGCGTTCGATGACCTGTACAATGTACAAACTGTCGCCAAAGAAAAACGGTGGGCTGATTTCGTCGACACCCAGCGACAGCACGCGCTCATGAAATGGATGGTCCGACAATTCCATAATGGTATCAAACCCTTCACCCACCCAGCCGTTCAGTTCGCCGCCCTTTGCCGCCGATTCGGCGTCTTCGGAATACTCGCTCGCCGTCGCTGCAAAATCCGCGCCTTGTTGAAAAGGTCCAGGCACAAGTTTTTTGTACGCTTCGTTCGCTTTTTCCTGCGCGCGCGTCTCTTCATCTTGCGTTTGTCCCAAGCCGATGCGGATGTAGCGAATGCGCGCTTCGGGCGGTCTCACAAGACGCGCCTTGTTCTCATCATAAAACTTTTGCAATTCCTCATCACTGATTTTTATTTGGTCATCAACGTTTTCTTGATGATACATTTGTTTCAGCACATCGAGGCGCGTCTCTTCCAATTCATCTTTATTTTTCACGTCGAGCAAACGGTCATAGGTGTCTTCGACGACGAGCAAGCGCGTGATTAAATCTTCCGCGAGGCGTTTGCGTCCTTCCACGCCCTCATACTTGGCGCGCGTTTCGGGCGGGAGCTCCTTGTATTCTTTATAAAATTGTTCGAGTGAGTATCGTTGTCCCTTGAGCGTGAACAATGTTTTCGCGCCGTTCGATTTGAACCATTCGTCGGTTTTCTGTTGGCGCACGAGGTCGAGAATTTCGGGACGCATTTCCGCAAACGTCGCAACACGTTCGGGCTGCAATTCGCGCAGGCGCACGATGGAAAATACATCGCCGTCGTCGTTGATGACTTCGCTGATTTCGTCCGGTTGCAAGCCCCACACCACTGTCTCCCAATCCGCGCTGCGCGTGCCGCTTACCACCGTCGTCGCGGTCAAAACATTCGTCCCTGTAATTTCTTGCGACGCCTGCACAAAACTCGCGCCCGAACGAATCCGCAGCAATGCCGCGTCCGCGCGCCGTTGCGCGTCCGCTTCGTCATCCTCAATCGGAATTTCAAGTTCGTCCACCACCACCTGCGTCGGCAATTTGAATTGCTCGCGGTTCGCGTCGTAATACTTTTTCAAATCATCTTCTGTCGGTTCTGGCACATCGAGCAACGCCAAATCTTTGGTAATCGAGGCGTTCGCGCGCAAGCGGTCAATGTACTCTTGCATGTACGAATTTTCGCGTTCACTGGCGAGCCGCTGCCGAATCTCTTCCCGCGCCTCGTCGAGGGTTTGCCCTTGAAACTGTTCTTGATTCTGTTGATAGTACGCTTGAATCTCGCTCTCTTGCACGGGAATTTCGCTCGTGTGCATTTGCGAATGGAGCGAATCGAGATTGAGTTCTTCGCTAATGTGCTGCATCGTGTGACTGAACGTTTCTTGCGAGTCCACTTTGCGGTCCCCTGCCCAGCGTCGAATCAATTCGTCCAAAACCATTTCTTGCGCGAGCGCGCGCAAATTCTCGAATGTCCGCACGCGCTCCCGCGCTTCCTCTGGCACAAGGACGGCAAGATGCGCGAGCAGCTGGTCGCGCGTGATTTGTCCATCCTTGAACGACGCGACAATATCGGGCGCGGGCGGTTTCGGCGCGAGCAGCTCCTCGACTTGCGGACCAATTTGGGGCCACAACAAAATCGCAATCATGCCCAACGCGATGACGGCAACACCCGCCATGCTCAAATATCCGCGCACACGCGTCCACGCCGTCGGTGGCGCGGTTTCTTCCGCGACAGGTTCGAGTATTTCCAAAGCGTCCGCGTCGGCAGTGGAGTGAGGACTTTCACTCAATTCTTCAGTAGGCGGC
The DNA here is from genome assembly GCA_937870825.1 of uncultured Chloroflexota bacterium. Lineage (GTDB taxonomy): Bacteria > Chloroflexota > Anaerolineae > UBA4142 > SHND01 > SHND01. The sequence continues at coordinate 605 of CALMZO010000376.1, read as the reverse complement.
GTGAGCGTTTCAGCGGTTGTCGCATCCTCTTGCGTCAACGCGTCAACCGCAAGAGGCGCGCCAGTTTCCAATTCTGTCTCGTCGCGCGTCGCTAAAGTTTTCGCGTGAGATTCCACCATGTGCGGGGTTTCTATAACCACCGCATCATCGCGTGTTTCAACATACGTCTCGGGCTCGCGCGTAGGCGGTGCTGATTCGCCGCGTATCGAATTGACAATGTCAGACCAGATTTGTTTCCAACCTTCGTTCATAATCGTACCTGAAACTCATGCAATAGCGGAACGAAAAGATTACGGCTGCGGCAAAGCTTGTTCAGACGGCGCGTTGTTTCCATTCGTCGCGCCATTCCCGCCATTCGCGTTTCCGAACAAACGCAAGTTCAACGTGCTGCCGTTTCTCACATCTACGATATACGTTTGCACGCGCGGCAAAATTTGGTCGAGCGTTTCGAGATAGAGGCGATAGCGCGTAAGTTCGGCGCCGTAAATCTGTGTGCTGCGTTGATATTCTTGCAGCACCGCGTTGAACGCTTGCGCGCCGCCTTGCGCGCGGCTCACCGCGTCGCTTTGGTACGCTTGCGCTTGGCTCAACACATTTTGCGCCTG
>CALMZO010000375.1 GCA_937870825.1 uncultured Chloroflexota bacterium | reverse complement strand
TTCATCCGCGCTGCGAATCCAATTCGCCGCTTCGGCAGGGGCAATCACTTGCGCGTCAAGCGCCGCGCGTAATTGCCCCGCGCCGCCCATGTGGTCTGCGTGCGCGTGCGTGAGAATAATTTTCGTGATCTTGTTTGCGAGTCCTGTCGCGCGAATGTTTTCGAGAATCAATTCCGTATCGAGTCCCACGCCCGAATCAATCAGCGCGGCTTCGCTTCCGCCGTCGAGCAAAAACACATGGCAGTCGAAATCGTTCGAGAGTTCAAAGCCGAGACGCCCGCTGCCGACGAGGTGGACTTGATGTAACAACTGCATAGTGTCTTGCGCGTCAAGCGTGAAACGTCAAACGTCAATCACGTTTCACGTTTCACACTTCACGTTTCACGTTTGACAAACTCGCATGCCAACTGCGCGTAAATTTCTGCCGCTTGCGCCACTTGCTCGATTTCGACGAATTCGTTCGCCGTGTGCGCCCGGGCAATGTCGCCGGGTCCGAGAACGATGCTCGGAATGTGCGCGAGTTCCGAAAGTTTGCTCGCATCCGTGCCATAACCCACCGCGCCAAATTCGGTCGCGCCGCGAATCATCTCACATGCCGCACGCGCCGTACGCGCAATTTTCGCGCCGCGCGGGGTGTCGAGCGCGTAATCCGCGAGGTCAGGTGCGAGGCGTTCAATCACGAAGGACGGTTCGCGTTTTCGCAAATCGTCCAACACCGCGTCAATTTCTCGCAGCACATTTTCGTTGATTTCGCCCGGCACCGTGCGGCGGTCAATTTCAATCACACATTCGTCAGGCACAATGTTCACTTGCAAGCCGCCGTGAATGGTGCTGACACAAATTGTCGGCGCGCCGATTTTCGAAAGCGCGCGCGCGGACAAACGCGGCTCGATGTTTTCGCGTAACACGCGAATCACTTGCATCATTTGATAAATCGCGTTGTTGCCTTGCTCCAAATGCGCGGTGTGTGCGGCGACGCCGCGCGTGCGAATGCGGAAACGCACGACGCCTTTGTGCGCGTTGACAGGCATCAAATTCGTCGGTTCGCCAACAATCGCGCCCTGCGCGTTGGGTTTCGATTGCACCAACGCGTAGACGCCGCGACACGCGACTTCTTCATCCACCACCGCCGCGAGCAAAACGTTTGCGTGTTCACCCGCCGCGTGTTCTTGTAAAAGTTTCAACGCGTACAACATCGCGGCGAGTGATGCTTTGTCATCGCACGCGCCGCGCCCGTACAATTTTCCGTCGCGGATTTTTGGCGTGAGCGCGTCGGGCATCGGCTCCAGCGTCACCGTGTCCATGTGCGCTTCAAAAATCAATGTCGCGTCATGCGCGCCGCGCAGCGTTCCCAAGACATTCGCGCGTTCGCCAATCACATTTTGAAATGCTGGTTCGATGTTCAGGGCGCGCAAAAAGTCGGCAACGTATTCTGCAACTGCTACTTCGCCGCGCTGTCCGCCTTGATATTCAGGGTTCACGCTTTCGATGGCGACGAGGTCAGAGAGCAGCGCGACGATTTCGTTTTCACGCGCGAGGTTTTTGAAATTCATTTATTGCGTCGCTGCGCATCGTCATTGCGAGGAGCGGTCATGGCGACGAAGCAATCCCCGGCGCGCAGAGTACGCACATCGCGTTCTCTTTGCGATTCGCGCGGAGATTGCTTCGTGCGAACACAAACCGTTCGCCTCGCAATGACAACGTAACCTGCCCTATACAAGCACAACATCGCGTTCCGTATTCGCCGATTCGATAATCGCCAACGCGACTTCTAATCCGTGCAGCGCGTCGTCGAGCGAAACGACAGTCGGCGCGCGGTTTTCTAAAATGCAGCGCGCCAAGTACGCGAGTTCTTCTTTGAGCGCGCCGAACATGTCACCGCGCACGCGCGGTTCATGCGAAATATCGGGAACGGTGTAACCATTTTCGCGCCAAATGCTCAAGCCCGTATTGACAAAATCAATGTGCGCGATGCCTTGCGTGCCGGTCACCTGAAGCGCGTCGTTCGTGCCGATGCCGCCGTTGTCGGGATTGAGCCAGAGGTTTTCGAGGTACGCCACCGCGCCGTTTTGAAATTCAAGCAACGCCCACGTCGCGTCGGGATTGGGATACTGCGCTGTGTTGCGCGAAAGGGCGCGCACGCGTGTTACGCGGTCTTGCGTGTACCACAACAAAATATCAATGTCGTGAATGCTCGCTTCGAGAATCCCGTGTGTGCGGAGATAGGTTTTCGCTAAAAATTTCGGGCGATTGCGCCGCGCGGTGAGTGAAACAATTTTGCCGAGTTCGCCCGCCGCGATTTTTTCTTGGACGAGCGCGTAACGCGTTTCAAAACGCAGAAGGTGTCCAATCATCAAAAACACATTCGCGCCGCGCGCGGCGTCAATCATTTCGCGCGCATCCTTCAAATTTGTGGCGATGGGTTTTTCGACGAGAACATGTTTGCCCGCGCGAATGGCGGAGAGTGTGGGCGCGCGATGGAATTCTTCAGGCGTGCAGATGCTCACCGCGTCGAGTGCTTCCGCGCGCAGCATTTCATTGTAATCGGTGTACGTTTTTGCAATGTCGTACCGCGCGGCAATTTCATGCGCGCGTGTTTCATTCGCATCACAAATCGCGGCGAGGTGGACGTAGGGCAGTGATTTGTAACCGACGATATGACTCTCGCCGAACGCGCCGACGCCGATGATGCCGATTTGAACTTGTTCCATTTTTGGAAATAGAAAAGGGCAACCACAAGGGATTGCCCCTACCTTCACTATCTGTTACTCCTTGCTCAATGCTCATCGCTCGCTGCTAGAATTTCAGCGCGCCTTCTTGCAAGCCCTTGATATACCAACGCTGCGCGAGCGCAAAGATGATGATGCCCGGCGTAATGACCATGATGTAGAGCGCGGCGAGGCGGGGCCATGCCCATTGGCCGAAACCGCCGAACGCGTTGGCGAGAACGACAGGCAGGGTGCGAACACTTTGGTCATTCGTGAGCGTCGCGGCTAAAAGATATTCGCCCCACGCGGTTACGAAATTGACAATCACGAGGACGACGAGTCCGTTCGCAATGAGCGGAATCATGATTTGTATGAGGATGCGAACCGGACCCGCGCCGTCCATTTTCGCGGACTCGGCGATTTCGGGATGAATGCCTTCAAAGATGCCGCGCATGATGAGCGTACTCAACGCGAGATTCAACGTCACGTACGGCAAAATGAGACCGGGCAGTGTGTTCAGCAATCCGACATCGCGTTGAATTTGAAAAATGCCGATGATGGAAACGATGCGCGTCGGAAAAAACAAGGACATGACAAAAATGGTCACGACAACCCAGCCGAACGAAAGGCGCAGATGCACGAGCGCGTACGCGGCGAGCGTGGCGATGAGACAGGTGATAAGCACCGTCGAAAGGGTGACGACGACGCTGTTGCCCATGTTGACCCAAATCGTCGGAATTTTTTCGATGACGTACGTATAGTGCGTGAAATCAAATTTTTCGGGCCACAGGTGTCCGCTGTACGCATCGGGAATGGATTTGACGGACATTAAAAAGACCCACGCAATCGGCGCGACGATGATGAGGCAAAAGAAAATAATGACGGCGTGCATCGCGTAATGCGTCCAGCGAACACGCGGGCGATGCATTGGCGTTTCCGCTTCGCGGGCGCGGGTGGTGGTGAGTGATTTCGAAAGTTCCATTTCCTATCCATCCTGATTACGGAAAATGTAAAACAAAAAGCCGACGACGACGAGCATCGAGAGTGCGCCGAGCCAGCCCATCGCGGCGGCGTACCCTTGGAGCCACCCGAGATTGAACGCGGTGTGCCACATGTACACCGTCCACGTGTACGTCGGCATGTTGCTGTTCAAGCCGCCCATGATGATAAATTCTTCAATCACCGCCATCGCCGTACCAAAACGCAGCACCACCAGAATCAACATGATGGGCCGCAAACGCGGTAAGGTAATTTTCCAAAAGAGTTGCCATTCGTTCGCGCCGTCCACGCGCGCGGCTTCCGTCATTTCGCGCGGAATCGCCGCGAGTCCCGCGAGAAAAAACATGGTGTGATACCCAAGCCCCCACCACCATTCCATAAAAGCGACGGCAGGAATCGCGAGCGGCGTATCGCCCACCCATTGCGGCGCGGTGCGAAAGGTAAAGAGATGCAGTACATCAACCAGAATCGTGTTGATGGGACCGACTTCGTAATCGTACATCCACCGCCACAAGACAAAAATCATTGGACCGGGAATGACGGCGGGAATCAAGAGAATGAGGCGATACAGTGTCGAGAGAGTTGGATTGGTTACGCGGTCAACGAGGATGGCGACAAACAGCGGAATAAAAATGACGCCGGGCAAAAAGAGCAGCGTAAAGTACAGCGCGCGCCAAATGCCTTGTTGGAATTTCGGGTCGGCGAGCGCGTCTAGATAATTTTTCAGTCCGATAAAATTGGTCGGCTCGGTGACGTTGAGGTAGCGGTAATCGGTGAAACTGATGAGAAAGACTTGAACAATCGGATACACCATGTAGCCGACGAAAAAAACGAGCGCGGGAAGGACAAAGAGCCAGTTGATATTTTCGCGCAGCTGGCGGCGGCGCACTGCCGCGCGTGACAGGGTGGGAGATAAAGTCGTACTTGCCATCGTATCTCTTGTTTGGTAGGGGCAATTCAGGTGTTCGATTACGAACGCAAATTGCCCCTACCCATTTTACCATTTTACTGCGCCTTGAGAACGGCTTCGGCGACGGCTTTTTTCGTTTCTTCCATCGCGGTCTTGGCGTCCGCGACTTCACCCTTCAGGTACTTTTCCCAGATGGGCTGACCAATGACGAATTGGTTCAGACCAAACGGGTTATTCGGAATGGCTTTTGCGTTGGGGAGTTGACCAAACACCGTACTCACCCACGCTTGCGATGTGTACCATTCGGGCTTTTCGGCGTTCCATTTCTCGTACAGCGATTTGTACGGAGGCAATTGTCCGGGATGACCGGCGGATGTGCCGCCGATGGAATCTTTCCACAATTGTTCGTTGTACGTGAGCGCGCGCATGTACTCGGCGGCTTTTTCTTTGTTCTTGCCGTACTTGAACAATACCGCGCCCGTGTCCCAGAACACGGTTGAACCTTTGCCGCCCTTTTGTTTTGGCAATGCGCCAATGCGGAGCGCTTTCGGATTGGGCCATGTGGCTGCCATGCGCAGCGGCGCGTTCTGATATTTGATGTAATACGCGACGGCTTGCGAGGCGAACGCGACTTCATCCGGCGTTTGATTCACGCCGCCGTCGGTGGAACCGGGTTGCAGCGCGTTCGCCGACGAGAGCTCGAGCATTTTCTTCATGAGTTCGAGCGCCTGAATTGCGGCGGGATTCGTGAAATCGAACAAGGGTTGTCCGCTCTTGTCGCCGTCGAGCATGTAATAGACATCCGTGCTGATGCTGTGCGTGATGGGTGCGAGCGAACGCCAGCCGTGCGCGTCAAAGGTGCAGCCGTACTTGGCAGCGCCTTTGTCTACGACAATTTTCGCGTTCGCCAGATATTCGTCCCAATCTTCCGGCGCCTTGTCCGCAATCCCCGCTTTGGTGGTGATGTCGGAATTGTACGCCTGCACGATAATGTCCATGAAAAAGGGCCACGAGTAAAATTTTCCGTCGTACATGCTTTCCTCGCGGATGGACGGAATAATGTCGTCGAGGACCTCTTTCGGAATGTACGCGTCCCACGGTTCGATAACGCCCGCCTTGACGAGGTCGCCCATTTCGACAAACGGCGTATCGCCGACGTACACATCCCATGTGCTTTCTTGATTTTTTGCTTCCGCCACAAAGCGCGCAATGTCGAATCCTTGCGTTGGCGCGATTTGCGCATTCACATCGCCGAACGCTTTGTTGATGTTCGGAATCGAAGGATGCAAGTTCATAATCCAGTCATAGAACGTGGGCGTCAAAACGCGCGAACCGGCGGCGGGCGCAGTCGTGGGCGCGGGGGGCATCGCCGTGGGCGCGGCGGGCGCGGCGGTGGGCGGCGCGGCGGTTGGCTGCGGGGGTGCGCCACACGCGGCAAGCACGGCAACACCGCCGAGTCCGAGACCGGCAGTCACCATGCTTTGAAAGAATTGGCGACGCGTAATCACGCCTGCCTGCATCGCATGCGTCAATACTTGTTCGATTTCAACTTGCTTGTCACTAGCCATGATTCTCCTCCTCTGGTCCTGACATTGGGGTTGAGAGTGGAATTTTTGAAACAGGTACTCGCGGACGTTGCACCTCCTTTGCACTCACACAGCTTACATTCCAAACACCTCATCCAACAACAATGCAGACGCGCCGAGAATGACAATTTCTGCTCCGAGCGTGGAATACTCAATCTGCGTGTCTTCGACGAGATGTGCGAGGGCATGAGACGACATCGTTTTGCGAATCTCCTGCAAGAATCGTTCGCCGAATCCTTTGAGCGGACCGGCGAGGACGATGTGATTAATGTTCCACGCGCCGACAAGATTCGCCAACGCGCTGCCCAAAAATTGCGCCGTCTCGCAAACAACGGTTGTCGTCGCCGGGTCGTTCGCGTGCCACGCCCACACTATATCGTCGAAACTCAGCGCGTTCCAATTGCGAACGCGTTCGCGTAACCGCCCGGCATCGTTCTGTGCGGCGAGGCGAACGCGCTGCACAAGCGCATCCTTGCGGATGACCGCTTCTAAACAACCGCGATGCCCGCAGTTGCACAGCGGACCATTTTCGACGACTGTGACATGACCGATTTCGCCTGCGCCAAAGCCATCGCCCTTCCATAATTCGCCGTTGGCAAAAATTCCGGCGCTGACGCCGCTTTCCACTTTGACGACAATCAGATTGAGGTTCTTGCAATTTCCAAAAAAAGATTCTGCGAGGACGGCGGCGTGTGCATCATTCGCCACATAAATCGGGAGCCGATACCGCTTTTTTAACAATGCACGAATGGGGAGGTCAAGCCAACTCAAATTTACTGCCCAGTGAACCGAACTGCCTTTGGTCGGGTCAATCACACCGGGAACGCCGACACCAATACCGAGAAGCGGACTGGTCGCGTGCGCCTTGAGAGCATCAATCAAGTTGAAGGCGCGTTCGAGCGCCGCCGTGCCTTGCTGTCCATCGAGAGGCATCGTGAGCGAGTATTGAATTTCACCGCGCAAGTTGACAATCGCGCCGCGAAATTCCGGGCTGCCCAAATCCACGCCAATGAGCTGGCGCGCATTGCTTGGCACGCTCAAGAGGATGGGCGACTTGCCTCCGGTCGAACTGCCTGTGCCAACCTCTTTGACCATCTTGCGCCGAATCAAATTATCTACGACTTGGGAAACGGTCGTACGGGTCAGTCCCGTTGCGCGAGCGACGTCGGCGCGACTGATGCGGTCATGGTCAAAAATCGTGCGAAAGATGAGCCGCCGATTGTGCGTGCGCGTGTGCTGATGCGTCGCTTTCGGGAGATTGTTTTCCACAGGCAACCGGATTCATTAAGGCATACTGTGGAAAAGAGTATAAGAGAAAAAAAAGTGTTTGTCAATTGAATTTACAAAGTAGGGGTAATTCATGAATTGCCCCTACAAGATTTTAAAACGTCAACTGCCCGCCATCCACCACGAGCGTCGTTCCTGTCACAAAGGACGCATCGTCGGACGCGAGAAATACAAAACAACCCGCGACTTCATCCGGTTCGCCGACGCGCTTGAGCGGAATTTTTCGCATGTACTCGTCATAGAAACCGGGCACGGACATGTACGGAGCGGTCATGCGCGTATTAATCATGCCCGGGCAAACCGCATTGACGTTGATATTGTGCGGCGCGAGTTCAATCGCCATCGTCATGGTCAAACCGACCACGCCGAATTTGGACGCGTTGTAATGCGCGAGCTCAGCTTCGCCTACGAGTCCGTTCGTCGAAGCCATGTTGACAATTTTTCCGCCGCTGCCCTGTTTCACCATCTGCCGCGCGACAACTTGTCCGCACAAATACACCCCTTTCAAATTCACAGCCAGCACGCGGTCCCAATGCTCTTCGGGCAAATCCAAAAACGCGTCGTTCATCACCACGCCCGCGATACTGCACAAAATATCCACGCGTCCAAATTCTTGTACCGTGCGCGCGACCATTTGTTCCACCGATTCGCGCGCGCGTACGTCCAACGCGCACGCGAACGCGCGCCCGCCCGCCGCGCGAATTTCTTGCGCCACTTTTTCCGCGTTTTCCCTTTCGATATCTCCCACCGCAACCAACGCGCCCTCACGCGCAAAACGCAGCGCCGTCGCGCGTCCCATCCCGTTTCCCCCGCCGGTAATGATTGCTACTTTATCATGCAAGCGCATGTTTCACCTCGAAAATATTTTGTTGAAGGAATTGTAAGCGGCTTGATTGTTCGTTGTCAATGCCATTGACCCGCCGCGCGATTTCCATTATTATTTTCTCCCCATGAAAAAATCTCTTTCCCCCTTCCTCCTCGAAGTGTGTGTAGATTCCGTCGAGTCCGCGCTGGCGGCGCAGGAGGGTGGCGCACAGCGCGTCGAGTTGTGCGATAATCTCGTTGAAGGCGGCACGACGCCGAGCGCGGGAACGATTGAACTCGCGCGCAAACATTTGCACATCGCGCTGAATGTGATTATCCGCCCGCGCGGCGGAGATTTTTTTTATTCCGACATCGAATTTGAAATCATGCAGCGCGATATCGAATTCGCAAAACAACTCGGCGCGGATGGCGTCGTCATTGGTATTTTGAAACCGAACGGCACAATTGATAAAGCGCGCACGCGCGATCTGGTGCAACGCGCGCGTCCGATGAGCGTGACGTTTCACAAAGCATTCGACATGACGCGTGACCCGTTCGCGGCGTTGGACACCCTCGTCGAACTCGGCGTGAATCGCGTTCTCACATCAGGACAAGAAGCGTCGGTGCTCGAAGGGCTCGAAATGGTACGCGCGTTGGCGAAACGCGCGGGCAAAAAAATTATCATCATGCCCGGCGGCAAGGTGAACGAACGCAACATTCAAACGCTCGCGCAAAAAACGGGCGCGCGCGAATTTCACGCGACGGCGTGGCGCGAGCAAGAAAGCGCGATGGAATTTCGCAATCCGCGCGTGTACATGGGCGGCGCGTTTCGTCCGCCCGAATACGCGCGCAACGTCACCGATGCCGGACGCGTTCGAGAACTGATTCGCGCAGGAAAAGCAAAATGAATGTCGCCATTCTCGGCGCGGGCGCGATGGGACAAACGCACGCGCGCGCGTTCGCAAAATTGCCCGATGTAAAAATCGTCGGCATCTCCTCCCGCACCGTACAAAAAGCCCAAGCCCTCGCGTTAGAGGTGAACGCGGAAGCGACGACGGACGACATGGCGCTCGCAACCGACCCGCGCGTGGACGCGGTGAGCAACACATTGCCGACGCACTTGCACAAGAAATTTACCGTCGCCGCGCTGAACGCGGGGAAACATGTTTTGTTGGAAAAGCCGTTCGCGCTCACACTCGCCGGGTGTGATGCGATGATGCGCGCGCAGCAAAAATCAAAACGCGTATTGATGGTTGCCCATGTGCTGCGTTTTTGGGCAGAGTACGAAGCGTTGGTGGAATTGGTGCAAAGCGGCGCGTTGGGCAAACCGCGCAGCGCAACGGCGGCGCGGCTCGCGCGTCGCGCGCGTGAATTCACATGGTTCCGCGACCCCACGTTGAGCGGCGGTGCGGTTATGGATTTAATGATTCACGATTTCGACATGCTCAATCTGCTTTTCGGCGCGCCGCAAAAAATTTTTGCGCGCGGGCGAAAAAGCAAATACGGCGCGTGGGACCACGCGCAAGCGACAATTGAATATCGCAGCGCGTCGGCAATCGTCCAAGGCAGTGTGTTGATGCCCGAAACATTTCCGTTCACGATGAAATTGAGCGTGCAGTGCGAGAACGGCGCGGTGGAATACACCTTTCGCGCAGGCGGCGCAACCGTGTACGAACAGGGCGAAATTTCTCTCCGCGTGTTCACTCCCGAAAAAACGTACGCGCTCGATTGTTCCCCGCACAACGCGTACGAAAAACAAATCGCGTATTTTGTGGATTGCGTTCGTCAAGGGAAACAACCGTTGCACGGCACACCCGCGCAAGCGCGCCGCGCCATCGCGCTGTCCCTCGCCGCGCGCAAGGCGTTGGAAACGAAACGGATTGTGCGAGTGCGAGACACGTGAATGACGAATGACGGACGACGGACGACGAAGGACGAATGACGGACGACGAATGACGGACGACGAATGACGAATGACGAATAACGAATAACGAAAAGCGAACAACGAGAAACGAAAAATGAATATCGAATGGACAAACGACGCCGAATTATTTGCAATTCTCCGCGCAGAATTATTTACATCCGTGCTTGCGGATACGCTCGACGCGCACGGGTACATACATCAAATGCTGCCGCCGCATATCCGCCCGTTGCGCTTGGGAATGAAAACGTGCGGACGCGCCCTGCCGGTTCTGGAAACGGACAGTCTCGACGAACACGAGCCGTTTGGCGTCATGTTTCACGCGTTGGATGATTTGAGACCGAACGAAATTTATACTGCGAGCGGTGCATCGTCCGCGTATGCCATGTGGGGCGAATTGATGTCCACTGCCGCAATCCGGCGCGGCGCGGCAGGCGTGATTTTGAACGGCTACTTGCGCGACGCGGAAGGAATCGCGGCGTTGAATTTTCCCGCGTTTGCGTGGGGGAGCTATGCCGCCGACCAAAAAATGCGCGGGCGCGTCGTCGCGTATCGCGTGCCAATTCTCATCGGCGGCGTGGCGGTGCATCCCGGCGATATTTTGTACGCCGACGAAGACGGCATCGTCGTCGTTCCGCACAAGATAGAAACGGAAATCATCGCGCAAGCACTGAATAAAGTGCGCGCGGAAAATGCCCTGCGCCGCGATTTGGAAGCGGGGATGTTGGCAGTGGACGCCTTCAAAAAGCACGGAATCTTTTGAGGCACAACGCCAAATGCATCATGTACATTGGTTTTGACGTTTCACGTTTAGCGTTTCTCGAAACGCGATTCGCGAAAGGAGTAAACGATGCGGATTCTCGCCGTCGGCGCGCATCCCGACGATTTGGAAATTTTGTGCGCGGGAACGTTGGCAAAGTATCGCGCGCGCGGCGACAGCGTTATCATGTGTCACGCGTCGAACGGCGACAAGGGACATTTTGTCATCATGCCCGACGAATTGACGCAAATCCGCGCGCAAGAGGCATGTGACGCGGCAGAGGTGATTGGCGCAGAGTGTGTGGCCCTGCATTTTTTGGACGCGGAAATGTATGATACGCCGGACGCACGTACGCGCTTTATCGAATTGATGCGCGTCGCGCGTCCCGATGTCGTCATCACCCATCACCCCGACGATTATCACACCGACCACAAAATGACGAGCATGTTGACGCTCGACGCGACGTTCAGCGCAACGGTGCCGCACATTTTTACGGAACACGAATTTTTGCCGAAATTGCCCATCGTCTATTTTATGGACACCCTCGCGGGACTGCACTTTCAACCGGAAGAGTACGTGGACATTTCCGAACAGCTCGCGCAAAAAAAAGAAATGCTCGCGAAACATTCAAGCCAGCTGCATTGGCTGTGGGAACATGACCGGTACGACGCGCTCGACGCGTTGGAAACGCACGCGAAATTTCGCGGCTATCAATGCGGTGTCAAATACGCCGAGGGCTTTACCCGGTACCGTGTATGGGGACGCAATCAGCCCGGCTCGTTTTTGCCGTAAATCGAAAATGAATGCCCGTGTCGGCATCTGCCAAGCTGTCATCCGGTTTCCAGCCAATCCAATTCAACGGCAGAGAGCATCACCGAACACGCTTCCACGTTCGCGCGAAATTCGTCGGGCGTGCGGCAGCCGACAAGGGCAAAAATGTTGAGCGGTTGATGCAGCACGTACGCGAGCGCAATTTGGGCAAGGGAAACCTGTTTGGCTTGCGCGAGCGCTTGGGCGCGGTCAAGCCGCGCAAAATTTTCCTCAACGCAATAACTTTTGACACACAGCGCGTCAAAATAATCGGTGAAGGTTTCAAGATTGTCGCGGCGGAAGCGTCCCGAAAAAAATCCGCCCGCGAGACTGGACCACGCGAATATCGGCAGCTGCGTCGCGGCATACCATTCACGCGCGGCGCGCCCCTGTTCGCCGCCAATGCTGTGGCAGCCGTCCCACGGCGGCTCGACTTGGACGGCGAGACTGAAATTTGGACTCGTGATGCCGAACGGCGCGAGACCGCGCGCAGCCGCGTACGCGTTTGCTTGTTGAATGCGCGTGTGCGACCAATTTGAGCCGCCGAACACACGAATTCTCCCCGCGCGTTGATGCTCGTTCAACACGTCTACAATTTCATCCACCGGCACGCGCGGGTCGTCCCGATGCAAGAGATACAAGTCAATCGTTTCGACGCACAAACGTTCCAAAGATTCGAATAAATCCTGCGTAATGTCTTGCGGTGTCACGCGCGGGATGCCGTCTTTGTTTGGATGCGCGCCCTTGGTAATAATGACGACGCGCTCACGCACACCGCGTTCGTGAATCCATTTGCCAAGCGTACGTTCGGATTCGCCCTGTCCGTACACATGCGCGGTATCGAAAACAGTTCCGCCCATTTCCAAAACAGCGTCGAACATACGGAAATCCTGTTCCGCTGTTTCCGCGCTCGCCGTGACGATACCTTGCGCGAGACGCGAGAGCGGTTTCTCAAGCTGTGGAATGTTGCCGTAGCGCATCATGTGAAACGTGGGTGAGGTGTCAGCGCCTACGCCATCGCGCAAGAAACCATTCCGGAAACTTGGCGGCTTGGCGTGAGGTTTCACCGATATAAAAGTGGAATTGTAATATACCGCGCGCTCAGGCTTGTCAAGAGAGTTAGCGGTCTTGCCGAATCCGGGTTTTTCAAAGTCGAGGCAACGTATGGCAACTGCAAAATCCCTTGACAAGGAGGTGTCATTTCGAACGAAGTGAGAAATCTCGTCTGCCGCGCGTAGTGAGTTTCTCACATCCGCTCGAAATGACAGTTAACGCGACTTTGCAGTTGCCCTGCGAGGCAACGTGTGAATGTTGACATCCGGGCAATTTCGCGCTAAAGTTTTTATAGATTTCTACCACAAGGCATAACTTTGACAGCCCTTTCTCCTGCCTCCGCGACCGATTGGGTCACCCTTTCCGAGGCGAGCGCTGTGTTGGGCGTCCATCCCATCACCCTCCGCGCGTGGGTGGACACGGGCATGGTGCGCGCCTATCGCACGCCCGGCGGCCATCGCCGTTTTCGACGCAATGAGCTGCAAGAGTTTCTCGAAAACCACCGCGTCGCCTCTGCCTCGAGTGCCCTCGCGGCCGCCGCCGACCAAACTCTCGCGCGCATTCGCAGCGAAATCGGCTCTGGCGCGATACGTCAAGCCGCGTGGTTCACGCACCTTTCCGAAGCGCAGCGCGCCAAGCATCGCGAGTTGGGACAGCGCTTGCTCGGACTGCTTTTGCAATTTGTGGCGCGCGAAGAGAACGGCGATACCTTTCTGCGCGAAGCACAAATGCTCGCGCGTGAGTACGGCATCGAACAAGCGCGCGCGAACGCCAAGCCGAGTGAGCTCGCTCACGCCTTTCTTTTTTTTCGCCGCGCCATCATTCAAGCCACCTATCATCCTGCCGGCGCCTCCCGACAAACGGACGGCGACGGGGTCCGCTTGCTCCAACAAATCAATACCTTTATGGACGAATTGCTGATTGCCGCGTTGAGCGCGCTCGACCAAGCACAGCCCGCGCCGGTTGTCGCCTCACGCACAGTCCGCCCGCGCGCCAAACGCCGCCAACGCCAAGCGCCTTAATCTATTTTTTTGCCTTTACAAAACTCATAAAAACTATAGACAATTATAAAAAAGAACTAAAACCGCTATATTCTTTTGACCCGCCTTTGCCTTGTTGCTTTCATAGCGCCAGCGAACCGGTTTTGCAACCCCTTCGGCTTGAGGCAGAGCCAACCTGACGGAGTGACGCGTGCTTCGGAATACGATTCTTTGTGTCGGACTCAATCATACCACCGCGCCCGTTCCTGTGCGCGAACAAGCCGCATCGTTTGTGTGCCTCGCCCATGACACGCAGGAGCAGCTGGCGCACATTCTGACGCCCCCGCTTTTCTCCGAACATCTCATCCTCACAACGTGTAACCGCACCGAAATTTATTGCATTGCCGACGATGCCGCGCGCGCAGCCGATACCCTGCGCCGCCAGCTCGCGCGCGAGTTGAGCGTGGAAGGCGACGCGTATCGTTTGCTCTACGAATACACCAATCGCCGCGCGGTGGAACATCTTTTTACAGTGGCAACGGGACTCGATTCGCTCGTCGTCGGCGAATTTGAAATTCTCGGACAACTGCGTCGCGCGTACCAAAACGCTGCCGCGCAAAACACGGTCGGTCCCTTGCTGCATAAACTGTTTCAAGCCGCCGCGCACACGGGCAAACGCGCGCGCAGTGAAACCGACATCGGGCGCGGCGCGCAATCGGTGGCGTATGCCGCCGTCGAACTCGGACGCCGCTGTCTCGGCAGTCTCGCCGGACGCAACGCCCTCATCATCGGCGCGGGCGAGATGGGACAACGCGCGGCAAGAGATTTGCATCAAGACGGCGCGTGCCGCATCACCGTCGTCAGTCGCACGTACGAACACGCTGCCCAACTCGCGCACGCGGTGAATGGCAATGCCGTCACCTTTCAAGAATTGGCAAACGCGCTCGCGCAAGCCGATTTGGTGATTGGCGCAACGCGCGCGCCGCACATTGTTCTCGCCACAAAAACAATCGCCAACGCGATGCAACGGCGCGCCGAACGTCCGCTGTGTTTGATTGACATTGCCATCCCGCGCAACATCGAACCTTCCGCCGCTGCCGTTCCGAATGTGACGCTGAAAAATATAGACGACTTGCAGCAAGTCGTCCAGGACACGCGCGCCGCGCGCGCCGCCGCGATTGCTCAGGTGCGCGAAATTATTGCTGCGGAAGCGGACGCGTTTTACAAGTGGCTGCTCACGCGCCGCGCCGCGCCCGTTCTCGACGAACTCTATACGCGCGCGGAAACGATTCGCCAAGCGGAACTCGATAAAGCATTGCGCCGCTTGAATCATCTCGCGTTGACGGAACGCGAACGCAATGTGTTGAATGCATTGACCACCGGACTCGTCAATAAAATTTTCGCCGCGCCCACGGCCAATCTCAAAGCGCAATTGCAAAACGGTGACGGGCAAATGTATTTGGACACATTGCGCGAATTGTTTGATTTGCAAACAGAAACAAAGGAACAGCTTTATGATTTCGACGCGTGAACGATTGAACACCAAAACTTCGCGTGACCTTTATGCGCGCGCGCAAACGCTCATGCCCGGCGGCGTCAACAGTCCCGTGCGCGCGTGGCGCAGCGTAGGTGGCGAACCATTGTTCATCGCGCGCGGCGCGGGCGCGCGCGTGTGGGACGCCGATGAAAATGAATTTCTCGATTACGTTTGCTCGTGGGGTCCGCTCATTTTGGGACACGCGCATCCGCGCGTCGTCGCCGCGATTCAACAAGCGGCAACGCGCGGCACAAGCTACGGCGCGCCGACGGAATTGGAAATTGAACTCGCGCAGCGCATCACGAATGCCGTGCCGTCCGTCGAAATGCTGCGCTTTGTCAATTCAGGCACCGAAGCGACGATGAGCGCGATTCGTTTGGCGCGCGCGTTCACACTGCGCGAACTCATTTTGAAATTCGACGGCGGCTATCACGGACACGCCGATTTTCTTTTGGCAAAAGCGGGTTCGGGGCTTGCCACGTACGGTTTGCCCGACAGCGCGGGTGTGCCGAGCGCGGCGGCGGCGCACACACTCGTCGCGCCGTACAACGATTTGGAAACGCTCCAAAAAATTTTTGAATCGCGCGGCGACGCCATTGCGGCAGTCATTGTCGAACCTGTTGCGGGCAACATGGGCGTTGTGCCTCCGGCGCGCGAATTTTTACAGCAGCTCCGCGCCATCACGCAGCAACACAACGCGCTGCTCATTTTCGATGAAGTCATCACCGGCTTTCGCGTCGCGTGGGGCGGCGCGCAAGCGTTGTATCAAATCACGCCTGACCTCACCTGTTTCGGAAAAATTATCGGCGGCGGACTGCCCGTCGGCGCGTATGGCGGACGCCGCGACATTATGCAAATGATTGCGCCGCTCGGTCCCGTCTATCAAGCGGGAACCCTTTCGGGCAATCCGCTTGCAATGGCGGCGGGCATTGCCACGCTCGACGCCATCACGGAAATTCCAAACGCATACGAACAATTGGAAATGCGCGCCGCGCAGCTCGAACGCGGTCTGCAAAACGCCGCGCAGTCGGCAAACGTTCCCGTCACCATCAACCGCGTCGGCTCGATGCTCACCGCGTTTTTTATGACGCAGCGCGTCACCGATTACGCGACGGCGAAAACTGCCGACACGCGCAAATTTGCGCGCTGTTTTTTTGGAATGTTGGAAGGCGGCGTCTATCTCGCGCCGTCGCAATTTGAAGCCGCCTTTATCTCCCTCGCGCACACCGAAGCCGACATCGCATACACAATTGAATGTGCGACTCAAACGCTAGTGAGTTTGCAAGATGAGTAACACGGTCACTCTGTCCTCATCCCTCATCCCTCATCCCTCGCTTGTCGTCGGCACACGCGGCAGCGCGCTCGCGCAATGGCAAACCGAACACGTCATCGCCGCAATCAAAAACATCGCGCCCGAACTCGTTATCGAAACGCGCATCATCAAAACAACCGGGGATAAAGACCAAACGCGTCCGCTCGCCGAACTCGGCGGGCTCGGCGTTTTCACGCGCGAAATCGAACACGCGCTCCGCGACAATGAAATTGACCTCGCCGTTCACTCGCTCAAAGATTTGCCCACCACCGCATCCGACGCGTTGTTCATTGCCGCGCTGCTGCCGCGTCAAGATGCGCGCGATGTGATTGTTTCGCGTCATCGGCTCGGTTTGAAACAGCTGCCGGGTGGTGCGCGCATCGGCACGTCCAGCGCGCGCCGCGCCGCGCAAATTTTGGCAATGCGCCCCGACGCAAAAATCATTCCGCTGCGCGGCAACGTGGACACGCGCCTTCGCAAAGCGGCGACGGAGGAATACGACGCGATTGTGTTGGCGGCGGCGGGGCTCGCGCGTCTCGGACGCGCGGAGGAAATTACGGAATATCTCGCGCTCGACGAATTTTTGCCTGACCCCGGACAGGGCGCGCTCGCCGTACAAATTCGCGCGAACGATGCGGAACTTGCCGCGCTGCTTGCGCAACTCGACGACGCGCCCACGCGCGCGGCGGTGACTGCCGAACGCGCGTTTTTGCAAACGCTCGGCGGCGGCTGTCGTATGCCGATGGGCGCGTATGCGGAACTTGGCGAATCGCTGCGCGTGCGCGGCATGGTTGCCGCACTTGATGGAACGGAAATTGTGCGCGGCGAAATACGCGGCGCGCGGCAAGACGCCGCGCAGTTGGGACAAACATTGGCGAAAAATTTATTGGAAAACGGCGCGGCGAAAATTTTGGATGTAGGGGCGTTTTATGAAACGCCCCTACGCCATAAACGCATTCTCATCACCCGCGCGCGCGAACAAGCGGACGAACTCGCCGAAAAAATACGCGCGCGCGGCGGCGAACCGATTGAATTTCCAACCATCGAATTTGCGCCGCTCGAGCATTTTTCCGCGCTCGACGACGCGCTCGCGCGCGTGAACGAATTTGATTGGATTGTGTTCACCAGCGCGAACGGCGCGCGCGCGGTGGATGAACGCTTGCGCGCGTTAAATTCAAATGGCGCGCGTTTTGAAAAGGCGCGCGTCGCCGCAATTGGACCCGGCACCGCGCGCGCGTTGGAAGCATTGGGGATTCGCGTCGCGTTTGTTCCCACAAAATTTCGCGGCGAGCAGATTGCGCGTGAACTACCGATAGAAGCAAAACAACGCGCGCTCTTGCTCCGCGCGGACATTGCTTCCCCCGCGCTCGCGGACGGCTTGCGCGCGCGCGGCGTTGTCGTACACGATGTTGACGCGTACCGCACGGGGATGCCCGCCGCGCAAAAAATAAATCTCGACAATGTGGACGCCATCACGTTCACCAGCTCCTCCACCGCGCGCAATTTTTTCGCGATGCTCGACGACGATGTACGCGCGCAATTGTCGCGCATCGAAATTTTTTGCATCGGACCCGTGACGGCGGACACGGCGCGCGAGTTGGGGCTGCGCGTTTCGGCAAGCGCGGACGAACATACGCTCGATGGTCTCGTCAAGACGATGATTGAATTTTACAAAGACGTCAAGCGATTGGAAATCGCGGCAACAACCACACCAAGTCTGCCTCCGCAGACTCGTGATTAACGCGCAAAGGCACGTTTCGTGTTTTTGTTGTTGCGAATTCGATTCGCCTGAACCTGTTAAGGAAAGGCACACACAATGCTTGAACAAAAATTTCTGCTGCACGAATCTCTCGACACCGCGCAAAACAGCGCGCTGCGCGTGCGTCCGCGCCGTTTGCGCCGCACAGAAAATTTGCGCGCGCTCGCGCGCGAAACGGAATTGCGCGTGAGCGATTTGGTGTATCCGTTGTTTGTTGTGCATGGACAAAACGTGCGCGCGGAAATTTCTTCGATGCCCGATGTGTTTCATCTGTCGCTCGACGAATTGGAACGCGAAATCGCGCGCGTGAGTGAACTCGGTTTGCGCGCGGTGATTTTGTTTGGGCTGCCCGCGTTCAAAGACGAGTGGGGTTCGGAAGATTACGCCGAAAACGGCATCGTGCAGCAAGCGATTCGCGCGTGCAAGCGCGTCAACCCGGAACTCGTGGTGATGACGGACGTGTGCATGTGTCAATACACCTCGCACGGACATTGCGGCATCGTGCGCGCTGGAAAAATAGACAACGACGCGACGTTGGAATATCTCGCGCGCACGGCGGTCTCGCACGCGGCGGCGGGCGCGGATATTGTTGCGCCGAGCGCGATGATGGATGCCCAAGTCGGCGCGCTTCGCAGCGCGCTCGACGCGAACGATTTTACGGATGTGGCGATTCTCGCGTACGCGGCAAAATTTGCGTCGGCGTTTTACGGACCGTTCCGTGAAGCCGCCGATTCACCGCCAAAATTTGGTGACCGCCGCCAATATCAAATGGACCCCGCGAACGCGCGCGAAGCATTGCGCGAAGTGGAACTCGACGTCGCGCAAGGCGCGGACATGGTGATGATTAAACCCGCGCTGCCGTATCTCGACGTGATTCGTCAAACGCGCGACGCGGTTCGTTTGCCCGTTGCGGCGTACAACGTGAGTGGCGAATACGCGATGCTCAAAGCCGCCGCGCGCAACGGCTGGCTCGACGAACGCAAGGCGACACTAGAACTCTTGACGGGCATCAAACGCGCGGGCGCGGATTTGATTTTGACGTATCACGCGCAAGACACGGCGCGGTGGTTGAGGGAGTAGAAAATGACGGAACGACGCTTTGTGCAGTACTTGACGTTTCAAGTGGACCGCGCGTGGCGGCAGTTGGATGCGAACGCGCGCAAACAGGGACGCGCGGAATTTGCGCGAGAACTCGAACGCGCGAATGAAATTGTTTCGTATGCGTACAGCACGCTCGGGCTGAAACGCGACGCGGATTTGTTGTTGTGGCGCATTGCCGCGACGCCGGACGAATTGCAAGAATCCTTGAGTCGTTTGCTGCAAACCGGTTTGGGACGTTATCTCGACGTGACGCACACGCTCAATGGTCTCGTGCGCCGTTCCAATTACGTGCGGCGGCAGACGACCCAAGAGCAGGCGATTTTTGAATTGGAGCGGCAGCGTTATTTCATCGTGTATCCGTTCACGAAAACAATCGAGTGGTACTTGATGAGCAAAGAGGCGCGGCAAGGTATGATGAACGAACACATTCGCGTCGGACACGAATTTCCAAGCGTGCGCCAATTGTTGGTGTACTCGACGGGGATTGACGACCAAGAATTTATCGTCGCGTACGAAACGGACGACCTCGACGCGTTTCAAGAATTGGTGATTGCGTTACGCAGCACCGAAGCGCGCCGTTACACGCTGCGCGACACGCCAATTTTTACGTGTGTGTATCGTCCGCTCGCCGAGACGCTGGCGTTGGTGGGATAGAAAAAAATGAAACGCGTTTGCATCATCGGCGGCGGGATTGCGGGGTTGGCGACGGCGTACTATTTGCAGACGCGCGCGCAGCCTGACGCGCAGTACACGTTGCTCGAACGCGCGCCGACGCTCGGCGGAAAAATTGTTTCGGCGCGCGAGAACGGTTTTGTGATTGAAGGCGGACCCGATTCCTTTATCACGTACAAGCCGCACGCGCTCGAACTGTGCCGCGAACTCGGATTGGGAAAGGAATTGCTCGGGACGAATGACGCGGCGCGGCGCGTGTTTGTGTGGAGTCGCGGCAAATTGCATCCGCTGCCCGACGGCGTGATGCTCATCCTTCCGACAAAAATTATTCCGTTTTTGAAATCACCGCTCATCTCGTGGCGCGGGAAATTGCGGATGGGGATGGATTTGTTCATTCCGCGCCGAGAAAATCAAGACGATGAAAGTCTCGCGCACTTTGTGCGGCGGCGTTTGGGGAACGAAGCATTGGACAAAATCGCCGAGCCGATGATTGCGGGCATTTACGTCGCTGATGCGGAAACCTTGAGTTTGGCCAGCACGTTTCCGCGCTTTATCGAAATGGAAAACAAGTACGGCGGGTTGTTGCGCGGTGTGTTCGCGCAACGCCGCGCGCAGAAACATGGCGCGCCGCCGCGCGCGAACGGCAACGGCAATCCACAAACGCCCGTCTCGATGTTCATGACGCTGCGAAACGGCGTGCAGCAGTTGACGGACGCGCTGATTGCGCGGCTCGACGCGAACGCGTTGTGGACAAATCGGCGCGTGGTGCAAGTAAAACGCGAGAACGACGCGTACGCGGTTCGGATGAACGACGGCGCGATGTTGTGCGCGGACGCGGTGGTGTTTGCGACGCCTGCGTACGTCACTGCCGAACTTGTACGGGAGATGGATTCCGAACTCGCCGCGCAGCTCGCGCAGATTCGTTACGTTTCCAGCGCAACGGTTTCGCTCGGCTTCAAGCGCGCGGAAATTTCGCATCCGTTGAACGGTTTCGGTTTCGTGGTGCCGCGCAGTGAAAAGCGAAACATTCTCGCGTGCAGTTGGTCTTCGACAAAATTTAATTTTCGCGCGCCCGATGAACACGTTTTGCTGCGCGCATTCATCGGCGGCGCGCACAACGAAGCATTGGCGGAACAAAGCGAGAGCGCGTTGATTGAAACGGCGCGCGCGGAATTGCGCGCGCTGATGGGGATTAAAGCGACGCCGGTTTTGGCGCAAGTGTATCGTTGGCACAAAGCGAACCCGCAGTATCAAGTGGGACATCAAGCGGGCATCGCGGCGATTCAAACGCGCGCGGCACAGCACGACAATTTGTATCTCGTCGGCAGCGCGTACAACGGCGTCGGCATTCCCGACTGCATCGCCGATGGCATGCGCGTGGCGCAAGCGATTCAATCTTTGCTTGAACATTCGATGCTGAAAGAGGAATTGATATGAGCGTGGTTATCACGGAACAGAAACAACATGGACACATGCAGCCGCGTGACCTCGCGCGCAATCCGATGATTGTGTATTGGGAAATGACGCAGGCGTGCGGGCTCGCGTGTCGCCACTGCCGCGCCGAAGCGATGCTGCAAAAACATCCGCGCGAATTGAACTATACCGAAAGCTGCGCGCTGCTGCAGCAAATTCGCGCGTTCGGCGACCCATTGCCGCATCTCATTCTCACCGGTGGCGACCCGTTGAGGCGTCCCGATTTGTACGAATTGATTGACGAAGCAGTGTCGCTCGGCATCGAGGTTTCCATCACGCCTGCCGCGACGCAGAACCTCACGCGCGAGGTCATCGAAACATTGCGCGCACATCGCATCCAGAGTTTGGGACTTTCGCTCGACGGCTCGAACGCGCGCAGTCACGAAGCGGTGCGCGGCGTCCCCGGCTGTTTTGATTGGACGATGAACGCGGCGCGCTACGCGGCGGAATTGGACATGCCGATTCAAGTCAACACGCTCGTCGCGGCAGAAACGGCGGACGATTTGCCTGCGATTTTTGATTTGCTGCTCACACAGCGCGTCATGCGTTGGAGTTTGTTTTTTCTCATCGGCGTCGGGCGCGGACGAATGCTCGAACCCGTTTCCCCCGAACGCGGCGAAGACATCATGCGCTGGTCATTGAACCTTGCGCGGGCTGCGCCCTTTGCGATGAAAACAACCGAAGCGCCATCGTACCGCCGCATCGCGCTGGAAGAAATGCGCGCGCACAACATGCCGCCCGAAGCGATTCGCAGCTCGTCCGTATATCGCGGCTTTGGGATTCGCGACGGCAACGGCATCGTGTTTGTTTCCAACACGGGCGACATTTGTCCGGCGGGCTTTTTGCCGCTCGCGCTCGGCAATGTGCGAGACAATCCTTTGCCCGAAATGTATCGCGACGAGCCGACCTTTCGCGCGCTGCACGACGCGAATACGTTCAAAGGCAAATGCGGCGAGTGCGAATATCGCGTGATTTGCGGCGGTTCGCGCGCCCGCGCGTTTGCCGCGACGGGCGACCCGCTCGAAAGCGACCCGTTCTGTCCTTTTCAACCTGAGCGAAACAAACATGAACTCTTTCAATGACCGTTTCCTGCGCGCATGTCGCCGCGAAGCGGTTGACCGCACGCCGATTTGGTTGATGCGGCAAGCGGGACGTTACATGCCGGAATATCGCGCGCTGCGCGAAAAATGGGATTTGTTGACCATGTGCCGCACGCCCGAACTCGCGGTGGAGGTGACGCTGCAGCCGCTCGCGCGTTTTGATTTGGATGCCGCGATTCTTTTTTCGGACATTATGATTCCGCTGCGCGGCATGGGCATCGAGTTTGAGATTCGCGAAAATGTCGGACCGGTGATTGCGGAACCTGTGCGCGAGGAACGCGATGTGGAGAGATTGCGCGTGGTGAATCCCGAACAGGATGTGCCGTTCGTGCTCGACGCGTTGAAAATGCTGCGGCGCGAATTGGAAACGCGCGTGCCGCTCATCGGTTTCGCGGGCGCGCCCTTCACGCTGGCGAGTTACCTCATCGAAGGTCAAGGCGCGCGCGAACTCGTACGCACAAAACAATTGATGTACACGAATCCCGCCGCGTGGCACGCGCTGATGAACAAACTCGCGGACTCGATTGCCGCGTACCTGTGCGCGCAAGTTGGCGCGGGCGCGCAAGCGGTGCAATTGTTTGACAGTTGGGTGGGCGCGCTCGCACCGCGCGACTATCACCAATTTGTTTTGCCGTACACGCAAAAAATTTTTGACGCGCTCAAGGTAACGGATGTGCCGACGATTCACTTTGGCACGGGAACGGCGATGTTGTTGGAAATGATGAATGAGGCGGGCGCAAGTGTAATGGGAATTGATTGGCGCGTGCCGCTCTCGAATGCGTGGGCGCGTCTCGGCGATGTCGCGCTGCAAGGCAATCTCGACCCCGTTGTGTTATTGACGACGCCGCAAGTTGTCGAAACACACGCGCGCAGAATTTTGCATGACGCACACGGCAGGCGCGGACACATTTTCAATTTGGGTCACGGCGTTTTGCCGAATACGCCGCTCGAAAATGTTGAGCGATTGATTCAAGTTGTACATGGAGACTGAGATGGAACAGCAAGCTGTTTTGTTGATGGCGTATGGGACGCCGCGTTCGCTCGACGAAGTGGAAGCGTACTATACGGATATTCGCGGCGGGCGAAAACCTTCGCCGGAATTGCTGCGCGAATTACGCGCGCGGTATGAACACATCGGCGGACGCACGCCGCTGACAGAAATCACGTTCGCGCAAGCGCGCGCGTTGGAGAACGCGCTCGGAGAAAATTATCGCGTGTACGTCGGCATGAAGCATTGGCATCCGTACATCGCGGAGGCGGTGCAAAAAATTGTGGACGCGGGACATACGCGCGTAACCGCGCTCGCGCTCGCGCCGCACTATTCGCGTTTCAGTATTGACGGTTATGTCCAACGCGTGCGCGCGGCGATGGAACAGACGGGCGCGCAGTTTGAACCGGAGGTTGTGGAAAGTTGGAATGACGAGCCGCTGTTGATTCAAAGCATCGTCGAACGGATGGAAGAAACGCGCGCGGCGTTCGGCGTCAATTCGTGGAACGATGTGGCAGTGATTTTTTCCGCGCACAGTTTGCCCGAACGCATTTTGCACGGCGGCGACCCGTATCCCGACGAATTGCGCGAGACATGCGAACTCGTCGCGGCGCGTTTGAATTTACCGAAAACGGGCTGGCGTTTTGCGTACCAGAGCGCGGGACGCACGGGCGAAAAATGGCTGGGTCCGGATATTTTGGAAACGCTCGATGCTGTCGCGCAAGAGGGACACAGACGCGTGTTGATTGCGCCCATCGGTTTTGT
>CALMZO010000374.1 GCA_937870825.1 uncultured Chloroflexota bacterium | reverse complement strand
CGCACGCGCGCCCAGAGCCGGTCCACATCATCGCGCAAAGTACTGCTGCCGATGGTGCCGAGGCGATAGTATTTGGAGAGGTTTTCGACAGAGATGACGGTAGAACTCAAATTGGTTGACCCCACATAGAGCGAATGTTATAATCTTGGCGCAGCGGAGAATCTTGACGATGAGCGAAACCACCTACATCCTTGAGCTTTCGCTTGATGCTCAGAACCGCTATCGTCATCATCATGTTCTTGACAGGAAAGAGATTGTCGAGTTTAGCATCCAGTATGAAACTTTCTTTCGGGGGCGCTGGCATCCCATTGTGAGATACGACAGTGCGCACGGCTTTGCCCATCGAGATATTTTGCATCCTGACGGCAGCGAAACCAAAACTGTATTCCGCAATTGGGATTATGCGCAGGTATTGACGTACGGTGAACGCGACCTCAAGCAAAATTGGCAATTGTATAGGCAAGACTATCTGAATGAGTTAATTGGCAAAGAGGAGAACGATTGAGCAATGAACAATGATGAAGTGATGGAAAAGAATCTCATGCTGGGCTTTGAATTTAGTCTGTACGTATTGCAGCATCCCGAGTTCGCCCAGCAGATTCCTTCAAACAGCCGCGTTGTCTTGTTGCCGGGGGACGACCCTGAATTGGCGCGCATCAATCGCGAGATTGCAGAAAGAGCTGCGCAGTTCGACGATGAGCCAAACCGCCCCGTCGTTTTCGTGAGCTTTGATCGGCTCTTGCCCGCGCGTTCGCGGCTTGATCATCCGCGTCTCTTGAATCCCCCGTTCGCTGTGTCATCGCAAGTTTCCTGAAGAATTTCGCTGAGTCCCCTCTTCCGCCGCAGTCTCTAGAAACAGTTCAACCGCTTCATACAACGCGCGGCGCGCTTGGTCTGGATTCTCGCCCGAACTCGGCACATCAGCAGCAGCGCATGCGCCACAAATTGTTCGCCCTCTGTCCAAATCTGAATGTGACATTCGATATCGGTTGCATGCAATCTCCGCTTGGTCTCGCTTCATATCGTCGGATTTTCGATATCTCCATGCGCGCCATTTTTATTGTCGGGGCGAAAACAAATCCGAAATCTTGCCCAGCGGGTCGGGTTTGCCGCGCACCCGCGCCCAGTCGCACCTCATCACACAAGCCGCGACTCGATGGGCATGATGTGTGATGATGTGCGAGCGGTCCACATCATCGCGCCAAGTCCTGCTGCCGATGGCGCCGAGGCGATAGTATTTGGAAAGATTTTCAACCATACAGCAATCTGCAGAAATTTCATTCAGCGCTTTCGCGCTCGGTGACGTCATCTGCAAAGATGCTGCGAATCGGAAAGCCGCCGCGCCGGGCGGCTTCTGCGACATGATCGGGCGCATGCATTAGAAAATCGGTGATTCCCTCACTTATCTCATCCGACGTAAACCGCTCGGGGAACAAGAGAAGGGCGACAAGGAAAGCCGCGTCGCCGTTCCAATCTACAAGATGAAAGGCGATGCGGTCTGCCGTCTCGCCATCGAATTCGTCCGAGAGCGCCTGCTTGATGGTGTCGCGGACCTCGTAGGGAAAAAGGGCGGGGTGCACGTTTGCCGCGCGCCCGCCTGTCAATTCCTTAAAGATATCCGAGACTTTGGATACGAGGTCAATGTTGGTGTGCTGTTCCGATTGCGCCATGTCATCCGTTGGAGAACTGTCAGCTTGCTGCACTTGAACTTGGCCCTCACTCATGTCGGCTCCTTGTCACGCACTGGCTCGTATCCACATCTCTCGAGTGCTGCTTCGCTAGTAATTCCATGGCTTTACTCCCAACACTCTCATCAGAGCCTCGATTCGCTCAACAGTTTGTGAATTCACGCCAGATCCCTTCATTGCATCTGCGGTACGGTGCGCATCCCGCAGCGCGTCAACAAGTGACTCGATCTCTTTGGCGGTCTTGCCCTGTTCTTGCAGAATTCGCTCTAACGACCTGCCCGGATTCTTTTTCACGATTTGTTCAAGATAATTGTTTATCTCTTTGACCCAATCATTCACATCTTGTGCCGAGTAATTTTCTTTTCTAATTTTTCGCCGATACTCTTTATCGTCCTCCGGCTCAAAGCCGGGGAATCCGCCAACACTCTCGCCGCCGCGCATCTTGGAAAGATGCAGTGCCGCCTGCCTCAGCAAGCCCTCATTCGACTTGGTTCCACGCGCCGCGTATGTTTCGTCCGCAACAGCGGGCGCCGGCGCGAAAGGAATTGCGTTCTGCGAAACCGTGCGGCTATTGTACAGCAGCGCAATCGTCATAACAAATAATACAACGCCGACGAGCGAAAGAAAACTGTTACGCGCGGAATGAATCGCAAGCATCGCCAATCTCGAATCGAAACCTGGAATTCACAAATCGAAAATCTGCAATCTGCGATTCCCCTCACACCGTATCCATGAAATTTCGTTCCACGCGATTGAACATCACAAGCCCCACCACAAGAATGACAAGAGTGGCAAGCGCGCTGTACGCGAGCAAGCCAGCTGTCACCGTGCCCGAGCCGAGATACGCGAAACGAAACGCTTCAATTACCGGCGTCATCGGATTGAGCAAAATCAGCCAGCGATACTGTTCCGGCACCAGCGAAAGCGGATAAATCACCGACGTTGCATACATCCACAACTGCGCGCCGAACGTGACCAACTGCTGTAAATCGCGATAACGCGTGGTGAGCGACGAAACAATGATGCCGAATCCCAAGCCCATCCCCGCCATAATCAAGAGCAAAAGCGGCGTCAACAAAATTGCCCCGTTGGGCTGAATGGTTGAACCCGCAAGCGCAAAGTAGAGCAGGAACGCGAGCAAGAGCGCGAACTGAATCGCAAAGCGCACCAGATTGGACAGGAGAATCGAGACCGGAACGGCGAGACGCGGAAAATACACCTTGCCAAAGAGTCCCGCGTTCTGCGTAAACGTGTTGGAGGTGCCCGTCAAACACGCCGCAAAATATCCCCACACCACATTCCCCGCGAGGTAAAACAAAAACGGCGGCAGCCCATCCGTCGGCAATCGCGCAATGTTTCCAAAAATGATGGTGAACGTCAGTGTCGTCAACACCGGCTGAATCAAATACCACAGCGGACCCAAAATCGTCTGCTTGTACGTGGCGACAAAATCGCGCCACACAAACAGCATGATGAGTTCGCGCGCATCCCACAATTCGCGCAAGCGCAGGTCATACCACGGCGCGTGCGGACGAATGATGAGTGACCAGTCGTCCAGTTCGCTGGACACGGAGGGGTTCAAGGTTTGAGGTTCGACATTGGTCATTGCAAACGTCGCCGCCGACCACAGGATTCAGATTTGACGAACACAGATTTTAGGAATGCTCCGCCGGTCTGTCACATCAAGAACATGACAGCCGAAAAAGCGCCGCGTGCGGCGGCAGTCTATGGTGAGTGCACAAGAAAACTCCCCGTCAAAAACTTTACGGGGACCTCTCTGCGCCATTACAGAGTTGCGGTTCGCCGACTTTTTTTGCGAACCATCTCGACATCCAGGTCGAGCGGAATCTCGCGTTTTGCGCCGCGCGTGTAGCGGTGCGTTTCCAAATGCTGCAACAACACGCGCACGCGTCCGTCCGCCGAGAGACGCTGGTCAAACACCGCTTCGATGTCGCGGAACGCATCGTCCAAAATTTCCACCGCGTCGCCGCGTCGCAAAATTTCGCCGCGTTCGTCGGTAGCGAGCTGCGCTGCCAAACGCGCGCGCAGATATTCAATCACGTTCGGATGCACGACCGCCGGTGCGTCGCCCGCATAGACCAAATGCTTGAGTCCGCGCAAATAGGCGACTCCGTTCACGCCAATCTCGTCCAAGTCCAAATACGCAAACAGGTAGCCGGGAAAAAAGGCGCGACGGCGAGGACGTCCGGGGCGGGGTCTCACCAGCGCGACGGAGGGAAGGTATCCTTGAAACCCGCGCTGCTCCAGTGCGTCGAGTACTTGAAATTCGGCGTGCGGTTTGCTGTAGAGAACGTGCCAGGCGAACATACGAACGACGATTGACGGATGACGAACGACCCTCATTGCTCGTCCCTCAGCCCTCGTCCCTCACTTGCGATACGCTGTCAAAACTTTTTTCACCGCGTCCACCACATCGCGCGCGTCGCTGTGCGTAATCTGCGGTTGAATCGGCAGCGAAATTTCGCGTTCGCCCACGCGCAGGGCATTCGGAAAATCGTGCGGCTTGTAACCGTACGTGTCGCGATAGTACGGCATCATGTTTAATGGAGTAAAGTGCATCGAGGCGCCGATGTTTTCCGCGAGCAGCGCGCTGATGACTTGGTTGCGGTTCGCGTTCAAGTCTGTGACATTTACCAGAATCGGATACAGATGCAACACGTTCCGATTCATCGGGCTGCCTTGCGAACCATCGCGCGGGCGTGGCGGCGTCCACACCAAGCCGTCCAATTCCGAAAAGGCTTCATCATAAAACGACGCGATCTCTTCGCGCCGCGCGATAAATTTTTCCTGTTTGCGCAACTGATGAATCCCCAACGACGCTTGCAAATCGGTCATGTTGTATTTGTAACCCGGCACCACCACTTCACTCAATGAAAATTCTTTGGTGTGGTAACGCTTCCACGCGTCGCGCGAGAGTCCATGCAAATGGTACACGCGCAGTTTTTCTTCAAGCGCGGCATCGTCCGTCGTGACCATGCCGCCTTCCGCCGTCGAAAGATTCTTGTTGGCGTAAAATGAAAAATTGGTCAGGGGACTGATGGACCCCACAGTGCGCCCCCGATACCGCGTCCCAATCGCGTGCGCGGCATCTTCGACGATGGCAATGCCGCGCGGTTTTGCCAACGCGTGCAGCGCATCCAGGTCACACGGCATCCCGCCGTAGTGAACGGGAACAATTGCTTTCGTACGCGGCGTGATGGCGCGCTCCACCGCGTCCGGGTCTATCGTCAACGTCGTCGCATCCACATCGACCAGCACCGGACGCGCGCCCACGTGTTCCACCACATTCGCCGTCGCCCCGAACGTCAACGTGGGCACGATGACTTCATCGCCGGGTCCGATGCCCAGGACGACGAGCGAAAGATGCAGCCCCGCCGTACAGGAATTCAAGCCGACTGCATATTTCGCGCCAACGTATTCGGCAAATTCCTCTTCAAATTTTTTTGTTTTCGGTCCTGTGCTGACCCATCCGCTCTTGAGCGTATCTACGACTTCGGCGATTTCTGCTTCATCAAAAAAAGGTTCGCCGAACGGTAACATCCTGGAACGAACGGGAGTCCCGCCGTCAATCGCTAGTGTATTGGTCATGGAGATTCAACCTGGAACAGACAAACGAGGAATACTTGAGTACCACAAAGCGTATATAATTCACCGGCAATGTCAAATTCTTTTTCCGAACGGCGTGACGCGGATGCAGTGTTGGTGCAGTGCATTCTTGCCGCGTTTCCCTTGAATGCGGAAATCATTTCACCCGACGTGTATGACGAAGCGACCTGGGCGGAACTCGTCAAGCGTGCGCGCTATCACGGAATCAGTTTGCTGTTGTACGCGGCATTGGAAAAAAAAGAGTGGTGCGATGTTCCGTCTTTTGTGCGCGTCGGGTTGTTGGACCTGTACCGCAGTTCCGCGTTGGCATCCGCGACTGCGTATTACGAGTTGAACGCGTTGATACCGCTCTTGAACGCGTCCAACATTCCCTTGATTGTATTGAAAGGCGCTGCCGTCGCCAAATGGTTGTATCCCGTTTCCGCGCTGCGTCCCTTTGCCGATTTGGATTTTTTGATTCCCCAAACGCACGTCGAAAAAATGTCCGCGCTGCTGCAAGCGCAGGGGTATGTTTCGGGCAACGAACTCGCACGCGGTTTTCGCGCCGCGTATTACAGCGAGATGGCGTTTCACAAAAATGCAACGCCGCGGACTGCCGTCGATTTGCATTGGAATCTTTTTGTGCCGCTGTATTATCGCCGCCGCATGTCGCTCGATTGGTTCTGGCAGCACACGCAAGCATTCTCTTTTGGCGCGCAGCCCGCGCGTATCCTTGATGCCACCGCACAATTCATTCATCTCGCCGTTCACGCGAGTCTCAATCATCAAAACGCGCCGCGCCTGATTTGGTTGTATGACCTCGCGCTCTTGCTCACACACAAAGCGAACGAACTCGATTGGGATGCCGCAATCGCGTACACGCACTCGGCGCAGCTCGCGTATTCCGTTCATGCAATGTTACGCCAGACGATTGAAACATGGCACTTGGAATTTCCGCCGGAACGTCTGGCGGCATTTCGTCCGACGAATTTACATTGGCGCGAACGGCTCGTCTTTCGCATCACCGGCGCGGCGTCCAATCAAGCGCGCGTCGTCACCGATGCGTTGGGCGCAGCGACTTGGCGTGACACCTTTGCGTATGCCGCGCGGCATCTTTTCCCCGACGCCGCGTACATGCAAACGCACTATCGTTTCCACAATCGTTTGCTGCTGCCGTACTATTACTCTCGACGCCTCGTCGCAAGTGTTTGGAAATTGCTTGGCTCGCTTTGGTCCGCGTCACGAAACAAACGCGGCGTGTTCTGAGGCTGAACCGCCAGCGTTTTGCCCAAGCCCCGTCAATGCCGTCAACCGGGCGCGCACCGCGTCCGCATCGCCGCGCTGCGCGCATTGTATCAGTTCCTCCATCGCCGCGTACAAGTTCGCGTGTTCGCTTGCGGATGGACGCGCGCCGTTGCGCGCGACGAAAATTTTTTCGCGCGGGGTGCGTTCGTAACGCTCGCCCGACACAAACAATTCTTCGTACAATTTTTCGCCGGGACGTAGTCCGGTGAATTCGATATCAATGTCGCGTCCCACTTGCAGTCCGCTCAAGCGAATCAAGTCGTGTGCCAAATCTACAATGCGGACCGGCTCGCCCATGTCGAGCGCAAAAATTTCGCCACCTTTGCCCAACGTCGCGGCTTGCAAGACCAATTGCACCGCTTCGGGAATCGTCATGAAAAATCGTTTCACATCGGGATGCGTGACTTTGACCGGACCGCCGTTCGCAATTTGCTGCTTGAACAACGGCACCACACTGCCGCGCGAACCCAACACATTTCCAAAGCGCACCGCGACAAACCGTTTGCCCGTTTCCAGCGCGCGCGCATGAACATACAACTCGGCAACACGTTTTGTCGCGCCCATCACGCTGACGGGATTCACTGCCTTGTCCGTCGAAATCATCACAAAGGTTTCGACATCCTGTTCCATCGCCGCATCGAGCATGACGCGTGTCCCCAGCACATTGTTCGTCACCGCATCTTCAACATTCGTTTCCATCAGCGAAACGTGTTTGTGCGCGGCGGCGTGAAAGACCAATTCGGGGCGATAGCGCGCCAGCACACTCTGCATGCGCGGCGCATCGCGCACATCCCCCACCACGCTGACGAACTCGATTTGGGGATAGGCATCCGTGAATTCGTTGTTCGAAGCAAAGAGCGAGTTTTCGCCGTGTCCCAGCAAAATCATTTGCGCGGGCGCGCTGCGCGCGATTTGGCGGCATAACTCGCTGCCGATGGAACCGCCCGCGCCGGTGATGAGAATGCGTTTGCCGCGCAGCATCTCGACGACGGCACCGGTTTCGTGCGCCACCGGCTCGCGGCGCAGCAAATCGTCAATGTCCACTTCGCGCAGTTTGTTGACGGTGACACTGCCGTCCAGCAATTCAAAGATGCCCGGCACGGTCTTGACGCCGAGATTGGCTTCCAAACACAGCGCCGCAATTTCGCGAATCGTTTTGCCCGGCGCGGTGGGCATGGCAATGATTGCCTGCTGCACGTTAAAATCGCGCGCGACAGTTTTGATCGCGCTTCGCCCGCCCACAACCGGCACGCCGAAAATAAACGAGTGATGTTTGCGCTCATCATCGTCCAAAAAGGCGACGGGATTCAAGCCGAGCTGCGGATTGCCTTGCATTTCGCGCACGATCATCGCACCCGCGTGCCCCGCACCAAACACCATCACGGCTTTGGGTTTATGCGCGGGCGTGGGAGACTGACGCTGCAGGCGGTCCATGAACCGTACGCTGAGGCGCGAGCCGCCGATGAAAAGCAGCGCCAACAGTCCGGTCAATAGAGGCACCGAACGGGGAAACGATTCGGGAATCCAGTTCAACGGGCGCAATACAAGGAAAAAGAGCAAGCCGCTCGCAAGGAGGGCGAGGGTCATGGACTTGAGGATAATACCAACTTCGTCGAGACTTGCATACTGCCAATAGCGCGAGTACATGCCAGAGACCAGCATGACGCCGAGCCAAATGGGCAGTTGGACGACGGTAAAAACCAGCAGCGGACTCGAGTACATCGGGTCGAACGGATTGTCAACGCGGAGCGCCAACGCGAACAGAGGCAGGATGCAGAGGAGAGTGAAATCTACGATGAAAAAATGGCGGTTGCGAAAACGAAGAAAGAATTGAGCAATGTGGTTCGTAAAGAATTTAGAGACCATGCTGTCCCTCCTCGCTGCGAAACACAGCCCAAAGGGTTGTTCTAACGATAGAAAGGTCTGACCAAAACGTTTGCGCGCGCATATAGTCCAGTTCGAGCTGCAGCTTGCGCGGCAAAATCACTTGCGTATACGTGCGTTCCCAGTCCTGCCCTTGCAACAATGCCTCCTCATGGCGAAAGGCGAGCGCGGCGACGCCCGTAATCCCCGGCTGCACGCTCAATACGACGCGCTGCGCGGGCGTATAGTATTTCAAATAGCGCGGGTCTTCGGGACGCGGACCAACCAAGCTCATTTCGCCGCGCAACACATTCCACAACTGCGGCAGCTCATCCAATTTGTAGCGTCGGAGCACATTTCCGACGCGCGTAACACGCGGGTCATTGCGCACGGTAATTCCCATGCCTGGTTCCGGCATGTCCGCGCGCATGGTGCGAAATTTTAGAATAAAAAAGATTTTTTCATCGCGTCCCATGCGCTTGCCGCGAAAAAAAACGGGACCCGACGAATCAAGTTTTATACAAAGCGCGAGGAAAAGAAAAAGCGGAGAGAGTACAACCAGCCCGAGTGCCGCGACCGCCAAATCCAAGGTGCGCTTGCGTGGGTTTTCTTTCCAGACGGATGCAATCGAATGCGGGGCGAACAAACTTTTCACGTGGATAAAGTATAGCAGACTAAAGTTAATAAAATATTTTCATCAGGTAAAGAACAAGTACAAGTTTCGTCGTCGGCCAAGCCGAGACAACAACATGTCAGAAACCGATGTCAAACCGTCTGGACGGCAAGTTGATTATACGCGTCATAGATTAAGGGTAGAATTACCCCGCGCGCCTGCGCGGCGAGCAGAAAACGCATGTCCAAACTAACTCTGTTGTGCTACTTGCAGCTGCGACCTCACAATCGACCAAGTTCACGCGCTCGAGTTTGCGGGCACGGAGAATTCACTTGAGAGAGGGGAGCGCCGATAGAATTGAAATATATCAAAAAGAGCAATGAAACGATAGTACGGTTAACACCCCATGTTTGTAAAATTATACACCCTAGTGCATCCTTAACCAACTTGTTTTGCGTACCGATGCGTTGAAAGACGCTTTCTAAACGATGTCTTTGTGCGCGACTCACATGAGCTTGTTTAATGCTGCACTAGATTTACACGTTGCAAGATGACATTGCCAGTGTATGACGAAACAACTTGTTTGGCGTCGAATCGCAGCGACTCGTTGCGAAATCGCTCCTGACTCGGACTCGTTGACGACCAATGGCTTTGCGAGGCACGCGCGCGTCACACCACGAATGCACAAGGAAAATCGCTTCTTTGCCTACGAATGCGTGCGGGTTCGATTGACAATGCGTTTTGAACATGCTAAGATATGACACCGTTGTCAGAAAAACGGATGCGCGCTGTTTTCTTCTTCCGTTTCGTTCGCTTCCATCTCGTCAACAGAATTTTCCTTTGCTGCAACAATCATTTGCATTGCACCGCACCCTTTTCTTGTGATGATGAATGCGAGGCGGAGCGCACCGAACCGCTCCGTAGTTCAACTCTATCCGACCTCAACTTGCTCCGGCCCCCGGCTCTGCGACATTCGCGTCCGCGTTGACACCAATCAAGGAGAGCATATCCGCATGAAACGACTTGCCGCGTTCGTTCTTTTGTCTGGCGTAATATTTTTTGCTGCCTGCGGTGTGGAAGGCGTAACCGACATTACACCAACCGCTCCCTCTCAACCCACAGAACCTTTTACTCCCATTGTGATTCAGGCGACCTCAACGCCCGTCGCCGCGCCGCCCACACCGACTGCCCGTCCTTCCCCAACTACCGCGCCGACGAAACCGCCGGAACCCACACAAGCCGGCGCAACCGCCGCACCCACCGCTGCGCCCACCGCGCCGTCCGCCGGAGTGGATTCGCCCATGCTTGACATCGCGGCGGGTTCCTTCCTGATGGGCAGTGACGCGGGGGGTCCGGATTCCAAACCCGCGCACAAGGTTGACGTTGCCGCCTTCCTGCTCGACGAGTTTGAAGTGACCAACGCCGACTTTAGAAAATTCGTGGACGCAACCGGGTACAAGACCGATTCCGAAAAATCCGGTGACAAATCGTGGGACAAATTTGCTCAAGGCAAAGACAATCATCCTGTCGTCAAAGTGAGTTGGAATGATGCGAACGCCTTTTGCGAATGGGCGGGCAAACGTTTGCCCACCGAAGCCGAATGGGAATACGCCGCGCGCGGCGCGCAGAATTTCGCATTCCCATACGGAAATGATTTCGACCCAAAAAAGCAAAACGGCAAAGAGTCCGGAATTCGCGGCACGACGGCTGTCGGTTCCTACCCTGACGGCGCGAGCCCGTTCAAAATCTTTGACCTTTCCGGCAACGTTTGGGAGTGGACGGCTTCCAAACCCGAAAAATATCCGGGCAACACGGCCAATTCCAAATTGTACGGCGACAATCTGTACATCTTGCGCGGCGGCGGTTGGTTCGACGTAAAGGAACAACTGGCTTCGTATTACCGCAATTCCGCCGTGCCAACCACCGCGAACGACGACCTGGGCTTTCGTTGCGCGAAATAAAGATGAGGTGATTTGGTCATTGGGTGATTGGAGACGCTCTCCGAATCACCGAATCACCCCGTCCAAAGGAGGACCGCTTACTGCGCGATGCTTTTACAAACTCAACCTTTCAACCATGACGTCTCACACACCAAACCATTCGACCAAAGGAGGTCAAGAAGAATGAAAAAATTTGTTTATGTGCTGCTCGTTGCCGCATTGATGCTTGCATCCATCGGCACCGCCGCCGCCGCGCCGAACTCTGCCATCACCTGTGACCAAACCGTTACCGTCACGGCGGGTGACTGGCTTTCCAAACTCGCCGAAAAGGCATTCGGCACCGTCACATCGTACTGGGCAATCATGTGGGCGACGAACCAAAAGAATGCCGAAGATTCCTCGTACGCGAAAATCACCAACGCCGACGCGTTGGAAGTCGGACAAAAACTTTGCATCCCCAGCAAAGCCGATGCCGAAGCGTTCTTGAAAGATTTCAACCCGACCAGAGCATCCGACCTCGCGAAATTGTTTGCCTCCGGCGCCAAGGGGCAGCTCATTGTCGCCTCGTGGTGGACCAATGGGGGCGAATTCGCCGGTCTGAATCAGATGTTTGAGCAATTCAAAA
The DNA here is from genome assembly GCA_937870825.1 of uncultured Chloroflexota bacterium. GTDB lineage: Bacteria > Chloroflexota > Anaerolineae > UBA4142 > SHND01 > SHND01. The sequence goes on along the minus strand of CALMZO010000374.1, from coordinate 12,889 downwards.
AGGCGAACCCCGATGTTGAAATCGTCAACGCCGCCGTCGCCGGTGGCGCAGGCACAAATTTCAAGGGTCAATTGCTTTCGCAACTGCTCGGTGGTGTTGCGCCCGATACCTTCCAGCTGCACGCCGGTTGGGAAGCCGACACGTACAATCCCGGCGTCTTGATTGTGCCCGTGGATGAGGTCTACAAGCGCAACAATCTCGAAGCAGTATTCCCGCCCACCCTCCTCGCCATGTTGAAATTCAAAGACCACTACTGGGGCGTTCCGGTGAACATTCACCGCTCCAACGTGCTTTGGTACAACAAGGCATTGCTCGACAAAGCCGGTGTTACACCGCCGACCACGTGGGATGAATTCTTTGCCGCCGCGGACAAACTCAAAGCCGCAGGCATTGCGCCGGTTGCCCTGGGCGGCAAAGACGGTTTCGAATTGCAGCACACGTTTGAAGATATTCTCGCCGGTTCCATGACCGCCGAAGAATACGCGGGTCTCTGGACTGGCAAAACTTCGTGGAAGAGTCCAAAGGTCACGCAAGCGCTCGAAACGTTCAAAAAATATCTTTCGTACGCAAACGCCGACCACGACGCGCTCACCTGGGCCGCCGCGACCCAATTGTTGATTGACGGCAAAGCCGCGATGAACATCATGGGCGACTGGGCGAACGGTCAATTCGTCGCCGCGAACTTTACGGACTATGGCTGGGCGCCGGTCCCCGGCACCAAAGGCATCTTTGTCGCGTTGAGCGACTCGTTCGCCTTGCCCGCCAAAGCGCCAAGCCCCGCGAACGCGAATCTTTGGCTCGACCTCGCCGGCAGCAAAGCCGCGCAAGAAGCTTTCAACGCGCAAAAAGGTTCCATCTGCGCGCGCACCGATTGCGATTACTCTGCATTCAACGCGTATTTGCAATCCGCCGCCAAAGACTGGACTGTTGACGCCATCGTTCCAAGCGTAACGCACGGCGCCGCCGCAACGCCTTCGTGGGCAACCAAGGGGTATGCGGACGCCATCGTCTTGTTTGCGACAACCGGCGATGTTGCCGCCGCGCAAGCCGCGTTGGTCCAAGCCGCCGCCGACGCCGGTTTCCCGCAATAGAATTTTGTTTTGCCGATGCGAGGTAGGCAGCCCTGCCTATCTCGCATCCTTTTTTTATCCGCACCCGCGCACAACCTCCCGTACGAATTATGAGTACATCACCTCACGCGATGAGCAGCTATGCCGAAGCCGCTCTGCCGAAAAAACGTTGGTTAAGTCGGCACAACTGGGAACGCGTCGTTTCCATCATCATTCTCCTGCCCTCGATTCTGGCGCTCGGACTCTTTGTCTATGTCTTTATCGGCTGGACGGGATTTATCTCGATGACGGCATGGAACAGCGCAGTCCCCGATTTCACATTCGTCGGTCTGCAAAACTATTTGCGCTTGTTTGTGGGCAGCGGCACCGATGCCATTCGCTTTCGCTATGATGTGCGCAATGAAGTGGGGTTCCTCATTCTGTTTGTCGGCGGTTGTATCGTGATTGGGTTTTTGCTCGCCACGCTGTTGGACCGCAAAATTCGCGGCGAATCCTTTTTCCGCAGTGTCTTTTTATTTCCGATGGCGATTTCGTTCATCGTAACGGGTGTGGCATGGCGCTGGATTTTGACGCCGGGTGATGCCGGCACCGGCTGGGTGGGCGTCAATTTACTTTTTACAAATCTCGGCTTGGGCTTTCTCCGCAACGGTTGGTTCACCGACCCCACGGTATTGTATGTTCGTCCCGAAACGGCACTGGGACAATTTTTGAATAGCGTCGGTTTGGGTTTCCTTGCGACGCCGGAGGTGGGGTACGCGGTCGCGATGACTTCGATTGTCATCGCGGCGGGCTGGCAAATGTCCGGTTACACGATGGCGTTGTATCTGGCAGGCATTCGCAGCATTCCCGATGACTTGCGCGAAGCCGCTCGCGTGGACGGCGCCACCGAGTGGCAAATTTATCGCTATGTCATTATTCCCCTCCTGCGTCCCGTCACGCTCACCGTCGTCGTCATTCTCGCGCACATCGCGCTGAAAATTTTTGACCTCGTTTATTCGATGACGGGCGGCGTGAGCGCGGGATTCGCGACCGATGTTCCCGCGCTCAATATGTGGAAGACCACGTTCGACGCGACCAAATTCGCGCAGGGCGCAAGCATCGCGATGATTCTGCTCCTCATGGTCGGCGTCTTGATTATTCCGTACCTTGTCTGGCAGACCCGCTCGGAGGAACGATAATGGCAGTCATCACGCGCGCACGCCCGCGTTCGCATTTTCATTGGACGCGTCTCGTCATCTATGCGATTCTGATTTTGTTCGCGCTCTGGTTTTTGATGCCCGTGTACGTTTTGCTCATGGCGTCGCTCAAGAGCCAAACCGAAGCGTTGCAGATTCAAAACATGTGGCTGCCGCCGCGCATTCTCGGTTTCCGCAGCTTTCAAATCGCGTGGTTCGGCTCGAATGAACCGCCCGCCACGCTCGGACTCGAACAAGGATTTTGGAACAGCGTTTATCTCGTCATTCCCGCGACGCTCATCTCCACCGCGATCGGTTCCATCAACGGCTACATTTTGTCGAAATGGAAATTTCGCGGCGCCGATTTGATTTTTACCTTGATGCTGTTTGGCATGTTCCTGCCGTATCAAAGTATCTTGATTCCTCTCGTCGTCACCTATCAAAACTTTGCGCGGCTCACAGGCATCCAGCTCTTTTCCACAATTCCCGGACTCGTCGTCGCGCATGTCATTTACGGCATACCGATTTGCACACTCATCTTTCGCAATTATTACGCGCAGCTCCCAACGGAAATGATTGAAGCCGCGCGCATAGACGGCGCGAATTTTTTTAGCATCTATCGCCGCATCTTGCTGCCCTTGTCGCAGCCCGCGTTCGTCGTCGTCGTCATTTGGCAATTCACCTCCATCTGGAATGATTTTCTCTTTGGCGTCACTCTCGCCAACACGCCCAAAGTGTATCCCATCACCGTTTCGCTCAACAACATCGCGGGCAGTTTCCACGTGCCGTACAATGTACAAATGGCAGCCGCGTTGTTGACCGCGCTGCCGCCGCTCCTCGTGTACATTTTCTTGGGTCGCTATTTCATTCGCGGTCTCATGGCGGGTTCGCTCAAGGGATAAAGCAACATTGCCCGCAACTTGAGTTGCGGGCAATTTCTTTCAACGATGAATTCCGTTCCCGAACACATCGTCGGACGCTACGTCGAACGCACACCCAAATCACAAGCGATGAATGAACGCGCGCGCCGCGTCATGCCCGGCGGCAACACACGCACGGGCGTACACTACGCGCCGTACCCCGCATTCATGGTGCAGGGCAGCGGCGCGTATCTCACCGACCTCGACGGCAATCGCTATCTCGACTTGCTCAACAACTTTACTTCCCTCGTTCACGGACACGTGCATCCCGCGCTGAACGATGCCGCGCAAAAACAATTGGCAAAAGGCACCGCCTTTGCGTCGCCGATGGTGGGACAGGTGGAACTCGCGGAAATCATTTGCGAACGCGTGCCGAGTGTGGAACAAGTGCGCTTTTGCAATTCGGGAACGGAAGCGACAATGCTCGCCGCGCGCGCTGCGCGCGCGTACACCGGACGCAGCGGCATTTTGAAAATGCGCGGCGGCTATCACGGCTCGCATGACCTCGCCGCCGCCACCGCCGACCCCGAAGCGGATAGAGGCATTCCCGACGGACTGCGGCAAAACATTTTTTTCGCGCCCTTTAATGATTTGAACGCGGTCAAAAGCATTCTAGCAGAGCACGCGCGCGAAATCGCGGGCATTCTCGTCGAACCCGTTCCGCACGCGGGCGGTGTGCCGCTGCCGCGCGACAAGTATTTGGCGGGATTGCGCGCGCTCGCGGACAAGCACAACGTGCTGTTGATTTTTGATGAAGTCATCACCCTGCGGTTGAGTGAAGGCGGTTATCAAAACATCGCGGATGTCGTTCCCGACATGACCGCGATGGGAAAAATTATCGGCGGCGGTTTTGCCGTCGGCGCGCTCGGCGGCAAACGCGACATCATGTCGCAATTCGACCCCGCGCGCAAGGACCGCATTTTGCATTCCGGCACATTCAACGGGCACAGCGTCACGATGGCGGCGGGCATCGCGTCGCTGCAAAATTTACCGCAGGCGGAAATTGACCGCATCAACGCGTTGGGCGACGCGCTCGCGTCCGGTTTTGACGACGCGTTCAAGGAAGCGGGCATCGTCGGCAAAACAACCCATGTGGGTTCGTTGATTCAAGTGCATTGGCGCGACGGCGAAATTTACAACATGGACGATGTTGCCGATGGATTTCGCAATGCAGGGGAATTGCCGTACCTGCTGCATTTGGCAATGCTCCATCGCGGAATCTATGCGGCGGCGCGCGGCGAGTACAACATTTCAACCGTTGTGAACGAATCGGAAGTGCACCGCGCCATCGCCGCATTCAACGAATCGCTTGACGAATTGAAACCGCATATCGCGGAACAATATCCCGCGTTGATTGCTGCGTCGTAGGGACGAGGCATCCCTCGCCCCTACAAAAATAAAAAATTATGCTCACCAAAACACAACACCGCGCGGCGCAAAAACGCGCGCGCGAATTTTTGAAACGTGCAGGCATCGTTCTCACGCGCGACGAAATCAAAAATATCGAAATCGCGGACATGGGACTCGGCGAATTGGAAACAACGGGTCTCGAACTCGTCGTCTACATCAACACGGACCGTTGCTGCGCGAAAGAACTGGTGCTGTTTCCGCGCCAAACATGCCCCGAACATCGCCATCCGCCAATTCCACATTTGAATGAAATCGGCAAAGAAGAAACGTTTCGCTGTCGCTGGGGGCAAGTGTATTTGTACGTAGAGGGCGAAGCGACCAAAAATCGGAAAGCGCAACCGCCCCGACAGCGCGCGCAGCATTACACGGTGTGGCATGAAATCGCGTTGCGCCCGGGCGAACAGTACACCATTCCGCCCGACACCTTGCACTGGTTTCAAGCCGGACCGCGCGGCGCGGTGGTTTCTGAATTTTCGACGACGAGCCGCGACGAGTACGACATCTTCACCGACCCGGGCATCCGCCGCGCACCCCACGTGGGCTGAACCGCGTTCGCAAAATTTTTTTGCGCGTGATTGCTGACAACGGTGTCAGACGGCGCGCTCTTGTTAAAATGCCAACCACCATTCGTGATGTTGCCAAACGCGCAGGCGTCTCTGTAAAAACCGTCTCGCGCGTGTTGAACCAGGAGCCGATGGTGAACGACAACACGCGCACCCGCGTGGAAAAGGTCATCGCGCAGCTCGAGTACGTGCCGAACATTTCCGCGCAGCGGCTCGCGCGCGGGCGCGCCAAAGTCATCGCGCTGTTGTTCGACAATGTTTCGCAAACGTACCTGAACGATGTGCTCAAGGGCTGTTTTCAAGAAGCGCGCGAAACGGGCTTTGGCGTCTTGACGTATCCGTGCGACGTGCAAAAAATCCAAGACCGTCAAGCGATTTTGCAACTCGCCGCGCAGCGGCGCGTGGACGGATTCATTTTCACCCCCCCCTGTGACAACGTCGTCGAATTGTTGCAAGACCTCACGCGTCTCAATGTGCCGTTCGTTCGCCTGAGCCCGCGCAATCATCGCCTGCCGTATCCGCACGTTCGCATTCGCGATTACGAGTCCGCGATTTCACTCACAGAATATCTCATCACCTTGGGACATCGCTGCATCGGTTTCATTATGGGTTCGCAAGACCACAGCGCAAGTGAAGCGCGTCTCGACGGTTTTCGCGACGCGCTCAAAAAACACAAAATTCAACTTGACGAAAAACTGGTGTGTTCGGGTGATTGGACGTTTGCGGCGGGCATGACCGGCGCGCGCAAACTGCTTGGCTGCGAAACGCGTCCCACCGCGATTTTTGCAAGCAACGACGACATTGCCGCGGGCGTCCTCTTTACCGCGCATCAACTCGGCATTCGCGTGCCGAATCAATTGACGGTCACGGGGTTCGACGACGTGCCGCTCGCACAGCAAGTCTGGCCCCCCCTCACCACGATGCGTCAACCCATTCTCCAAATCGCGCAAATGGCGACACATCTCTTGACCGACCTCATCAAAAAACATCCCGTCAAAACGGTGCATTACGATTTGCCCACCGAACTCGTCATCCGTGAATCGTCTGCGCGTGCGCCGGACATTCCCGAAAAACAGACCGTGAAAAAAAAATCGCGTTAAAGAAAGCATGACTGCCAATTTTGGGAACCATTTTTTGACTTGCTTGTGACCTCTTTGAAACTACTGCGTAAGGGTCTGTGGTCAAATTCAAAAAGGAGTGTTTGTATGAAACGATGTGACAATAACCATCAGCGGCGCGAGCAGCGCGACCGTTTGGGCGGCGCAAACACTCAACGTTGCGTTCGGCAGCATAGGCAGCGTCCGTTATTACGGCAGTCCCCTGGTGACACAGCAAATTTCGGGAATCGGTACGATTCAAAGGTTCGGTGCAAAATGAGAGGTGTTTTGGTTTTCGGGGAATACGACATCGTCGCGACTCTTTTTTTGCGCGCGCATTTTCTTTGGAGTCAAAAGTAGTTTATGTTAAAGTGGTAAGCCATGATGGGTCCACGCGGTGAAGGTTGGGTCATAGGTCAATTCGCAATTGCCCTCGCGATTCTCGCGGCAACATTTTTTACGCGCGTCGAATTGCCCATGTTTCTGCAGTTCATGGGAATTGCGATGTTGATGGTTGGCGCAATCGTCATCGCGTTTGCCACATTGCGTCTCGGCAAAAATCTCACACCGTTTCCGAAACCAAAGGAAGGCGAACACACGCTTGTCACTTCCGGCGTTTACGGAATCGTGCGGCATCCGATTTATTTCGGATTCGCGCTCGCCGCGTTGGGGTGGACCCTCTACTGGGGAACCCTGCTCGGCATCTCGCTCGCGATGTTTTTGTTTGTGTGGTTTGACCTCAAAGCGCGGCGCGAAGAAAAATGGCTCGCGGAAAAGTACCCCGAATACGCGGCGTATCGAGCGCGCGTAAAAAAGTTGATTCCCTTTGTCTACTAACTCACGTTACGCAGCACTCTCATTTCGAGCCGCTTTTGCGAGAAATCTCAGTGGCGCGAAAACCGAGATTTCTCGCTGCTCTCGAAATGACACGCGTAACATGAGTACTAACTTGCCGGCTTGAAATAATTCGATGTGAAAATTATTTTCAAGCGTCACACCTCACTTGAAAAAATTTCTCGGCATTCTGGGGCTCTTGCTCCTCGCCGCCATTGCCGTCGTCGGAGTCAATATGCCTTCCTCTTTCTGGTCGCCCGACGAAATCAACCTCCTGCGCTCGCTCTCTCTCCACAGCTTGCCGCCGCTTCCGCCCGACAAATCGAATCGCGTCGCGGATGACCCGCGCGCCGCCGTGCTGGGACACAAATTGTTTTTCGACGCGCGTTTGAGCAAAGACGGAATCGTGTCATGCGCGTCTTGCCACATACCCGAATTGAATTTTCAAGATGCGCGCGCGCACGGACGCGGCATCGCCGAAACGCGCCGCCGCACGCCGAGTCTTGTCGGCAGCGCGTATTTTTCTTGGTTCTTTTGGGACGGACGCCGCGATTCGCAGTGGAGTCAAGCGTTGTCGCCGCTCGAACACGCGGACGAACACGGCGGCAGTCGAACACAATACGCGCGATTGATGGAAACATTTTATCGCGAGGAATACACCGCATTGTTCGGCGCGCTCCCGAATTTGCAAAACGTGCCCGCGCACGCCAGCCCCGTCGGCGATGCGAACGCGCGCGCGGCGTGGGACAAATTGACCAACGTGGAGCAGCAAACCATTTCGCGCGTGTACGCCAACATGGGCAAAGCGATTGCCGCGTATGAACGCAGAATTTTACCGGGCGCGTCGCGTTTTGACGAGTACGTTGATGCGGTGACGCGCGGCGATTCCCAACGCGCGAACGAAATTTTTTCGGCGGATGAAATTGCGGGACTGAAATTATTTATCGGCAAAGCGAACTGTGTGAAATGCCACAACACGCCGCTTTTTTCCGACGACGCGTTTCACAACACGGGCGTGCCGCAGCACGCGGAAACGGAAAACGATTTGGGACGCGCCGAAGGCGCGGTGGAAAATTTCGCGGACGAGTTCAAATGCTGGAGCGAATTTAGCGACGACGAAAAACGCGATTGTCCTCACTTGCGTTACATGCAAGCGCGCGCGGGTGAGAGCATCGGCGCGTTCAAAACGCCGTCGTTACGCAAGACGCAATACGTCGCGCCGTTCATGCACAACGCGTGGTACACCAATTTGCGCGAGGTTCTCGAACATTACAATCGCGCGCCTGCCGCGCCCTATGGACAAACGGAGCTGGAACCACTACACTTGCATGCAGCCGAGTTGAGACAATTGGAAGCGTTCTTGTTGACGCTGCCCGCGCCTCTTGAAACTGCCCCGCACCTACTTGCACCGTAATCTATTTTCTTCATTTCCCTTGATTGATATTCACTTGCCTTGTTGGGAGGGGTGAAATGTCCCAGTCCGTCTCTCCGCAATCTACCACTGCAACTCCGTCCAGAGCATTCTTCGGGGGTCTCTTGGCTTTTTTCTCCCCATCCGTCTTTCCTGACGACGACGACAAGACCCTTCGGGCGGCGCTCTTGAATGGTGTCTTTCTGGTTGCAATCGTTGTGACGCTCGTGATTCTGCTCGGGATTTGGCTGGGCGGCAGGACGCCTGCGCCGGCAGTACAGGTCGTTATCGTTTTTTTAAGCGTGACGCTGGGGTTGTATTTTTTGCTGCGGCGTCGGCATGTACAGCTTGCCAGTTATGTGTTGTTGCTCAATCTGTTTTTGGTTGTCACGACAACGACCGCCTTGCTGGGGACTGTTCGTGTGCCTGTTATCTCGACACTGATTCCGGTCATTGTTGTCGCCGGACTGCTGGTAGACCTGCGTTCGATGATTCTGGTTACCCTTCTCAGTTCGTTTGCCGTGGCTGTTTTGATTTATGCGGAGAATGCGGGATGGCTGCCGCCGCCTGCTTTGGGGGTGACGGTCACGCAGTGGGTGACGTTTACTGCCAATTTTGCTTTCGTCGCCGTTTTGGTTTATCTCAGCGTGCGCGGTACGCAGCGGGCATTGGCGCGCGCACGCGCGGAATTGGCACAGCGGAGACAAGCGGAAGCCGCACTCGTCAGCTTGACGACGGAATTGGGGGAACGGGTCGCCGAGCGCACGCGCGAATTGAGCGCGGCGAACGAACAGCTGCAAACCGAACTGCGAACCCGTCAGCAAACGGAACAAGCTCTGCGCGACAATTTGGTTCGCGTGGAAGCCCTTTATCGCATCACACAAAGCGCCGTCTTGGAGACGTCGCTGCATGACCAATTGCAAGTGATTGCGGACACGTTGGTGCGCGCGCTTCCGGCGAATGGGGTGAGCTTGATTGCGCTTGACAATGCCCACCGACAGGTGGAGCACTTTATTCTTAGCGGAACGGGCAGCGAGCAAATGATGCGGGTGGCGTGGAGTGAATTGCAAGAGGGCTTGACGGGATGGGTATTGCGCGAACGGAAAGTTGCGTCGTCGCCCAAAGGAATGTTGGACGAGCGTGAAAGTCCTGCCGTGCAAAAACGCCGCGCCGAGACAAACTGCGGTGCGATTATGGTCGTGCCCCTGCTTCACCAAAACGAAATTCTCGGCACACTCACGGCAATCAATCGTCTCGACCAAAAAGACTTTGACGCCTCTGACGCGGAATTGATGCAAATCATTGCCAATCAAGCCGCCGTTACCGTTCAGCGCAAACGTGACCAAGAAACGCTGCGGTATCAAAATGAATTTCTCTCCGCGCTCAATCGTATCACGTTGGATTTGCTGAATCACCGCAAGCCGGAGGAACTGCTGAAAGGAATAGTGGATGCCGCGTCCAAGTTATTGGATGCTCCCTTCGTCATCGTCATGTTGGAAGAAGACGGCGACTTGGTGCCGCGCGCATTCACACGCAACCAAGCGTTCTTGCAGGGAAGGCGCGCCTCCCGCGACTCGGCACATCTTTCCTGGCAAGCCTTTGACTCGCGTCAACCTGCCGTGGTCGAAGACTATTCGGTGTGGGAAGGTCGTCTTCCCATCTATGAGCAGCTGGGAATGCACGCGGTGGCTGACCTTCCGATTTTTATCGGCGACAAGGCGCTTGGCGTCCTGGGAGTGGCGCGAGACCGTCCAGGCTATATTTTTGCGCCGGAAGAACTGCGGTTGGGCGAACTGTTTGCGAAACTTGTCGCAGTGGTGTTGGACAATTCCCAATTGCGTGAATCGCTGCAAGAACAGGCAACGCGTGACCCCCTGACGGGTTTGAACAACCGCCGCTACATGCGCGAGTGGCTGGAACAGGAATTGGCGCGCGGCGAGCGCCAAACGTTTACGTTGGGTTTGGTGCTTTTGGACCTCGACCATTTCAAAGCGCTCAACGACGCGTTTGGACACCATGCCGGAGACAGGGCGCTGTGCGCGGTGGCAGAGTTTTTGCGCACACATCTGCGTGCGGGCGACCTCGTCTGTCGCTACGGCGGCGAAGAATTCTTGTTTGTCCTGCCCGGGGCGTCGCTGCAAGATACCTGTCAGCGCGCAGAAAAATTCCGCACTCACATTCCAACCTTGCTCATTACCGACCATGAAACGCAGCTGCCGCCACTCTCGGCTTCCTTTGGCGTAGCGTGTTTTCCCCAACACGGCAGGGACAGTGACTCGCTGATTCGTACGGCGGATGCGATGCTCTATCGCGCAAAACAAAATGGACGCAATCGCGTCGAAGTGGCATCCGAATGAATCGCTGCCGTTACGCATGACCAATAAAACAACGATGCTTTGCAGAGACGGAAACGCGAATTTGCACAAAAATTCTAAACCTTCGCGTGAATTCGTTTCGATTCGCTCGATTCGCGTTTGGAAACCTCGCAACGAATAGGTACTGCGTAAGGTGAGTTATAATTCTCGGTGTTGGCTGGCGCCACGGCGCTCCTTCGGTACACACTCTCGCGAATTGCCATCGGTGATTCTGTAGGCACTCTCTATGCAATCCAATCTGCTGGTTACGAAAATTATTGTGCCGACGCAACGGCATGACGTTTTGCATCGCGCGCGCTTGCTTGATTTCTTGCACGAATACATCAACCGCAAGTTGATTTTGATTTCGGCGGCGGCGGGCTATGGCAAGACGAGCCTGCTGGTTGATTTCGCGCACGATACCAAATTGCCGGTGTGTTGGTACAGCTTGGACGAAAGCGACCAAGACTTGCATGTGTTTTTGGAATATCTGGTCGCGGCGATGCAACGTTTGTTTCCGCAGTTTGGCGGGCGCTCCCTGGCGCTGCTGCGCGAACCGGAGCAAAAATCGCTCGACGCGTATGTGGCCGCGCTGATTACGGACATCCACGAGCAGATCGATTCGTTCTTTGTTCTCGTCTTGGACGATTATCATCTCGTCGAAGCAAGTGAAACGATTAACCGTTTTCTGGACCGCTTTTTGTATTACTTGCCGGACAACGCACACTTGATGTTGTCGAGCCGCACGATTCCGACCCAGTTAACTCTGTCGCGCTTGACCGCGCAATTGGAGGTTGTGGGTTTGGGAACGAATGATTTGCGTTTCACAGCCGATGAAATTCGCGTGCTGATACAGAAAAATTTCGGTCTCGAAATCACGCCGACGATTGCGGACGAATTGGCAACGCAGTCGGAAGGATGGATTACGGGAATCGTTTTGACGACGCCGACATTGTGGCGCGGTTTGCTGCACGAGTGGATCAAAGGATTCGGACCGGGCCTCCAACTCTTTGATTATCTCGCCGACGAAGTTTGGTCACAGCAGTCGGCCGAGTTGCAGCAATTTTTGTTGGACAGCTCGGTATTGGCAGAAATCAATATCGAGCTCTGCAATGAATTGTTGGGGCGCAGCGATTCGGAAGCAATGCTCCAGCTGGCGGAAAAACGCAATTTGTTTGTCACGCGTGTCCAGGACGCGGGCTTTCGTTATCACCATCTCTTTCGTGACTTTCTGCAAGCGCGTCTGCGGCAAATGCACGCGTCGCGCCATGCGGCACTGTTGGAAAAAGCGGCGCGCGTGTTTGAACGGCGCGGCAAACTGGACCAGGCGATCGAGTATTGGCTCTCGGCAAAGGATTCTGCAAATGCGGCGCGTTTGATTCTGCTGATTGTGGATGAGTACTATGAACGCGGGCGGGCAAATACGCTGTCGCGCTGGCTGAATGCGCTAGGGGAGGAGGTGTTGCGCGACGAACCTCTATTGTTGTTGTGGCGCGCAATCCTCGACTCGGACGAGGGCGCAATGGAGAACGCGCAGCGCCGTTTTGACGAAGCGATTGCGGCGTTTGAACGGCGCGGCGACGCGTTGAATCACGCGCGCGCGCTCATTACTTCGGCGCGTCATGATGCAATGTCCGCGCGCGCAATGGAACGCTGCGAACGCGCGCTGGCGCTCTTGCCCGACCGCGAATCCTTTCTACATGCGCTCGGCTACCGCACAATGGGTGGATTGCATGTGCGGGCAGGGCAATGGGAATCCGCAATTGATTATTTGGAACGCGCCTCGACATTGGCAGAATTGGCAGACCAACATTTTTTGAAAGCGGATGCCGAGAGTGATTTGGGGAATACATATAGTCTGCGCGGCGACCATGCGCGCGCGGAAATGCACTTTCGAATCGCGCGTACCTATTGGGAACGCATCGGACATTCTGCAAAATTGGCGAATGTGTTGAACAGTCTGGCGGTAACGCGCTATCACAATGGGGAATTGGCACGCGCGCTGGAATTGTTACTGGAAGCCGCGCGCCACGCGCATCAGGCGGGCTATTTGCG